>JAQCFT010000303.1 GCA_027619545.1 Verrucomicrobiota bacterium | reverse complement strand
GAAACGCTATGGCTTGATCCCTATCGAAAACAACAAAGAAACCTCCTCCTCCAACGGAGAAGACAAAGAGGCAACCTCGCAATAAAAACGTTCCACCTTCACCAAGAACACCCAACAACCCAAGCGCCCTCTGGAGTGCTCCGAGTCATCGGAGCTTTGAATACGAACCGAACGCGTCAAGACTGCCCCAACACAAAAAATGCCACCCTACGACCGAATTCAAAACATCAGAAAAAAAGTTCATCTCTCGCAACAAGAAAACCAAAACGCTTCCCTGACGTATCCAGAGCGGTGTCGTGACCACCGCAGTCCAGAGTGGCTCAACCATTACCACACGCAATGGAACTGATGCAACCAACCCTGATGACCGCAGAAACACGCAGTCGTTCTCACAACTTCTTCGTGCCCTTCGTAACTTCGTGGTAAAAAAACACCGCGCCTCTGCGCCTCCGCGTGAGTATCAAACCCAGCGCCCCCTCAACGCATTTCGGCACCCAGAGCTTTTTGCAGATGTTGCACCAGCTGATCGTGGGCCTTGTTGACCTGATTGTCGGTGAGGGTTGTTTCGGGGTCACGGTAGACGAAGGTGTAAGCGACACTCTTCTTTCCTTCGGGGACGTTCTTGCCCCGGAAGATGTCAAAGACTTCCACGGAATCCAATTGATTGATCTTCGCTTTCTTCACCGCTTGGTTGACGTCGGCATGCGTGGTGGTTTCGTCGACCAACATCGCAATGTCACGTCGAACGGATGGGTAAGCTGGCAATGCCTTGAAGGATCGACTGCTCACTCTCATAGCCACCAATCGTTCCAGATCCAGTTCGGCCATGAACACGGAGTCTTTGATGTCGTAGTCACGTGCAATCAAAGGCATGAGTTGTCCGATGGTTCCCAGCACGTTTTTGCCGAGACAGAGCGAGGCTTTCTCAACGAAAAACTCGTTTTGTTCGCAGGTCTCGGTGCGCCAGGAGAATCCTCGGATACCGAAGGTGTCCAGGAAGGTGTCCACCAATCCTTTCAGATCAAAGACGTCGACCTTTTCCGCTTTGGCTCCGCCTTTCCAAAAAACCAACTGACGTGATCCCGTCCAGGCAATGGCCACTCTGCGTGATTCCCGGGTTTGGTTTTCGTCAGGTAAAAAGACACGTCCAACTTCAAAAACGGCCACGTCGGTGTTGCGATGATTGACGTTGTGGCGCAGCACGTCCAACAGTCCGGGCAGCAGGCTCGGACGCAGGACGTTCATATCGGAACTCAAAGGGTATTCGAGTGCGACGCAATCGTTTGCAACGCGTTTAGCGTCGCTTTCTGCAATCAAGGTCTGGCCTTGGGTTTCGAACAATCCCATTGAGGTCAGTAGCTGACGGGCTTCCATCAATTGATCATGCTCGCTGTCGAATTCATTCGATCCGTGCGCTCCGCGCGGCGGAGTGGATGGAATGCGATCCACCCCGTAAAGTCGGGTGACCTCTTCGATCAGATCAATCTCGCGTTTCAAATCAACCCGATAAGTTGGAATCTGCACCTTGCAGGAAGTCGCATCGCTCTCGACGCATTTCAGTTCAATGGATTCAAGGAGACGCTTCTGTTCTTCAGCGGGAATGGAAATTCCCAGCAACGCATCGGTCTTTGCGTAACGCAACGCAATGGTTTGAGGTTCCGTTTTGCCGGGGTAGACATCGACCACGCCCTGGCACAAGGTGCCGCCGGCGGTTGCCAAAATCAGTTGAGCCGCGCGTCGACTTGCCCAGTCACAAATCTCGACATCGGCCCCACGCTCAAAACGATACGATGCGTCGGTACGAAGTTCCAGCAGCTTGGATGTACGACGAATGTTTCCGGGATGGAAGCAAGCGCTCTCCAACAGAACGTCGGTGGTCTGATCATTGATCTCGGTATTCAAACCACCCATCACACCTGCCAGCGCAATACCCTGTGTTTCATCGGCGATGAGCAACATTTCCGAATCCAGTTCATGTGACTGATCATCCAGCGTGGTGAATGGTTCTTTATCGGAAGCGGTGCGCACGACAACGGTCGGCAGATTATTGCCGGACTTTTTCAGCAAGTTCAAATCGAAGGCGTGCAGCGGTTGACCGATTTCCAGCATCACGAAATTGGTCACGTCCACGACATTGCTGATGCTGCGCACACCGACTTTTTCCAAGGCCTGCTTCAACCAGTTGGGACTGGGACCGATCTTGACGCCTTTGATGACGCGTGCCTGGTAGCGAGGACATTTCTCGGCGTCATCAATACGAACGCTCACCAGACTTTCCACCGCTTCGCCCTTTTCGGCAGGATCGACTTCGGGCCACTTGAGCGGGTTACCGGTCAGCGCCGCTATTTCACGCGCGATGCCGATGACACTGTTGTAGTCGGGACGGTTGGGTGTGACTTCCAGATCGAGCACCACGTCCTGTTCGGCGCAACCGAGGTATTCGGCAAAAGGTTGTCCCACCGTAGCGTTCGCATCGAGGATCATCAGGCCATCGGAATCTTCGGTGACGCCGAGTTCCGAACCTGAACACATCATGCCGCAGGATTCCACGCCACGCAGTTTCCCGACTTTGATGGTGAATGGTTTTTCGCCCGGTTTCGCGGGAAGCGAGCTGCCGGGCAGGATCATGGGCACCTTGTCTCCCACTTTGAAATTCTTCGCGCCGCAAACGATCTGTCGTGTCCCCTGCCCGTCCGCCACCTGGCAGACGGAGAGTTTGTCCGCATCGGGATGGGGTTTGGATTCGAGCACTTCGGCGACAACGATGCCATCGTAACCACCGCCGACGGTTTCCACACCCTCTACTTCCAGCCCGAGCATGGTCAATCGCTCGGTCAGCTCTTCGACCGTCCAGTCGAAATCCACGTATTGTTTTAATCCGTTAACCGTGACTTTCATCAGAAATCTTTCCCTAAATTAGAATTGGTTCAAGAAACGCAGGTCGTTTTCGTAGAACAAACGAATGTCGTTGATGCCATATCGAATCATGGCGATGCGTTCGATCCCGAACCCGAAAGCCCAACCGGTCCATTCCTCGGGATTGTATCCCACGTTCTCGAACACCTTGGGATGCACCATGCCGCAACCGGCGATCTCCAGCCATTCCTTACCCATCTTGCGGGTCAGGGCACTTGAGAAATCAATTTCCAGACTGGGTTCCGTGTAAGAAAAATAATGTGGGCGAAATCTCAGCTTAACGTCCTTGCCCAACAGTTCCTTGAACACGAACTCCACCGTCCCCTTCATGTCACCCAGGGTGACGTTGCGATCCACATAAAGACCTTCGATCTGGTGAAAGGTCGGGTTATGTGTGGCATCGGCTGTGTCTCGACGATAAACGCGACCCGGCACAATGATGCGAATTGGCGGCGGTTGGTTTTCCATCACCCGAATCTGAACGGAAGAAGTATGGGTGCGGAGCAAGGGACGATTGGGGGTGTTGATGTAAAACGTGTCCTGACTGTCGCGTGCCGGGTGATCGGCCGGGGTGTTGAGTGCGTCAAAACAGTGATATTCGTCCTCCACTTCCGGCCCGTCGGCCACGACGAATCCGATTTTACGGAAACTGCGAACAATGTCCTCGGTGACCTGGGTAAGTGGGTGGAGCTTACCCAGTTGGGGACGTCGTCCCGGCAGGGTGAAATCGGTTGGTTCCGTCGGCAGGCAGGCGGCAAGTTCGAGGACTTCTTTTTGTTTGGCCAGTAACCCTTCGAGTTTATTTTTGGCAATATTAATCCTCTTGCCGGCTTCGGGGCGTTGATCCTTGGGGAGTGACCCCATCTGCTTGAGCAGCGCAGTGAACTGGCCGTTGACACCGAGGTATTTAACACGTGCGGCGTCCAGATCGGAGAGGTTACCTGCGGCTTGCAGAGCCTGGAGCGCTTCCTCCGTCAAAGGGTCGATTTGATCGAGCATTCCTGACATATAAAAAGGTGGATAGAGGTGTTCAGGTGAATATTGAGTAACAAATAAAAAACAACCGGACGTCCACAAGAGGTCGCCCGGTTGATTGATAAATTCGATGTTGATCTACGAAGTCCGATTCGATCTGGCCGAATCAGGCAGCCTTCGCCTTCAAACCGTCCTGGGCGAGCTTGACCAGTTCGGCAAAAGCGGTGGAATCCGTGGCGGCAATATCAGCCAGCGCTTTGCGATTCAGATCCACTTTGGCGGCTTTCAAACCTTCGATGAAACGACTGTAAGTAATACCGGCGGAACGAGCGGCAGCATTGATACGGACCTGCCACAAGCGGCGATATTCGCGCTTCTTGTTGCGGCGGTCACGATAGGAATACTGACGGCCATGATCCAGAGCGTCTGCGGCGTAACGGTAAAGCTTGGAACGACGCAAACGGAAGCCTTTAGCGGCTTGCAATACTCGTTTACGACGTTTACGGGATGCGACTGCGTTTGTAACTCTCATGGTACGCTTTTAGTAAAAATTTCCTTATAAACAGTTTAGCGACTGAACGGCAAGTTTTCGATCACGCGTTTGTAATCTGACTTGTCCAGTTCGACCGATTTGCCGAGCTTCCGGCGGCGCTTCGGACTCTTGCTTGAAAGCAAGTGACGTTTGCCAGAGTGATTGCGCATCACTTTGCCGGAACCGGTGATCTTGAACCGTTTGGCCACTGCTTTTCTCGTTTTTGCTCCTCTTGCTCGACGCATAATATTCAATTCTCCAAATTCAAAAGAGCGGTAACTATATGGACCGCCGTTTTCCGTTGCAAGAGGGAATTTTGCTTTTTTTTAACCCTCTTTTCCTTTCGGGTGGAATATATACTACGTTGCACCCCGAACTATTGGGCGACAACGGCTTCCACCCTATAAACCGCCGGGCGCTCCCCCGACGGAATAAGGATCTTACCAGTTCCTTTGGCCTTCGCAATGACTTCTTTCGAAACTTTGCCACTTTCAAGCATCACCTCCCGAATCACGAAGTCTCCGGATTTTCCCGTCAAATCAAGAATGAATGAATTCCCCTCTCCAACGTAAACCAAACCTCCACTGCCAGCACCCCACAATGCCCAAACATTTTTTTCGGCATCAGCCAGCCAGGGCCGCATGTCTGGAATTCCCTCGAGCAACTCCCGGGATGTGGTTGCCGGCAGGTTTGGCATGGAACCACCGGCACACAAGAATGCCCATTTTGCCTGGTCAAAATGGCTGATAACAGCCTTTTCCGGATAGCGCGATCGATACTCGGCTGCCATCCGGGCCAAATGTTCATCTTTGGGCCGACCACCTTTCCACAGACGTTCATGCTGCCTGGGTGCCAGGTTCTCTCCTCCTTTGGGTGCATAGAGTCCTTTGGGGGAAATCCACCAGTATTTGAAATCAATCACATCCACAAGACCACTTCGATCCGGATCATTCAGCAACGCGTCCTGCACCCCCTTCGGGGCGCTCAGGCCAATCAAGGGGTCAAGATGATGTTCCCGCATCCAATCTCCCACCGTATCGAGCCAAAACGCCATGAAATGGAGTGGCCCTGAGTATTCTTCCCCCAACAAATGAATGACATTGGGTGAAGCTTTCAGGTTGGAAAGGCACTGTTGAATGAAGCGCTGATGTAACTTCCGTCGCACCGGGTGATCCACATCATAGAAATCCTCCGCCATGAATATACGCTTTCGATTGGCATATGGTGGGGGCTCAGGAAAAGCGGTGGCATTGATATTATTGATCGAACGCCAAGGATAATCCGCCCAATGGTCGCCCGCCTCCAGAATGTGATGCTGAAAATACATCGCGTTTAAAAACACAAGGCCCTGCTGCTGGCACAGATCGGCGAAGGATTTCAGACGATCAAAGTACCATGGATTGTATCGCGTCAGATCGTATTTACTTAGCCCATCCCAGGCGGCACCCTGACCGGAACGCGCCCAAGGTAATTCAAAAAAGGGTGGCCAGACATTTCCATCGATCCGCCGGATCATTTCATGATCATCACGGCGCCGATCATACCAAAGACCGGGATGATGCCTCAGGCCAACCGCCCCCTCGGAAGACATACGTTCCGCCAACATCTCCAGATCATCAGTAAGCCCCTGTCCGTCCCGCCCGGGAACAAAACGTGTCAAATTGACCCCAAACTCCTCAACACGCGAAGAGGAAGCAT
>JAQCFT010000010.1 GCA_027619545.1 Verrucomicrobiota bacterium | reverse complement strand
CCCAGGCAAACAACTCCCGTTCAGGAGAAAGAAACACAACCAAGTTTTGATGCACCACCAATTGCGGCTCGATCACACCACCTTCCACCGGTGTCCCAATCTGAATGCGACCAAAGGGCGGTTGGTTTGCTTTCTGGAGAACTTTAAACCCAAGCACCAACAAAAGCACGATGGCAAGCCACTTAACAAACTTCAGATATAAAGAACGTTTCATAAACCAACAACAGACGCCAAGCTACCCCACTACTCACACATAGCAAGCGCATTACAATCACCATTCCTTTTTGGAATGCGTTTCAGATTTAAAAAAAGAGTCCCACACGGCAGGGAATAAATCTGGAGTGCGTGCGTGATGAGCGCCGCTCTGGATCTGGTTCGGATCCCCGAAAATCTCACGATCGCTGTCATGAACCCCGCAACCGACAAAGTCCATTTGTTGTGCAGCTTTGCGAACAAGGTATAGGTTCTGTGTGATAGGAGTATAATAACACTGACCTGAGGTATCCAGAGCGGTGCTGCACACCGCACTCCAGAGGGCGCTTGGCGTAATCCTACCGTCGGGAAGTATAATGAAACCGGACTCCTGATGTGCGAACCCTTACGCATCTACTCTTTCAGATCATAACAAATCAGGCGATCCTCACATCGGAGGTAAAGCTTCTTGTCAGACAACACCGGGGCGGTCCAGCAGGGATACTTCATTTCGGGCACCTGGAATTTGCTGATCTCGGTGGGTTCGGTTGTGTTGGGTTTGAACAAACCCAGTTGTCCGGCTTCCCCCATGACGATGAGTTTTCCATCGGCATAGACGGCGGAACCACGTCCATATTTTTCGGGCGGTCCTGAGTAACTCTTGCGCCAGCTTTCGTCCTGATCCCAGTGCACTTTGCCGGTTGCCATCTCCACACAACGAAAACGTGCATCCGGTTCGTTGCGCCCGCTGAAAGCATACAGGTTTCCGTCCAGCAGGACCGGCGTGGTCCAATGCACTTCCAAGGCCAACGAACGCCACACCTGATCCACCGACCTTCCGTCCGGGGCCACCTTCAGCAACACCGATCCCACTCGATAGTAAGCAGCCGAAATCAAAATGGTATCACCGGAAACCACCGGATTCATGGCGTTGACGCTTTCATTGACCGTCGCCCGAAACCAATAATGAAAGTTTTCCTTACCTGTTTCAGGATCCAACGAAACCAAACCCTGACGCATGAAACACAGCACATGACGTTTCCCGTGTATCGTGGCCGCCACGGGGGAAGCGTAGGATGCTTGTTTCTCGAGTCCCTGCCACTGGATGAACGGTTCCCCACGCCATCCGGTTTTCCGTTCGCCATCCCATGTGTCCTTACCCACACTTTCCCAAATTGTTCTGCCGGTAGATGCATCGAAGGCAACCACGCCGGAATTGGGCTGCCCCCCAACCATGACGATTAATTTATCCTCTTCCAACAGCGGAGTACTGCCCACTCCGAAGAATGCGTTGGGAATTTGAAAATCCTTGGAAACGTCCCTCATCCATACGTTTTCTCCCGTCTGAACATTCAAACAAAGCAATTTGCCTTCCGCGCCAAAAACATAACAACGATCTTCCGTCAATAAGGGCGAACAACGTGGCCCATTGTTGTAACCATAGGGATCTCTGTAGCTGGAAGGATAAGAGTGCTTCCACATCGTTTCTCCATTCAAAGGATCCATGGCTTCAACAATTTCTTCATCCCCGAGCCGATGATGCAGCACCAACCTTCCATCTTTGACGGAAGGTGCGCTGTATCCGGTGCCGATTTCCTTCTTCCAGATTCGGGGCGGGCCTTGCTCGGGCCATTCATCCAGCAGACCGGTTTCAGTAGAGATACAATCCGCTGTGGGTCCAAGAAACCTTGGCCAGTCTTCAGCTTTTGCAACGAAAACAAAAACAAACAACATACAGCAAAGGCGGATGAGCAATGCATCATGGCGGTGATTTTTCATGGCATTGAAACCTACGAGCATGAGAAAAATTTGAAAGGAAATAGTTTGGACAGCCACCGCCCCATTCCGATTGACGTTTCCCTCTTATCAAGGCACTATCCGGACACATCCTAGACAAGAACCGACTTTCGGCTCATGAATGATCCAATACCATATTCAGACCAGGCTTCCACGTTGTGGAATCGTCGGACGTTCTTGAAAACGTTGTCCCTGACCAGTGTTGCGGCTGGTTGTGGTCAATTGTCCGCAGCGTTCAGCAAATCGCACCCGGACCCCAGCAACCCGCCCCGAGTGGCATTGCTGGCCACGGAGGTGCGCAGGCACAGTCATGCCCAACATTTTATCGACCGATTACTGGAAGGCTACGGTTGGCATGGGGAACATTACTATCCGCGCATCAAGCTGACCTCGCTCTATGTCGACCAGTTTCCCGAGACCGACCTCGCGAGGGACCGTGAACGACGCCATGGAGTTCCCATCTACCCCACCATTGCCGATGCATTGACGCAGGGAGGCAACAAGCTGGATGTCGATGGTGTGATCATCATCGCCGAACACGGGGACTACCCAAACAACGACAAAGGTCAAAAACGTTATCCTCGTTACCGGTTTTTCAAGGAGATGATCGAGGTGTTCGAAAGCAGCGGACGATCTGTTCCGGTGTTCAACGACAAACATCTTTCTACCGATTGGAACGAATGTGTCGAGATGGTAGAAGATTCCAAACGACTCGATTTTGCCTTCCTGGCTGGTTCATCCTTGCCGGTCACCTGGAGGATTCCGTCGGTGGACATTCCCTGGAATGCCGACCTGCATGAGAGCGTCAGCGTGTGTTACGGCGGTATCGATTCTTATGACATTCACGGTTTGGAAACCGCACAATGCATGTCCGAACGGAGAGCCGGTGGCGAAACTGGCGTCAAATCCGTTCACGCAGTGCGTGGAGCTGATATCTGGCCATTGCTGGAGAAACGGGACTCTACACGCGAACTTTTAATGGCCGCGCTAGCTCGCAGCCACCAATGCAAGGCGCCCAATGAATGGTCATTCAAACCTCCTGCATTGGACTGGATACAACAAGCCAGCCCGGGTGCCGTTGCGTATTTCATTGAACACAACGATGGATTCAAAACCACATTGTTCATGTTGAACGGTCTCGTATTGGATTTCACTTACGCCGGCATGATGGGCAATGGCAAGATCACCTCCTGCCAAATGCACCTTCCCATGCCACCAAGACAAACCACCACAGCTGATTTCTTCAATCCCCTCTCCCATCGCATTGAAGAAACCATTCTATCAGGCAAGGCGACCTATCCGCCGGAACGCACTTTACTGACATCAGGCATGACTTTGTTCGGAGTGGAATCGCTTTACAGAGGAGAGGTCAAACTGAACACACCGGAACTGGACGTCCAATATCAGGTCGAACCTTTATCCACTTATTGGCGTGGATAAGAGCAGGCAACATGCAACAAAAAAAACAGTCAGCATGAAAAAACTTGGATTAATAAGCGTCTATCTCGACCAGAATACACCCGCTCAACAACTCCTGGATCGTTGCCTCACGGGTTGGCCGTCTGAAGGTCGTTTTTTTGAATCGCCTTTTGAATCCGTCCTCGTTCACGGACTTTCCCGTAAGCAACTATTGGAAAGCAGAAAAGGGACTCCCAAACTGGTCATCCACGACGATATGAAAGATGTCTTGGAGGAAGCCGACTGTTGGATTCTGGCGCCGGGCATAGAAGACAGTTGGGCGTGCTGTTCCCAGTATACGCATTCAATTGCGGACAAATACGGCTCCAGCAAACCAGGCTGGGTTGTGGGTCCGTCCGGGGGGCTTTCACAAGAAGTGATGTCCTCCTTTGTCAAAGAAGGTCGTATGCAAGTTCAATTCAGCACCCCCTTGCCCTGGACCTGGCGTTTGCCGGAACGGAATATTCCGGTCGGCGCCGACTTGAAGGAAGTGGTCGTTTTAGTGAGGGGAGCATTTCCCTACGCCGAACAGGAAGGTCTCGACGCATTACTCGCACTGACCGCCCATCGGAGAGGCGGCGAATCCGGTATCGCAAACATCAAACGCCTCGAAGGCGCCCAAGTCTGGAAAGCGGCACGCGAGGGGAAATTTTCCTGGGACGTTTTCTCTGCAGCCGTCTCCCGCACCAACAGCAAACTGGGAGACGCAACCATCGACGGGCGCACTCAGGATATTGTCGGTCTGGGCATGATTCCCAACATGGCAAAAGGAACGCGAGCCTGGATCCTGGAGCATAACGATGGATTGAAATCAACGGTCATCACCATGGACGGAGTCCTGAACGACGATCATTTTGCGGCGCAAACCAAGGACGGCAGTATGGTGTCGGCACAATTTTATCGCCCACCAAAACCCAACGACCACCAATACAGTCGCCTGATGGAACGCATCATCCCTTTCCTGGAAGGCAAGGAGGCAGCCTGGCCACTTGGACGGACACAGCTATGGTCGACCTTGATCAACCACATGCAAACCATGGAGAGGGAGAAAACCACCGAGTTGAACTGGAGTGGAGAGTCCTTCGCGTATTCAGTTAAAACGCCCATTTGGAAACCTTGATTCGAATTGTATCCCATGCCTCATCATTCGCCTAAATCCATTGACCCGGTATTTCTAAACTCCAAACGCGAAACATTCTGGATACTCATCATATGGGCGGCATTTGCACTGTGGGTGGTCGGCATATCCGCCTGGCTGGGCTATGGTGCCGCTCAAGATACTCCGACAGAAATCATACTCGGATTTCCAAAGTGGGTGTTCTGGGGCATTGCCGTTCCCTGGCTGGGAGCAAATATCGTGATCATCGGGTTTGCTTCAAAATTCATGAAGGATGATCCGCTGGAAGATCCCTCCCAGTCCAACTCCGAGGAACAAGATTGACCCATGCAAGGCTCGGCAAACACCCCATGCAATCTCTAGAAAACCTCATCCAAAACGCCATTGGAAACTCCCAGGGCCAGAACGCCGCCCTCGGAAGTTTCTTTGCTTACATGCTCCTGGTGTTCGGGCTTGCCTGGTTGGCCGGCAGGGTGCGTAGTTCCAAAAAGGAATTCGTCAGTGAATACTTTCTCGGCAGTCGAGGACTGGGCATGTGGGCCTTTGCCCTCACGTTTGCCGCCACCAATGCGTCGGGCGGAAGTTTTATGGGGTTCCCTGCGTTAATCTATACGCACGGGTGGATCCTCGCCCTTTGGATCGCCAGTTACATGATCGTTCCTTTGGTCACGACAGGACTACTTGCCAAACGACTGAACCAGGTTTCAAGAAAGGCCAATGCCGTGACTGTTCCCGACATCCTGAGGGAACGTTTCGGCAGTCCTTCCGTCGGATTGGTGGCTACAGGATTGTTAACTTTCTTCATGTTCTTTTATCTGTTGGCCCAATTCAAAGCCGGCAGCGAAATTCTTGCCACTTTGTTGAAGGATATCGATTCCTTTCAAACCGCGGTGAACTGGGTAGCCGGGTGGAAAGGTCAATTTGCCCTGACGCAGGCAACCGACGCCGATTACCTGCTTTGCCTGATCCTGTTTGCAGGCACCGTCATTGTTTACACGACTTACGGCGGTTTTCGTGCCGTCGTCTGGACCGATGTGATGCAAGGCATTGTCATGGTGATCGGAGTCATGGTCATGCTTGTGCTGGTATTGAGTCAGGTGGGAGGTCTCAGCAAAGCCACCGTGGAATTGGCAAAAATGGAACCTCCTCAAATGGGGAAAGTGGATATTCAATGGAAATCACCTTTGGAAGAGGACGTGGCTCTTCCCAAAGGCGTTTGGATTAAATCATCTGACAATCAGATTCTTCGCGTGGCAGATCATACCATTCTGAAAGCAGGTCAAGCTGACCTGAAAGGAGTGGAAGTCCTGATCCAACCGGATCCACCACAAAAAATCATCGACCAATCGCTGAACCTCTCAGAATGGGGAACCGTGACACTGGTGTCCAATACGCCTTATGCCAGCGGCGCAGGGCAAACAGGTGTTTACGTCCGACCTCCCGGCCCACACCCCAAGGAAGACGTGGGTTTTCTCTCTCTGGGCATGGCATTCAGTTTCTTTGTTTTCTGGGCTTTTGGCGGGGCAGGCCAGCCCAGCAACATGGTGCGCCAAATGGCCTTCACCGACAGCCGGGTCCTCAAACGCTCCATCATTGTGGTGTCGCTTTACTACACCGCCATTTATTTCCCATTGATCATAATATTCTGCTGTGCGCGGGTGATTCTGCCCGGCATGGAAATAGACCCCGATCGAATCATGCCTGAAATGGCCCGCACCCTCTCGGTCAATGCCGGCATGCCCTGGTTGACCGGACTCATTGTTGCAGCTCCATTTGCGGCAGTGATGAGTAGTGTGGACAGTTTTCTGTTGATGGTCTCATCCGGGGTGGTGCGCGATGTTTACCAACACCACATCAATCCCAACGCCAAAGAAAAAGCGATCAAATGGCTGACCTATCTGGTAACAACCCTGATCGGTCTCGCCGCGGTATTGGCCGTATTGAATCCGCCGAGGTACCTGCAGAACCTGATTGTCTTTGCAACCGGAGGACTGGCGGGTTGCTTCCTGATCCCCATGGCCCTCGCACTTTACTGGCCGAAAGTCACACGGACAGGCATCATTGCCGGGATGTTGGGAGGATGCGGTACCCACCTGATTCTTTACATAGCCGGGTATGTCATCCACCACGAGTTCAAAGTCTACTCATTCCTCGGCATCCAACCCTTTATGTGGGACATCGCCGGCTCACTCGCTGCAACCGTGCTGGTTTCGAAAATCACACGACCTCTTGACACTGCACTGGTCGATCGATTCTTCGGGCATACTTCCACCAAGCAAGAATAAGACTTATTTGACTGCCTTCATACAACAAGCTTTTCCACACGATTCGGTCGATTCTTTTACCACCGATTCCCGGCACCCTTTTTCACAACAAGCAGCCCCCGGAGTTGATGATGGTTCACTTTTTTCGGATTCGACGGCTTCTTCCGTCAAGACCGCCGGATGCCGGACATCGTGTTCATCCCACCCGTTTTTCGCAAAAGCGGAGACGATCTTGGCGTGATTATGGGCAATTTTGACTGCCTCAGGGGTGGTGCCGGTAACGATAACTTTAATTCCTTTATCCGTCGGCTCAATCTGGTGATTCATATCCTCATAATGCATCACCATTTCCGGAAATGCCGGATCCCACCTGCGAACCATTTTACCGGATTTAAGCCGTGTTCTCATCTGACGTACGTGCGATTTCAATATACTCGCAAGCTTTGCATCTTCCGTTTCAGTCAGTGAAATATATCCGGTTTCCGTCAACTCAACACTTCGCTTGATCAATTCATGCTGATTGAACAAAGCATGGATGTTGTCCCGAGCCTCCACAGGCATCGGTTGGGCGGCGACAAACAAAACACAAAACATACTGATGACAATAATGTTGAGTGTTTTCCAAGAGGAATTTTTGATAGGTTTCATAGTCAAATATAGTTAATTTTTTATTGACCATATGATCATAAACAAATTAAGTTGCGTTTGCAAGCTGTTTCTTTATGATGCAATGCATGAGTTCAAAACAACAGCGTCGTAACATGTCTGGTGAAGCACTGGAAATGATTGCGGCACGCTTTAAAGCCTTGAGTGAGCCAACTAGACTCAAGTTGATCATCGCGTTGGAGGCCGGAGAGAAAAATGTCACCGAACTCATGGAACTCGTTGGTACCACCCAAACAAACACTTCCCGTCACCTTCAAAACCTGACCGACTCGGGAATTCTTGCACGAAGGAAGGAAGGTTTGAATGTCTTTTACTTTATCGCAGACAAGTCCATTTTTGAATTATGTGACCACGTTTGCGGCAGTCTGGAACGTCGTTTTCAATCCCAACAGAACGCATTCCGAGGAGAATAACGTTACCCATCCCCCCTCAACCCATTGCTCTCATGCCAAGATTTTTCCGCATCATGCTGGGGTTCATGGGGGTCTGTGTGTTTTTCGAAGCATTTGCAGAGCAACCTGTGAGGCCACGCCTTTTAGTGCTCACCGACATCGGGGGAGATCCGGATGATCAACAATCATTGGTCCGTTTGATGGTGTATGCCAACCACTTTCGGATAGAAGGGCTCATTGCCAGCGCATCAGGCACCCCGGGGGAACTCAAGGAATCTGTAACACGCACAGATCTGATACGGCAAACAATCCAAGCATACGGAGCTGTAATCCCCAACCTATCTCGCCACGAAACCGGATGGCCCACCGAGGCCGCTCTTGCCTCAAAAATCAAATCAGGCAATCCCCTGCGTGGTCGCGAGCACATCGGTGAAGGGCATGACACTGAAGGTTCCAGATGGATCATCGAATGCATCAACAAAGCGACCCCTCAGGATCCTTTGAACATTACCATATGGGGAGGGCAAACGGATCTCGCTCAAGCCTTGTGGTCCATCCAAACCCATAGCACTTCCGAAGAATTCAAAACAGTTACAGGCAAATTCAGGGTTTATGATATCGCAGACCAGGACAGCATCGCGGATTGGATGAGACTGACTTTTCCCGGGATGTTCTACATCCTAAACAAAGCTCCAGAAGGAAAAGATAAACGCGAAGCCACGTTCCGAGGCATGTATCTGGGCGGTGATGAATCCCTCACAAGCCGGGAATGGATTGACAAACACATCCGAAGCAAGGGTCCATTGGGAGCACTTTACCCGACCAAAACCTGGACCGCTCCCAACCCTCATGGCTGCATGAAGGAAGGCGACACACCTTCCTGGTTCTTCTTTCTAACGAAAGGCGGCAACCTGCCCCACGATCCTACCCAGCCAGGCTGGGGCGGACAATTTCGCAGAGCGGATGATGGATGGTATCAGGATCTGGATTCCAGCGAAGTCCATCCGAGAGGCACGGTCCACCGATGGCGCCCCGATTTTCAAAAGGATTTCGCCTTGCGAATGTCTTGGTGTGTTGCGTACTGAGACGAAAAGGGACCAGTCATTTTCCGCCTACACAACATGATGAAAACTCCTCACGCATGAGTTCACGCTGGTGAACTTTGAACGCAAACTACGCCTGAGAAACGCATCCAGAGCTCCGATATCTCGGCGCACTCCAGAGACGCGCCCTGGACTGCGGTGATTACGGCGCCGCTCTGGATACATCAGGGAAACGTCAGGCCATTCATTTCTCACATAAAAATCAACAACTTCGAGACACAACAACTCTCAAATTTTCCTGCTTGATCGAGCCACAAACCTGCGACGATCATGAGTCCGCATGACCCAAGGCCGTTCCAGTCAGAAAAAGGAAAGTCTTTCCGGCCTCATTGAACGTGTCACCTACTTCAATGAGGAATCCGGATTCGTCGTGCTACGCATCAAAGTCAAAGGCCGTCGTGACCTGCTTAGCCTGGTCGGTAAATCGGTTTCAGCTAATGCGGGTGAATGGGTCAAAGCCGAAGGAGTTTGGACACGCGATCGTGATCATGGCCTTCAATTCAAAGCGGACAACCTGGTCTGCACACCGCCGACCAACATTGAGGGAATCGAGAAGTACCTCGCCAGCGGGATGATCAAAGGGATCGGCCCGGTTTACGCCAAAAAAATGGTAGCCAAATTTGGCGACACGATCTTCGACATCATCGACACCGCCTCCGCTAAACTGGAAACAATCGACGGCATCGGTCCGGGTCGGCGTCGAAAGATCAAAGACGCTTGGCAAGAGCAGAAGATGGTTCGGGAAATCATGGTTTTCCTCCACTCAAACGGCGTCAGCACCAGTCGCGCGGTTCGCATCTACAAAACCTACGGCGAGGAAGCGATCGAAAAAATCCAGGCCAATCCTTACATCCTGGCAAAAGACATTCGAGGCATCGGATTCAAAAGCGCCGATCAAATCGCCCGCAAACTGGGCATCCCTGAAGACTCCATGCACCGCGCACAGGCCGGATTGAACCATGTCCTGATCGAGGCCACTTCCAACGGACATTGCGCGCTACCGGAAGACATGCTGGTCCTGCACAGCACCGAACTGCTGCAAGTGAGCGAAGACATCGTCCGACATGGCCTGCAACAATCCTTGAATGCCCGGGATGTTGAAAAGGAATGCATTGATGAAACCGATCTGATATTTCTTCCCGCTCTCAAGCAAGCCGAAGAAACCATCGCCCAACGCATCGGTTCCATCGCTGCACAAAGAGCACACTATCCACCGATCGACATCGACAAGGCCATTGAATGGATTCAGGAACGATCTCAAATCCAATTGGCCGCCTCTCAAATGCTGGCAATTCGGAATGCACTGGAACATCGTCTGATCATTATTACAGGTGGGCCGGGTGTCGGTAAAACAACGATCATTCGATCCATCCTGAAAATCCTGCATGCCAAACAGGTCTCCTTCTTGCTTTGCGCACCGACAGGGCGAGCCGCCAAACGCATGTCCGAGTCCACCGGTTTCCCGTCAAAAACCATCCATCGGTTATTGGAGGTCAATCCACGCACCGGAAGATTTAAACACAACGAACAATCACCGCTGGAGACACAACTTCTGGTTGTCGACGAATGCTCCATGGTGGACATCCCTTTGATGCATCACCTCCTCAGAGCCCTGCCCCGGGAGGCGCATCTGCTCCTCGTAGGCGACGTGGATCAGCTTCCATCTGTTGGGCCTGGTTCCGTGCTCAAAAACCTGATTGACTGCGGGCTCACCCACGTGGTTCGCCTGAAGGAAATCTTCCGACAGGCATCCGGAAGCCACATCATCACCAACGCACACCGGATCAATCACGGCCAACTCCCCCTCACGGAAGAAGATGAACCGTCAAATGACTTCTTTTTCATCGAACGTGAAGAACCGGAGAAAATAGCATCCACACTGGTGCAGATGATTCGGGACCGCATTCCGGCCAAATTCAAAGTGGACCCCATCCGGGACATTCAGGTGCTTTGCCCGATGAATCGAGGCAGCCTGGGTGTACGCGATCTCAATCTAACCTTGCAAAACACCTTGAACCCGATGAAACAAGGAGACGCCTATGTCGAAAAATTCGGCTGGCAATTCCGAGTGAAGGACAAGGTCATCCAAACCGAGAACAACTACGATAAGGAAGTCTACAACGGTGACATCGGACACATCCTGAAAATCGATGGGATGGAAAAGGAAGTCACAGTCCAGTTCGACCACAGACAGATCGTCTATGATTTCGGTGAACTGGACGAACTTTCACTGGCATATGCCATCACCATCCACAAATCGCAGGGCTCGGAATTCCCGATCGTCATTATCCCTGTTGCAACTCAGCAATACATGCTGCTTCAACGCAATCTCATCTACACCGGAGTCACCCGTGGCAAAAAGCTCGTCCTGCTCATCGGTCAAAAAAAGGCTCTCGCCATGGCCGTACGCAATGCCAAAAACGCCCACCGGCACTCAGGACTCAAACACCGCCTGAGCCTGGCCGCACGTTTTGACTCGGTTTAACGAAGCAACATGTTCAGGACGGCACATGTTCATCAAAAAGCGATATGGTTGACGGATGAATTGGACATTGTTTTTTCGTCAAAGCGTGACAAACATAGGCGCCATGAGTGCTGATGACTCCATAGTGAAAGCCGCCGATCAGCCGATGCCCGCACAAAAGCGCAACCATGCCATCTGGCTTGGGCCGTTGATTGTTTTTGTGGGTGCGGTCAGCTATTTTACTTTTTTTGTTCGTTACCCGGACCTGCGTGACACACCTGTTATCAATCTCCCACTGGTGTTGATAGGCACATGCGTGTCATGCCTGGGAACGTGGCGCGCCTTTTTCAAATCGAACATTTACCGAGGTAAGATATTGGGGACCGTTTCCCTGGCATTCTCTCTGTTCCTGTCCAGTCTTTTCAGCGGTTACATCGTTCACATTTCGTATCAAGTCCCAGCCCCCACCGAGATCACTGAAAGCCTGAATGTCGTCCCCGAATTTACTTTGAACGATCAGAAAGGCAATCCGGTCAGTCCGTCGGACTTCAATGGAAAGAAATTGATCATTACGTTTTATCGGGGCTATTGGTGACCATTCTGTGTATCAGAACTGCAAGGTTTGCAGTCACGCATTGAAGATATCAGAGCCTTGGACGCCGAAGTGTTAGCCATCAGTGTCGATTCCGTGGAGGACAATCGAAAACTGGCCACCAAACAGCGGTTTGGATTCCAATTACTCTCCGATTTGAATGGTAAAGCGATCGAGGCCTTCGGACTGAAGCATGTCAGCGCCCATCCAATGGGCGATCAGGACATCGCCAGGCCAGCCACCTTCGTGCTGGATCGCGAAGGAAACATCGCATGGAGGGTTCTGCCCGAAAATTGGCGTGTGCGCGTCCGCCCGGAAACACTGATCGAGCAATTGGAAAAAATCCCCTAACAACCACACTGCTTTGTCATCTGCTCAAAGGCATACCCCGGGGCCTCTCCTGAATTTGTATGACCATCACAGTCACGACAGCGCTCGCCCATTCAACTGGGACAAGGTGGCGGAAGATGCCAATTTTGATGAAGACGGCATTCCCAACTTGATGGAATTTGCCCAGAACACTGACCCCACCGATCCGTAAAGCTGCCTCCCCGCTGAGGGTGGAAGTCAAGGATGGGAAACTGACATTGAGATTCAAACGACGTATTGATCGAAGCGAATTTTACTTTGGATTGGAAAAATCTGATATCCTGGTGACTTGGGTCGCCGAACTCTGGCAGGATCGGAATGGAGAATTCAGATTGGGCAAACCCATTGAATATGAATTGGAAACCCAGGTAGAAGACGTCATCGAGAAAATTTTCATGAAACCGATTCGACTCGAATTGTCGGCATTCTACAGACTCACAGTCGGCACCACAGAACCTTGAATCCTTACGGCGAGTGGTCGAATCATCATTGACGTCAGCATCTTCCGTTCACAAGCTGGAGTGAAACCAAAACGGATTGTTTTCTTATGAATGGCACCCATCGACCTCCATTTTGTTCACTGATACTGGCAAAGCTCTTGATCGCCTCCTTACCGATCTGTCATGGAGACGCCATGGAAGCACCCGCTCGGGTCACCAAAGATGACTACGAAGCACATGCACTTGAACTAAACGGAAGCGCAGAGAAAGGGAAGATCCTTTTCCACTCCAAAGAACGACTTGCTTGTTCACAATGCCATACGATTGATGGAACCGGGATGCTAGCAGGGCCAGACCTGATGGATATTGGGAACACCTATTCCAAAGGTGACATCATTCACGCAGTTCTGGAACCTTCAGCGTTCATCGCAATCGGGTTTGCCAGTGTCACCCTGACAACCCGAAACGGTGTAGAACACACTGGAACCTTGAAAGACATGTCCGCAGACACGACAACATTGCTACGAGCTTACGGAAAAAGTCTAACATTCCGCCATTCGGAAATCACCCGTCGACACACCAGCAATATCAGCCTCATGCCCGAAGGGCTTCACACAGGACTGACACTCGATGAGTTCAGCGATTTGATCACCTATCTGACGACATTGAAAATCACTGAAGATAATCAATTGACTCGAAATGGCATGCCCAACGAAATCCCTGTCCTTCCGAACCCGGTGACACTCGAGCCATTCATCAGTGAGGATCTAAAGTTTGCCCATGCCATGATAAAAAACCCCGGCGATGTTCGCTTTGGCTTGACCTGGTTTGAAGAGATGCCCGGGATGAAAAATCATTTTTTGGTTGCAAGCCAATCAGGTGAATTGTGGCTGCTTGAAAAGAAAAAGGAAGGCGATTCTAAAATCTTGTTCGCAGATTTTTCCGATGAGCTTTTCAATGAACGCGGTCCCAATGGATTATTGGGACTGACCTTTCACCCAAACTTTAGCGAGAACCGAAAGTATTATCTGAAGCACCAGGTATACGAAGCGGACAACATCGTCACGATTGTGGTGGAAAAGGAGGCTGCACCTGATTTCAAATCGGATTCTGGTAATCCTTCGCGTCGATTGATCCAAATGGGAAGTTCCACACAGAATCACACGGGAGGATGCATTCAATTCGGACCGGACGGTTACCTTTACATCGGCATGGGTGACACCGGTCCTCAACGTGACCCGCTGGGTCACGGCCAGGATCCCGGCACACGCCTCGGCAAGATCATGAGAATCGATGTCGACAGTCGGACGGGCGACCTTCCCTACACGATTCCCCCGGACAATCCGTATCTGAACCGGAAAAACGTCCTCCCGGAGATCTGGGCAATCGGTTTTCGTGAACCGTGGCGATTCAGTTTCGACTCTGTGACAGGAGACCTGTGGGTGGGTGATGTCGGCCAAGACAAAGTGGAGGAAGTGGCCATTGTGCGACCGGGCGAAAATCACGGATGGAACGTGATGGAAGGATATGATACGTTCTCAGATCAATATCGCCGAGACGAAGAAACCTACATTTCACCAGTCTTTGCATATCAGCGCAAGTATGGCAATTCCATCACCGGCGGTTATGTTTATCGAGGGGACAAACAATCCTCCTATTACGGAATGTATATCTGTGGCGACTACACATCCCGCCGCATCTGGGCCATCCGGCAAACCGATCGCGAACTTGAAAGTGTGAAGCAAATTGCCATCTCTCCCCAGGGCATTGCATCTTTCGGCAAAGATCGGGCAGGAAACATCTACGTGGTGGGCTATGAAGGCATGATCTACCTTTTGAATTTAAATAGTGAAAGGTGAATCATGAATGATTCTGCTCTGGTGACTCCAGATGCATCAAACCTTCTTACGCGACAGGAATCATCGAATAGAATGGAATAATGTGTGAAGAAAGGTTGGAAATTCACCATTCAATTACTGCTTATCCTTCCAAAGATCCTTATCGTCATACTTCCGATTGGCGGGACCGAAATCGCTGTTATTCACCCCGTTTGCAGGAGTTAATGGCGGAGGAGTAACGCCTGAAGCAAGCATGACTTTGTGGATGGCATCGATGGTTTCGAATGAAGGTTTAAAATTACCCGGACGAAATCCCTCAGCAATCAACAAGGGAGTCCAACCATATTCATTTCTCTGATTCCACACGTTCAAATCCGCGCCTCGTTCAACGAGATACTCCACGACTTTGGGAAGGTTCTTATAAGAGGCGGAATGCATGGCTGTTTCTCCGTGCACATCCACGGCATTGACGTCCTGCCCTATATCAATCAACCAGCCCACAGTTTCGAGGACTTCTTCTTCGGTTCCAGCCACCTCACCAGCCGCCTCGGTGCCAAGACCGGCGGCCACAATGATGGGAGTGACCTCGTCGATGGTTCTGATGTTGGGATCAGCTCCCAACTCATGCAGCAACTGCAGCAATTCCAAATCGGCAGTTTTGGCTGCCATCATAAAGGGTGTGGCACCCTTCTGATTGAATTTGCCGCGTCCACCGCTTCCTCTTTCCAGAGGCAGGTTTAAATCGGCCCCCAACGCAACGATCTGTCGGACGAAATCCAGTGAAGTCAGGTTTCCGGAACCGTCGGGCGGCGGCTGGCCATTGACTCCTTCACCGCTGTCAGGTTTACGCACCCAGGATATCGCGTGCAATGCCGCGTAACCGGCTCCCAAGTCATTGGGATTGGCCCCCGCTTTCACTAAATGTATGGCCATCTCAAAATGTCCGTTCTCCACTGCCATCAGCAACGGGGTCATCCCGCTTTGTGGTCCGCGACCCGCCCGGCGTTCCGGTTTCATGGCCTCGTTCACATCAACACCAGCAGCAAGAAGCACCTTGAGCACATCAAATCGTCCTTCACGGATAGCAAAAAACAACGGTGTAAATCCGCCCCGAAGGGGTGTTCTGAAATCCGCCCCTTGCTCAATCAACCAGGCCACCACATCGGCATGTCCCTCGGCAGAGGCCCACATGATGGCGGTCTGTACGCGGCTTTCCCTGGCGTCAACATCGGCACCCTTGCCGACCAAAGCTTTTACTGCATCCAAACTTCCACTACGCGAAGCCGTCATCAAAACTGTTTGCCCCCCGGTTTGCTGATCTTCGGCATCCGCCCCGGCTTCCAGCAATGCGCGCACCAGTTTTGCATTACCGTTCTGACAGGCCAACCAGAGAGGCGTGATGCCATAAGCGTTTTTGACCACCGGATCCGCTTTGGCCCCCAGCAACATCAGGGCAGCTTCGGTGTTGTCTTTGAAAACGGCATAATGAAGTGCTGTCATCCCGTCCGCCTCGGCCAGATTCACATTGACTTTGCGGGAAAGGAGCGTGGTCAACTGCTGATTATCCCCCTGCCGAACAGCGTCCAGCAGGGTGTTGGCTCCATGGAGAACACCGGTGGTCAAAAGTATCGCTAGCAGGAGATGTTTCATCACACGGAAAGCGGGAACAGTTCTTTCAATTTACCGGTGCTGTCGGCAAAGGAATCCAATCGCACACCCACTTTGTCGAGCAAGGACAAATGCAAATTGGCCAATGGAGTCGGTTTGTCATAACGCAGATATCGTCCCCCCTTGTGCCCCGTCGCCGCACCGCCCGCAACCAATGTCGGCAAGTTGGTGTGATCGTGTATGTTTGGATTCCCTATTCCGCTGCCGTATAGTAACAAGGTGTTGTCCAGTAAAGAACCCTCACCTTCAGGCGTATCCTTCAATTTCTGAATATATTCGGCAAAGAGCGAAACATGGAAAGTATTGATCCGGGACATCCTCTCAATCTTGTCCGGATCGTTTCCGTGATGCGAAAGTGGATGATGCGGATCTGGCACCCCAATTTCCGGGTAAGTTCGGTTACTGGTCTCACGCGCAAGCTGAAAGGTGATCACACGCGTCACGTCCCCCTGAAACGCCAATACCTGCAAATCAAACATCAGTCGTGCATGATCAGCATACGATGCCGGCACACCGACCGGACGGTCCAAATCTGGCAATGGATTATCTTCGGCATTGGCCTCGGCACGTTGGATGCGCCGTTCCACCTCACGGATGGTGTCCAGGTAAACATCCACACGAGCCCGGTCTTCGGCGCCCAATTTACGCTTCAAACGAGCGATGTCCTGATTGAATGCATCCAGCAGAGAAGCGCGATGACGCAGGGCGGCCTGCCTCTCAAAAGCATTGCCACCTTCCCCGAACAACGATTCAAACACGATGCGGGGATGTGCCTCGGCAGGGAGCGGGGTGGTGGGTGTGGACCATGAAAGGTTGTTCTGATATACACAGGCATAGCCATTGTCACACTGACCGACCGTTTGCATCAAATCCATCGACAATTCAAGCGAAGGCAACTGCGTTTCAAGCCCGAGTTGTTTCGCTGCCACCTGGTCAACGGTCGTTCCGAGATAGTAGTCATTCCCCTCTGTGTGTCGTGCTTTGGCGGCACTTAGGAAGGATGAGTTGGAAGTGGCGTGTGATCCCGGATAAGCGTTGGCCAGTTCCATGTTGCCAAGAACAGTCAGTTCGTTCTTGACCGGTTCCAATGAACTCAGAATGGGCGACAACTCCTGAAGCTTTCCTTCGTTTTGCGGGAACCATCGGGACTGATCACACCCCATCGGCATGAACACAAACCCCACGCGTTTCGCTGGCGCACCGGGAAGTTTGGATGATGCCGTGGCGGCAGGAATCATGGCGTCAAGCATGGGCAGGGCCATGGTGGCTCCAACAGTTCTCAAAAACGTGCGACGTGGCAGTGCTTTTTTGGTAATGATCATGGTAATGTCTTTCTTTTCTGAAAGGGTTGACTGTTCACAACAGCTAAAATAACGGAATGCATCCGAAAGTCATCTTCTTTGGCTTCCCGAATGATCTGACGAATCGCCGGCGCATCAAAAGATTCAATCCCACGCCCGAGTGCAAACGTCAGCATCTTCTCGGCAAGTGTCCCCACAAACAGCTCTGGACGATCCAACAAGGCTTCCTCCAATGCGCCTACCCCCACAAACTCGCGTCCGTCCGGAAAACCACCCGAAGCATCGACCGGACGTCCTTTCTCCATCTCTCGCCACCGTCCAACGGCATCAAAATTTTCCAGTGAAAACCCAACGGGATCCAGAATATTGTGGCAGCTGGCACATGCAACATTCGCTCGATGCTGTGCCAATCGTTCTCGCATGGACAAACTGGAATCCACTGTATTCTCGTCCAAAGCGGGCACATCCGGAGGAGGCGGTGGGGGAGGCACCCCCAGGAGATTGCTGAGGATCCAATTTCCTCGAATCACCGGCGAAGTTCGGGTCGCGTAAGAGGTTACCGAAAGGATGCTCCCCTGTCGCAAAAGGCCACCGCGGTGAAGCTCCGGTGCCAGATTTACTTTGCGAAAATGGTCCCCGTGAATCCCCTTGATGCCATAGTGCCTGGCCAAGCGTTCGTTTAGATACGTGTAATCACACTTTAACAATTCGAGTGCGCTTCGGTTTTCCGTTAAAACATGCTCGAAAAACAATCCGGTTTCCTTACGAAAAGCCTGTCTCAGATTTTCGTCAAAATCGGGAAACAATCGGGCATCAGGAGTCAATCCGTCCAAATTCCGCAAGTAGAGCCATTGATCGGCAAAATTGGTCACCAGGCTTCGCGCCCGAGGATCTGCCAACATTCGTCGCGTTTGTTCCTCCAGATGGTTCGCCTTGCTCAACTCACCGCGCATGGCGAGTTCCAACAGCTCTTCGTCAGGAATGCTGCTCCACAAAAAGAAGGACAACCTCGATGCCAATTGAATGTCTGAAATCCTGTAAACGGCATCCGGGCCAACATCCGCCGGATCTTCCTCAACACGGAACAGAAACTCCGGACTGATCAGAATCGCTCCCAAAGCCGCTTCAATGCCCGCTTCAAATCCCCCTCCGGCTTGTTCTCGCCGATAGAAAGCCATCGGCTGCACCAGGTCTTCCGCATCCACGGGCCGCCGGTAAGCGTGCCGCATCAGATTGGAAAGTATCTTTTCGGCACATGCATCTTCCTGTGAAGGTTGATCAGGGCGAGTAATGAAAATTTTGCGGCGACTCTCCGATTCCCCTGCCCCTTCGATATTGAAAGGACCATTGATATTGACCTGATAGATGGCGGGACTCAAGCGCGGATGGCGATGCATGTTGAATGCCACCGTATAAGGCTGACGCTTACGTTCCAGCAAAGCGTCGGAATGATCCACAAAGGTGACACCCACCTGGTGTAACCCGGCAGTCACCGGAATACGCACCACCAGATTGCGGTCCACGCTCTCGTAATCCTTGGCTATCTCAGGAGGTTTTACGGTGAATCGCCGGATGCGCTGGTCGTCCAACAAAAAATCCAGTTCATACGTGCCATTCAGGCCCTCGATCTCTTCGTTTCGATCCCGTGCAAGACGCACCTTTATTTCGTATTCGGCATCATGGGAAAACGTGTGGGAAATCAACAGA
The DNA here is from genome assembly GCA_027619545.1 of Verrucomicrobiota bacterium. GTDB lineage: Bacteria > Verrucomicrobiota > Verrucomicrobiia > Limisphaerales > AAA164-E04 > AAA164-E04. Next base: position 14,776 of record JAQCFT010000010.1, on the reverse strand, counting down.
CCACCCCGTGTCCCAAGCGGCAAGCCCTCCACGTGATTTTCCTGAGTCACATCCGCCGGGACACGATAGGTTTCCCCGCCCGGCTTCACTTCGGAGGCTCCCACGGCCAACCGGCTGATGCGCTGGGCAGCGGTGATGTAACGGTTCAACAAGGTCGGAGAAAGCGACCCGACGGTGATGTTGTCAAAACCGTGGCTGGATTCATCCTTGGGCAACCATGCCCTGGCATCAATTTGAACCGACAGCAAATCCCGAATCGCATTCTGATATTCGGTGCGAGTGAGCCGGCGAAACGTCTCGGTGCGCCCCGGATCGGGATGTTCCCCGGCAATCTGATCCAATGCTTCCGACAATTCGGAAGACATCTGATTGAACAACTTCTCACTCGGGCGGTCTTCCCCAATCGGCGGCATCTGACGGCCATCCAGCTTTCGCACTACCTTTTCCCAAGTCTCAGTCTGTTCGTGGAAAGGCATTCCCAGGAGAGCTTCCAAATTCAGTCCCCCCTTATCTACATCTCCATCATGACAATCGAAACAATAATCTCCAATAAGCCCGTCCATTGTGGCCGATTGGGAAACAACACTCCCCCAGCAAAGGCAGCAAAGAGTCCATACATATTTCATGTGTCGTTTCATATTCGGAATGCTGACATTCTTGTTGATAGCCGCCAGGGTGTCAATGGAAGTTTGAACGTTCACTCAGGGCTGTAAGGAGAGAATTCCCAACGGCGGCATCTTTGTGTCGTGGTTTGCCGGTCAGGCCAAACCCGGCACATCGGTCGGGCAAAGCAACGGATGGTCATGGAAAGACAAACTCGGCACCAAAACCCATCAAGATTTCCACGCCAACGTCCTCCGGCTGGGGTGAATCCACCACGAAACGCTCACCATCCGTCACAGCCACTACGACCACCTCCAGCCCAAGGTCCACGGCCGGGTTATCAAACAAATCCAGCTCTAGAGACCACGTCCCATCCACCGAACTGATTCAATGGGAATCATGCATCTATTTGCGTAAGACTGCAAAGCTTTGCAGTCAGCTCGCAATACCATTCAACCAAAATTCTCCTCATTGAGAAAAACAATCACAAATAACAGCTCCCCGGACATTCGGCAAACCGATGGCATACCCAATGCTTTGCCATTTCCCTATGATGAAATCTATACGGAATATTATTTCAATCCTGGCAATGTTCGCTGCCACTTTGAACTCTGCCAAAGCAGCCGAACAAGACCACAACGCAACTGCCTGGTTCAATTATTTTGGGGATCATGGGATCGGAGAACATTGCAAGCTCGAAGTCGGTTACATGGAACAAACAGTGCAGCACAGAGATGGACGCGTATTTGAAAACAACCATACGTTAATGGTTTCGTTCCTTCCGAATTGGCCATTTCGACAACCAGTCCATTAAAGGCCCGCTCAATTCGAGGTTTATCCTCCAAAATTGAATGCCCATTTCCGGGCTATCGTTCGTTTTGATCACAGAAATACTCGCACAAAAGGGGTTCGCATCTGCCCAAGGTATTAAACCCACCCCGGCCAGAGCTACAGCAAGGACCATACCAGCAACCAAACTCTAGTTGATTCCCCTCCACGAGACCAGAGCTCGCGCAACTTCTTGCATGATCGCGCAGAATATTGCGCGATTCGCTGTTATAAACCAAAAACCTGAACCCATTGCGTGGAATGGCAACCTTCACTGTGCAGACAAAAGCTTCACCATCGCACGTCCCATGGCTTCGCCCACGTTCATGTAGGTTTCAGCATGACCGTTATAATGCCCCCCTGAACTTCCGCCTTTGGATAGAGGGTGACTGTAAACAGTGGCAACATTGCCCTTGAACTCAGGGTATTTACCGGAATCGCCGTCCACCGCAAACATGGCATCCAGGAGTTTCTTTCCGTTTCCAGTGTCGGCCTTTGAGGTTTGGCCCAGGGTGGCACAAACAAACTTTGCTTCGGGAGCACTGAAATCCTTACGGAGCTGTTTGATGAGATGCACGAGGTTCTGTTCGTATCTGCTTGATAATGCCTCGCTGCGGCTATCCCGATCCCCCTGCCACCAGAAAAACCCAGCCACTTCATACTCTTTTGCACCGGGATAATACTTGTCGAGTTCGTTCAGCACCTGTTTGACGCGGGAAATGTCGCCGTCGTATTGCATGCCGGCATACCAGTTGATTTGCTTGGGTTCTGTTCCTTTCTGCCAGCGCTCGGGTGAACCCTTGTAACCGGGATGCACCCAAGTCACGCCCATTGAATCCGTGAACTCGTACCCCTCACTCCCCGGCGGCAATAAATCCCAACCAAGCGCACGGTTACCAATACAGCTCTTCAAAATCATGACCGGTGCATCGGAAGCATGCCCCAAATGGTGGCCAATTCCAAATTCAGGACCGATCTTCCCCCCCTTGATGGTCATCCACTCGTTGTTAAAAAGTCGCATCCCACCGAGACCGCTGCCCATGACCCGAACATTCCTGATATCCTGGCGCACGGTCCAATCCCCATCATCATCGACAAGATAAGGATACAACCCCTTTTCCTTCACTGCATGCACCAGCGAGCCCTCAGGACCCTTTTTACCCGGCTGCACTTGCCCCGCTCCAAGCATGTTGGATTGCCCGAGCAAGATGTAGACCTGCACGGGCTTGCTCATGTCAGCCGGTTGTCCATCCGGATCAGGCAAACTATCAGCCGACAATACGACTGTGGTGCTGAGAACAGCGACTGAACATCGCATATACTTTAACAGACTTTTTAATGGATTGCTCATAGATACTTTCTTGTGCCGTCAATAAGCAGACTAACGTTTTAAAAAGGATTCACTCAATACGACTGAAACGATCAAATCCTGAAATCCTCGATCTCCGTCAAGCACGTCGTTGGTCAGGGATTGAACAATCCGATAATCACCGAAACTGAGTTCACGCCCGGTGCTGTAAATGAGCAGTTTTTCGATCAGGCATGAAGCAAACAACTCCATGTTGTTCATAAGATAAGCTTTTAAATCGGTCACATCGTTCAACAAAGTTCCACCCGGCATGGTGGCTGATGTGTCGATGCGACGCCCCAGGCGCGTTCCTTCTCCCTGGCTCGAATAGAACTCTTCCTTGAGTTTCTCCGAGGCGCCATCTGTGTAGATCGGATAATACTCCCGCCAACGCCCCACCGGATCAAATTGCTCCATCACAAAACCAAGTGGATCAATCTTCTCATGACACCGTGCACAAGCCGCATCTGCCTGATGCTTCAACATCAGTTCACGCATGGTGGTGGCTCCGGAAGTATCGGGCGCAACAGCCGGAACATCGGCGGGTGGCGGAGGGGTCGGCTGCCCCAACACGTTTTCCAGCAACCACACACCTCGATGCACCGGATGCGTATCCACACCATTTGCTGTCGCCATCATGATGGAGGCCAACCCGAGAAGCCCGCCTTGTCTTCCTCCTTTTGGAAAACTTACCCGCTGCATTTTTTTCCCCGTCAGGTCCCCTCCATATATTTTATTGAGATTCTGGTTTCTGAAACTGAATCCAGGATCAATGAAATGGTCCAAGGTGTAATTGCCCGCCAATAATTCCTCAAAAAACAGTTCAGTTTCTTCGATCAGCGCATCACGATCCGGATTGAAGAATTTCAACAATCGAGGATCCGGCATGATATCCTTGAGCATCCGAGTGCCCAACCATTGGCCGGTAAAATGTTTTACAAATTCCAATCGTTCGGGTTTGGACAACAAACGCCGGGTCTCCTTTCCCAATACATCCAACTTCGACAATTGGCCGGAGGAAGCAAGCGCAGTGAGTTCCGCATCTGGAGGAGAACCGTTCAAGAAGTAACTCAGGCGACTCGCAAGTTCATGCTCATCCAATGCGCCTCCTCCAAGCTCAAGGAATAGAAAGTGAGGCGACAGCAAAGCTTTTCGGATAGCCAAGTGAAGGGCATCTTCAATGCGTTTCTCTGGAAACTCGTCACGATGTGCACAAACAAGTTCCATATATCCACCTAACTGATCGTCGGATACGGGACGTCGAAAGGCTCTGGATAAAAAATCCCGAAGAAACCGTTCAACAAATAGGATATCCGTAGACTCGCTTGCTTGCCGTCCTAAAAACGCTTTGGACCTGGCCAATCTGTCCCGCATTGTCTGACTGATCACCACACGATTGGGACCATTCACCGCCACTTCCAGAATGTCCAATGCAGGACCAAAACGATGCATTTGTTCGTGGGCATATGCTTTGCACCAATTGTGCGGCCCATTGAACAAACCCCCGCCATAGACAGCCGGTGGTTTACCCAGAGCCGGATCACTCAAATCAAGATCTCCACTCTCCATCAAAGCACAAATCGCTTCATAAAACTCCGCCTGACTCGATCCTCGTTTTCCTCCGTTCAACTTGAGAGCGGCGGCGTAGAAAATAGGGTCATTCAACAAACGGTCATCAATGAAATCATGTGAAAGATCAATCCTCCCCGGATCCGAATACACGGGACCGTCCGCCCATCGAAACCCCATGATCTCGCCTTGAAAAAGTTCCACTTCCAAAGGGTCCACGGAATGCTTCGCTTCGGATGTCGATATGGAAACCTCGCCAAGCATCCTCATGTCCGAAAACTTCGCGTATTTTTGCTCCCCGTTCTGACGTGCGAAGACTTGCAACAGGAAGGGCTTGGATCGGCGTTCGTAAAACATGCTTCCGGTTTGAAACACACGGGCATCAATCCGCACACTGTAAATGCCGCTGATTGGCGCTTCAAAAGAAGAGGTCCATCCCGCTGCACTTGCCATATTGCGTGAAGAAACCAGACGGAAAACCTCACCTGCCAACGCTCCCCCACCTCCCTCATCGGTGTTCAATCCCATGGCATCGATTGAATAGTGATGCGGTTCGGCTTTGGGCAGAGTCACCGGTTGCGGTAGAAATTCGTCAGCAATTGCAGTGGCTATCTCCAGATATTGCGCCAGTAAGGGAGGTGAGATCACCAGTCCAGATGCAACGTTATCAAAACCAAATTTGGAAACATCCGATGGAAAGGAAGGCGGCAGTTCAAATTCCGGATAGTCAAACAAATTCCGAATGGTATTCAAATATTCGATACGGTTCAGACGACGCGGCAGGGTTCCTCCCGGAGGCGAATATTCGGTCAAAACCTCCCCGAGCCAAGCAAGAAAAGTATCACGATCAACACTCCCGGGAATGGATTCCGCATCACGAGGAGGCATCTCACCTGAATGCACAACCTCGTGAACCGTCGTCCAAAGTTCAAGACTATCCGTTGACGCCCAATCCACCGATCGCAAATCGAGGTTCACGTCCCCTTCCAGTTTGTCTTCACGCCCCGCATGACATTCGAAACAATGTTGCTTGAGAAAATCCACCACCGGTGCAGGCATGGACTCCCCGGCGAACAGGACAGTCGAAAAGCCAATCAGTTGGCACCAAAGAAACATCTTCATCGGATTTCTAGGATAAACATTCATTGAGGTTCCGACTCGCACCGGCGAATTGATCAATGTCCATGCCGGACCGCTGCATCAATGTCAGCATCAAATCACCCAGCAACCTTGAATCCGAAGCGGCGCGATCGTTGGCCCAGTGGTTTCCATGAGAGAGACCACCACCCGCCACCAGAACCGGCAGGTTACTGTTGTCATGTGTATTGGAATCGCCCATTCCACTCCCAAAAACCACGGCGGTTGAATCCAGCAGTGTTCGATCTTCCGGGTCCTGATAGCTTTGGAGCTTCTCTAGAAAACGCGAAAAGCGTTTCACATGTTCCCTGCCCACCAGATTGTAATCAGCAATTTTCCTGGCTTCGTTACCATGATGGGAAAGGCCGTGATAACCCGCGCTCAAACGTCGGCCATCAATCTCAAACACCTGACTCCATCCTGGAACCAGAAAGGTCAACACCCGTGTGGAGTCCGTGCCCAACGCGAGCGCCATGAGATCATACATGAGCATTTCGCACTCGAGAGATTGGTCAGGTGAAACCGGATCAAAAGCAGGCAGCGTGTAGTCGGTGGTGGGAAAAGGCCGTTCCAACCATGCTTCTTGTTTTTGAACCATTTTCTCCACATCACGCAGGGAGGTCAGATATTCATCCAGCTTCCCCTGATCACGATGGGATACACGCCTTTTTAAGGATGTAGCTTCTTCCAACAATCCATCGAGCAAGCTACCGTTTCCTTTCAGGACGTACTCCATCCTGGATCGATCACTATCGGAACGGAAGAGAGTTTGAAAAAGAACACTTGGTCTCCCGATCATCGGCAAGGGCACGCCTTCCTTGCTGAAACTAAGCCGGGCCGCATCGGGCGGCGTGCCACACGTCAGTTGCAGTGAGGCATACCGAGTGTGATGCCCGACATGTTCGGCCACCAGTTGATCCATGGAGACGGAACCCGTTGCGGATCCGCTCAACCACGCCTGCCAACCTTCGTGACCATTGCGCCCACGATGATCCAATCCGGAAAAGACCGAAAACTGATCGCGAAAGGATACCAAAGGTTCAAGCACATAAGGCATGTCATAGGTCTTGCCTGTTTGTTTCGGGAAGAAATCAGCCTGATGGAATCCAAGATAAGTGCCGACACATACCAAACGTTTCACCGGCGTAGAGACGGTCGAGGCTTGCAGGCACGGAACATCAAATGACTCCAACATCGGAAGAGCCAAACTCATCCCCATACCACGCAAAAACCGCCTGCGATCCGTCAGTGTTCGTATCGCCTGGTATTTCGTAGTTTTTAACTGCTGTTTAGAATGCCGCATGGCTACTTGCATTTGCTTCACGACGCCATCGACATGGAACGCCTCTTTGCTGATGTGGGTGCATATTCATAGTGAATGGTTGGCAAAATAACATCACCTCGTGATGATACCATGCAAAACAACCTTTTTTTTACTACGGCACTATTTGGGGATTGAAGGTGCGTAGTAAGACGTTGAAGATCGTTAAGGAGGTAATTCATGAGACCTTTCTCATTGGCTGGAATAGATCACTTGCTGGAGTTTTGAGAGGATATCACCATTGAACGGATAAAGTCGGGTCATAAAGAGACCATATTGTTTTTCCTTCGGATCGATCCAGAAATGGGTTGTGTGATAACCACTCCACCCGAAACTCCCCATAGAAGCGACTTCGTTACCTCGTTTTTCTTTGAGTATCTGGAATCCAAATCCAAGCACATAGCCCTTGTCAGCACTACCATATCCCGGGACATCCTGAAGTTGATCCGTGAGCATGACATCCAATGTTTTCTTGGATAGAATCTCCAGCCCATCGGGTGCACGTCCCTGATCCACCAGCATCTGGCAGAAACGACCAAAGTCATTCATGGTAGAAACCAGCCCTTCCCCCCCGAGGAATAATTGGCTGTCAGGGGCGTAGTAAAGTTCATCCTCGGCGGGTGTCCCCAGACGAAACCCGTCCTCGGTTTTGACATGCAAAGGTTGGAATCGAAGGCGGTCCTCTGGGGTGAGGTAAAACTTGGTATCCTTCATGCCCAGCGGATCGAAGATCGATTCCTTCAAGAACCGGTCCAGAGATTGGCCACTCAGTTTCTCGATGGCGGCTCCCAGGACAGCGGTGCTCAGGCCATAAGTATAACGCTCGCCCGGTTGGTGTTGGAGAGGGATTGTAGCCAACAATTCGATCAAACCCTCCAGATCCGTCAGTTCCATCACCTGTTTCCAGGTTCCTTCCTCATCAAATGAGCCGTCATAGCCATAGATACCGGAGGTGTGTAGCAGCAGATCTCGATAGGTAATTGGACGTTTAAGAGGTTCAGTCAGATCCGAATCGGCGGATTTTTGCACACGGAACTCGGCAAGTTTCGGAAGCATCTCTGAAACGGGCGCGTCCAGTTTCAGTAATCCACGCTCGTATAGAATCATCGCTGCCACACTGGTGACAGGCTTTGTCATCGACCAGATGGGAAAGAGCGTCTGCTCCAGAATAGACCGGTCCCCTTCTCTTCCGGAATCCATGGCATGATCGTAAACCGTTTTCCCGTCCCGCACCCATCGGAACGTATGTGAAAGGACCTCGTTGTGCTCAATGAATTCGGATTGCAAGTCGAGTAGCCCTGCCCCTAAGTTGTTATCGGGGTGCTGGCCGGAAAGATCGTAGCAGCGCATTTCCTGATCATTGCGCAGATATATCCGCCCGCTGGCAAAGGCCGGGGCCGACCAGACCAGCAAACGCCCCCCCACCCGATGTGTGGGTTCGATCAGTTGAGTGCGCGACAACTCACGGTAACCTGCGGGAGTCAGATCTGCACTGATGAGTTCTCCATGATCGTTGTATATAAAGGTCTTTTTTGAAGGCGTATGATGAAAGGTAAACGCGGAAGGCCAGGCAGTCGAACGTTTGCCATGGAGATTTAACAGGGGCAACGGTGATTGCCAAACACGTGCACCGGTTCGAATATCGACACAGAAAAAATCTCGTCGCCCACCTGCCGAATAGAGATATCCTTCCCCGTCGAGATGGGCGGTATTGAGTACACCTGCAACTCCTTTGTGTGGTTCTGGACCCCAGATGACGTCGACTGTGCGATGATCCTTACCTACTCTGATGGCGGCGGAAACATTATTGTAGCCCATGATGTGCACCAGATCTCCATGCACGCGCGGCGCACCAATGGACATGCCATAAAGAGGTTTGACCGCCGCATCCCAGTGGCGGGTTCCATCGGAAGGATCCAGTGAAGCCAAGGCATCCCCGTGCCATACGAGCAATTGTTCCAAACCATGGATTTCGACCATCGTGGGCGGACAGTAACCCGGCTTGGTGGATGAAAGCGCCCGCCAACGTTCCTCACCGGTTCTTTGATCAAATGCAACGACCGTGGAACCATCCCCACCAACGATGCAAATCAACAGGTCCTTGTAAGCCAACGGGTGGGCGGCACACCCCCATTCGGGAATGTCGAGTGCATAGTCTGTTTTGAAATCCTTGGACCATATCACCCGACCATCCGAAGCATCGAAACAGAACAGATTTCCTTCAGCCCCCAGGGTATACACGTACCGTCCCACCACTGTTGGCGTGCATCGAGGACCAATCGCATATGGAAACACGGTGGTGTATGGGCAGTCATATTCGTATTCCCAGATCAATTCGCCGCTGGAAGAGTCAACACATCGCACCCTCTCCTTACCGGGAATTTCTGCGCGGATGAAGTTGGGGTTTCCTTCCACCTTTCCCGGTCGGTAAGGCTGCGCCAAACGATCCGTGATAAAGACGCGCCCGTCCACCACTGCAGGTCCTGAATAACCGCCTCCGACGGTTCGTTTCCAGAGCAGCGGAAACCCGGAATCAGGAAAACTGGTTTGGATGTCTTCTTCGTTAATGGACGTATCCCCGTTGGGGCCCAGGAAATGGGGCCAATCATCCCCCATTAATGAAACAAAAAAGATTCCCGAGCATATCAGACAGACAATTGATTTCATGAATTCTTCAAGCAATGATGTTGTGCAGGATGTGACCGCCAATATCCGTCAGTTTTCGTATGCGCCCCGCATGCCGGTAAGTCACCTTCTCGTCCTCCAATCCCATTAAATTCAAAATGGTCGCATGAACGTCTCGGATATGGATCGGTTCTCCCTCGGAACGCAGACTGAAGGGATCAGTTTCTCCAGCGGTCGCGCCTCCCTTCACATCGCCACCCGCCATCCACATGCATAACCCGTAAGAATTGTGCTCACGTCCAGGTGTTTTCGGCATGGTGGGGCTGTTGACGAATGGGGTGCGTCCCATTTCCGAAGCCCATACCACAAGGGTTTCATCCAGCAAACCACGATGCTCCAGATCCTCCAGCAAAGCCGCTACGGGTTGATCCACTTCCTGACTGTGTTTGCGCATGCCGCCTTCGACATTGCTGTGATCATCCCAGCTATGGGACCCGATCTGCACCCCATGAATCAACAGAGTGTAGCGCACCCCCCGTTCTACCATTCTTCGTGCCAACAGACATTGCCTGCCAAATCCGGCGGTGGTGTCGTTATCCAAACCATAGAGACGCCGAATGGATTCCGGTTCACCCGACAAATCCACCGCTTCAGGAGCGGCGGTCTGCATGCGAAAAGCCAGTTCGTAGGCGGCAATTCGCGACTCGAGTTCCGAATCCCATGGACGTTGCGCGAGATGACGTTGATTGAGATTTCGAATCAATCTAAATTCTTCTCTCTGATGAGTCGCGCTCAATCCCTTGGGAGGTTGTAAATTCAATATCGGACTCCCCTGATCACGCAACAAGGTCCCCTGATGCACGGCGGGCAGATAACCATTGGCCCAGACAGCGGCGCCATTGCACGGAGCTCCCCGGGGATCCTGGATCACGATGTAACCCGGCATGTTCTGATTGGACGTGCCCAGGCCATATTGAATCCAGGAACCCACCGACGGACTCCCGGGGAATTGACTGCCGGTTGTCACATGATAGGTGGAGGGACCATGATTCTGATTGTCAGTCTTGATACCATGGATGAAAGCAAGATCATCGACCCGACGCGCCAGATTGGGAAACAACTCGGAAAGCCAACGCCCCGTGTCGCCGTGTTGTTTGAATTCAAAGGGACTCCCGACACATACATGAGGAAAGGAAAGTCGGCCCTGTAATTCCCCCTTCACGGAAAGGTCACCGGTAAGAGGTTTGCCATGCAATTCTCTCAGCATGGGTTTGTGCTCAAATGAATCCATCTGAGAGACCCCTCCCTGCATAAACAAAAAGATGCAATGCTTGGCTTTCCGGGGAAGATGCTGGATTTTAGGTGCCAGTGGACTGCTGAGACCCGGCTCACGATGAGCCTGGAGATCCTCCTGCAACAGACCAGCCAATCCGAGAGCGCCAATGCCATTCCATGTCCTGGAAAGGAAATCACGACGTCCGATGCCTTGGCTTGATTGATCCCTAATCGACATAAATAAATTCGCTGGTGTTAAATAGAATCCGGGCCAAACGGTTCAACCCTTCAGCGGAAGTGGAAACCCCCTCCAGTGATGATCGCTCTTCAGGTGAAGGAAGACGTCCCAACGCCAATTGAAAAGCCAGATCGAGTCGCGACGTTGAATCTGACGGTGCTTCATCAATCAAACGCTTCGCAAAGTGCCCTGCTTCCTCATTGACCAATCTGCCGTTATACATGGCCAGGGACTGTAAAGGCGTCACAGATTTTTGACGCTTGGGAACCGTGTCCTCGCAAACCAGACTGTCAAAATTCTGCATGAAAGGCATGGTCAATGTGCGTTGCTGGTAGATGTAAATGCTTCGCTTGCGACTTTCCGGACCTGTGTCCGTCGCCCATTTGCTTTTGGAATACTTGACGCGTTCTTCGATACCGTCCGGCAAGGCAGGGAAGATGGGCAGTCCATACATTTCGGGATTCAACCTGCCACTGACAAACAACACCGAATCTCGTATCGCTTCCGCCTCCAATCGACGCGGTGAAAAACGCCCCAGCCAGCGATTGTCCGCATCCAGATCCAAACCACGACGATCAAATTCCGTCGAACTTTGTCGATACGCCGAGGAGTTGAGCATGATGCGATGCATCGCCTTGACGCTCCACTTCTCTTCGACAAACTTCCGCGCCAGCCAATCCAGCAATTCAGGGTGCGAAGGACCTCCGCTGAGTTTTCCAAAATCACTTGGCGTCGCCACAATGCCCTGACCAAAGTGATGCATCCAGAGACGGTTCACCATCACCCGGGCGGTCATGGGATTCTTGGCTGAAGCGATCCATTCCGCCAGGGCCATTCTCCGGCTCCGGGTGGGCCAACGTTTGAAAGGGTCCAATCGAATATCGGCCGGTTCCTGATGCCCCGTGATACAACTGGGAAATCCCGCCAACACTTCTTCACCCGGCTTGTCGTATTCCCCCCGAATCATGACCCTGGAAACAGGCACCCCCGGTTCGTATGGAGGACCAAAGGAATGACGCAGCGACATGGCGCGAGGTTCCAATCGTTTGAGATGTTGTGATGCGAACGCTGCTTGATGCGACAGATACTCATAGCGCTGACGTTCCTCGGAGGTGATTGAATCATTTTCCGGATCCATGATCCAGGCATGGAGGTCTAATTTCTCCCCCTCTTTTTCATCGGAATCTGCATCGGATTCCGAACGCTTCTGTGCCTCGGCCCGAACACGCAGGCGGGTCTTCAAAGCTTCAAACGATTCAAGTCCGGACCGAATCTCTACCCGTTTGGCTTCCGCCCACTCCGCCTCACCCTCCCGGTAGAAGGAAGCAGGCAGCGATCCCCCTATTTGATAGGCATCGCCACGTTCAGGGGGCATCAATTGCACGGTGTTGAAAAAGGCCTTCATCCGGTAAAAATCCCTGGTGGAAATTCCGTCATACTTGTGATCGTGACACTTTGCGCAACCCACCGTGAGCCCGAGAAAAACCGAACCAACCGTGGAAGTCATTTCACTGAGCATCTCATGACGCGTCTCATCCCCGCGCGGTTCTGTGAATGGAGCGAGCCTGAGAAACGTCATGGCTACGACATGTTCGGGTTCGGGCAAAGGCAACTCACCGGCGCCCATGATTTCCTTGAATTCATCGCCAGCGATCTGTTCCCTGATGAACTGATCGTAAGGCTTGTCGCGGTTCAGAGAATCAATCACATAATCCCGATAGCGCCAGGCATGAGGCAGATCCGGATCCCCCTCATATCCTGCCGTATCGGCGTAACGAGCCAGATCCAGCCAAAACTTCGCCCAACGTTCACCATAACGTTCATCCTCAAGCAAGGCATCCACCAAACGCTCGTAAGCCTGAGGCTGATCATCCTTCAAAAAGGCTTCGATTTGTTCGGGTGTCGGAGGCAAGCCGATAAGATCAAAATACAAACGACGAACAAGCGTGCGCCGACCTGTCTCCGGAGCAAAGGAAAGCCCGTTTGCTTCCAGAGTGTTAAGAAGAAAGGAATCAATCTCATTCCGCACCCGCCGCTCATTTTTCACCTCAGGCGGTGGGAGCGATCGGGGAGGGTAAAAAGGCCATTCGTTGCTTCCGGCTTCCACCGTTATGCCCAGTAAAAATACAGCCGAAAAACACCCAAGCACGCAACGCAAGGAAGCTGCGGACCAATCAGGCATCTTTAACAGGGAAAGCATGCGTGCATTCTGTATCCTGCCGAAAGATCGATCAAGCCAAAATCAACTTTGTGGCTTTGTGCCTTAAGTGCCGCCCACGGGACGAGTGTGAGTATCAATCAGTAAGAGAAAAGTCGTCACAGCCATCAATTGCCCAAAGCCGACCGAAGCATTTCTTTGGTGGGCAGCTTGTCCAGATCTGATTCCTGAATGCTCAAATACACGGCCCTGTTCCAAAGATGCGGACAAAAAATATGAATCATCCCATCGTCGATCACGGCATCCAGGTAAGACACCTGATGATTGAACCAACCGTTCTTATCCGGATTGGGTCGTGTTGCATTTGCGAAAAGGAACCTGGGCTCCGACCAATGACGCCCCCCGTCGGCCGACAGTGCCACCCATATTTCCGACCGATCCTTCATGCCATCCATCGTGCCGGACAGTCCGGTGTATTGTGTACCCGCATGGCGATTGTGAAACAAAGTGATCAATGTTTTCCGGTCACTCAGGTGAAACACCATGGGAGGCGCATCCGGATGAACGAGCGAAGAAGGCTTCGGTTCCGACCATGATTTACCGTCATCAACACTACGCGCCGTCCAAATAAGACCGGCAGGCGTGCGTACCATGAACAAAACCTCGCTTCCCTGCAGCCAGATCGGACGCCCTTCATCCATGCGCTTGAATCCAGGAACAAACCATCCATCAGGCCGCACTCCGGGCAACAGTTCCCATGACCGGCCCTTGTCCTCACTGCGCAGCACATATTGATGCGTTTCCAAAGGCTGTTTGGACCAGTCGGCTGCATGCGATCCCAACAACCACGCGCCGCTGGCCGTTTCGGTCATACGCGTCACCGACATGCCGAGGAACCCGGGATCGTTGACAGGTTTGATCAGCGTGGCTTTGCTCCAGGCATACCCATCGTCATCCGACCAACGAAAACCAATCGGTGTATTCTCGAACTTTCCCTTCTCGCGACTATACTCGCTGGGAATGGGCTGGGTTCCAAATGCGTAAATCCGATGGCTCCCTTTGGGAATGAGAGGAATGAATCCGTGCTGACTATAATCAATATCAAAAGCAACTCGAGGCCCCTTCCAGGTGTGTCCGTTGTCACTGGAACGGTAAGCCAGGAGATCATTCACTTTCCCGGCGCCTGCGGCATAATGATTTCCCTCTGGAAACATTAAAAGTAAATCGCCTTTCGGAGTCCGCACCGCCCGTGTCTCAAACAATCCTCGTACACCTTCTTTGGCCACATGTACGACCTGTCCCTGCAAAGCACGATGATGGAGCATACCCAAACTCTCATCCGCTACCAGGTAAGGAGGCAATTGATCCAAATCCAAAACCAACGGTTCCTTCACACCCAAAGAAACCTGAGGTTCCAATTCCATGGCATGCTTTAAATCTTCCGCGACGACCGTTGTCATTGAAACAAGAGCCAGCGCAATACCCATTAACAAAACCAGTCCCGAGCCAATCATATCTTTTCTCATCGTTTTGACTTTTGAACGCGCATGAAAAACTGTTCTTTGCGCCTGACTCTACGGAATCCTCCGCACATTATAAATAATTCACTTCCCCTCCTCCGCGTCCACCTCGCAAACCACCCGGAATCCCAAATCGAAATACCTGTAATCACCG
>JAQCFT010000302.1 GCA_027619545.1 Verrucomicrobiota bacterium | reverse complement strand
TTTTTGTCCAAGGTTCGTCAGTGGATGAGACAAACAACCTCTCTCCGAATTACCGACGGTGAAATTTCAAGCCCCACGTATTGTCATCACGTTCCGGATGCGGTTTTTTCGGTGATTCAGGGCGCAAAGAAGGGCTCCACTTTCCACCTGGCCAACCAAGGCTGTTGTTCTCGTTTTGAGTGGGTCAAACATTATCTTGAATCGCTGCCGGATCAAAGCATCCATATTGAACGCGCATCCGGTGATGCATTTCAGACGCAGGCAAAAAGACCCAACAACTCTTCTTTGAACATTGAGAAGGTATCGTCATTCCTTCCAAAGCCCATGCCAAACTGGATGGAAGCCACAACCGAGTATGCATCCTTGGAGCTCTCTCCAGGCTGAACCATAGCTTGCAATAGGAACACCCCCTCAGCATGAAGTTTCACATTCTGGAAACATTAAGAAGTGAGATATGTCATTACGCTTCGCCGGAATTGATGATCACTTCCAGGGGGAATCAAGTTTGCGTTCACCGTTCAAATGATTCCTTTCGTGTTTCACTCCCCTTGCCCGTAAAGCAAAGGTTTCTGGGGACGGCCCGTTTGACTCGCAGATTGTTCAGACTGGACAAATGCAATGTCGTTCCAACCCGGAACGGAATGGTCATCATTTATCAAGGCAAAGTTTATCATTATGATTTCTCCAGTCATGCACTGAAGCAGACATTGACGCTGAAAAACTGCCGCAATGTGCTCCACCAATCCATCACCGTCATGGATGAGCAGACGGTCCTGTTCGGGGAATACGGCAACATTGCCACCCGAAATGAAGTCCCCGTCTATAAAAGTCAGGACGGCGGCAGGACTTGGTCAGTTGTTTTCATGTTTCCGGCAGGAAAAATCAGGCACGTGCATGGATGTTACTATGATTCGTTTGAAGAAAAAATCTGGACGTTAACGGGTGATTTCAAAGGTGAATGTTATGCATTGTGTTCGGATCTGGATTTCAAACAGGTAGAATGGATCGGCAACGGATCACAGGAATACCGGGCATGCAACTTGTTTTTCAAAGAAGATGCCGTGCATTGGGTTATGGATTCCGAATTAGAACGCAGTCATCACATTCGACTTGATCGCAAGACGCGTGTGATCAGCCGCAAGCATCCCTTCCCGGGCCCCGTCTGGTATATCAAAGAACTGGAGGATGGTTACCACCTGGCGGCCACTACACAGGAAACCGGGCCGGGCGTGATTGATGACAAGGCTCATTTGATGGTTTCCCGGAATCTCCAGGATTGGGAAGACGTCTATCACTTTGAAAAGGATTTGTTTCCCAAAAGATACTTCAAGGCGGGGGTGATTGGTTTTGCAGACGGTCCACAAAGCAGTGATTCGTTTTATCTTTTTGGAGAGGCTCTGCGGGGTCTTGATGGAAAAACGCTCCGGTGCTCCATATCGAGCTGACATGGTTTCTCAAGTGAATCAAGCATTGATCCATTCTTTGTGGAAAGATCTTTCTGAAAAGGAATTCGACCACGCAAGCGATTCATTCAAATGCCTGGCCCAACTGGAAGAGAGCTTCGCCTTTTACAATCTCGGAGATCCGCCTGGATATTCCATCGATACCAAAAGGACCCACGCGAATCTTTTGAACACGGTGACACCCAGTTTCAAAAACCTGACGGAAGACATCCTTTTGGAACTTCGACTGAATATTTATCAGAAACAGGATGACCCGAAGACTGGCGTGTGGACTGAGAAATTATTGCGGTTTTCTGAGCTTAACATGTCACGTTTGAAGACTCGATTGAATGAAAAAATCAAGGACCACCTGCGCATTCGGGTTTTCGGTTTGCAATGGGCATGCCTCTTTCTGGATGAACATTTTCGAACGGGCGATTACCGCTTTCTGAACACCGCTTTGAAGATGCAGGATCTGGGATGGCTTTATAGTGATAAAATGTTACCAAACGAAATAAGAAGACATCCCACCCATCACCCTGTCCCCCTGCTGCAGTTCCGCATCTTGCTCAACACGGCATTCGCTTTGTCCAGAATCAATCAACGTGGCTAAACCTTTCAACATCGTCCTGCTTGCCCCCAGTCGTTACAGTCTGATCACGATATGTGTCACCGAACTGCTCAGACGATCCGGGGCCAATATCGGCGGAATTTTTGTGCGTCGCCTGTTCAACCCCAATCGATTTGTCTCGGAATTCAGAAGAGACGGCACTCGGTTGTTGCGAAAAATCTGGAAGAAACTGATCCTGAGAAAAACGGCCTACACCCGGCAACATCATGAAACCATCAAGGATTTCATGGAAAAGGAACAGATTGACTATTCGCATCTGGGTGAATTCAAGCAACGTTTTGACATCCCGGTTCACTACTGCAAAACTTTGAATGATACGGAAGTGGTGCAAGGGCTCAAAGACACTCAACCGGACATCGTTGTTTTCACTGGAGGAGGATTGATCCGGGAGGCAACCCTCAACGCATCAGGACACGGGATATTGAATTGTCACATGGGCATCCTGCCGAGATTTCGAGGCATGGATGTGGTCGAATGGCCCATCCTGGAGAACCGCTTGAATGAAATCGGAGTCACAGTGCATTTCATGGACAAGGGGGTCGACACAGGCGACATCCTTTCCATTCACAAGATCCCCCCCACCGCGAATGAGAGTGTTGCCCAATTGAGAGAGCGATTTGAACCGATCATGTGCCGTCAACTTGTCCGGACTTGTTTGGATTTTCTGAATGGCAATCTGGAAAGAAAACCGCAAGCACCGGAAGAAGGGAAACAATATTTCATGATGCACCCCCGATTGCAGGAGGTGGCGAAACGTTCCCTCTTATCAAGATGACGAGATCGGCGTCTGAATGGCCTCCACTGATTACCTCAAAACTCGTTTGAACACCGGCAAAGAACACAAACCCATGGCAAGACATGTCATCATCATTGTTGCTTACAAAGGAGATGAATGGCTTCCGGACTGCATTCAAAGCCTGGTGGAATCTACAAACCAAAAGCTGGATGTCTTGTTGGTAGACAATGCCTTCAATGAAACCCTCTATCAGGGCAAGCTCGGTCACCACACTCTTCAAGTCGTCAAGACTCCGAAGCCCATGGGGTTTGCCGAAGCCAACAATTTTGCGCTACGATACGTTCCTGAAGACACAAAAACTGTCTGTTTTCTAAATCAGGACACCATCAGCACTTCGGGATGGTTGGATCGTTGCCTTGAAGTATTGGATCAGAACGACACCATTGGGGCTGTATCCCCCATGTTGCGATCCTATGACGGAAAAGGCTGGGACATGACATTCGTCGATATTCTGAAACAGCAGCCAGATTTCAGCGATGAATGGCTGAACGTGGATAAGGATTGTCCAGCTTCTCAACAGACAGTCCTGGAACTTCCCGCCACAGCCATGATCGTCAAGTGGCCTTTATTGTTGAAATCGGGTCCGTTTGACCCCTTGTTTGGCAGCTATTATGAGGACTTTGATCTGTGCCTGCGCCTGCGTCAATGCGGTGCATCACTGGCCATCTGTCCCGACGCGTTTGTACAACATTTCTCCGGGTCGGTCTCCCAATCAAAGGATGCCCAACTCCGCAGGGCACGCTGGGTATTGCGCAACAGGGTGATTTACCGGCTTCGCCAGGGCGGCTCATCCCGTCTGGAACCGTTTATGAAACACTTTGTTCTGGCATTTCCAAGACACTTTCTCCGTGCCTGCATCGGCAGGAAAGGTTCCAACCCGGTGAGTGCTGTCTCAAAGGCTTTTTTGGATTTAATTCAAATCCTGCCGCGACTCATTTCGGATCAAACGGACAAACAGAAATGGCAGGCCTTTCTGGATGAATTCCAGTGGAATCAAACCAAAACAAAACAGGCACCTTCTAAACCATCGTGAACATCCTGCACATCAACACTCATTCGACCCGTAAAGGTGGAGCGGAAGTTTACCTGTTGGATGTTATCCAACGTTTGACCGCACGCGGGCATGCCTGTCACCTGGCGTATGCGCAAGATCGCCCTGAAGAACTCTTCTCATCCATTCGTCTGCCTTCCATTGGCAGAACCGGAGACTTTTCACCTGCCGACGACGCGCATCGTTTGAGCGAATTCATCAAAACAAGAGATCCGGATTTGATTCATCTGCATGGGCTGTGGAATCTGGAAGTCATCAAACTGTGTCTCTCCATGAAACCCTGCCTGATGACGACACATGACTACAGGTGGTTGTGTCCGGATTCGAAGTTCTACTGGAAACGTTCCCAAACGGAATGTCCCAGAATCGCGGGATGGAGCTGTGCGGCCATGACATTGACCAAGAAATGCCTTACCCCGAGACCACTCCAAGCGCTGCGTCATTTGCGTCGAATCAATGGATTCAAAAAGCTACTTCCCCAACTTAAGGCGGTGATCTCCCCAAGCCGGGCTGCCGCTGCCAGAGTCAAGGCAGAAGGATATCCTGAATCAAACCTGCATGTGCTCCCCTACTACTGCGGCATGCCGAGCGCCAAATCTCCAAGACCTGTCCCAAAGTCAAAACGGATTTGTTTCATCGGCAGAATTGCCCCTTACAAGGGACTAGAATACTTTCTCAAAGCGCTTGCAGCGTTACCACAGGACGTAGAAGGTTGGATCATGGGAGATGTCACCGGAGCCAAAGGAAACCAGATCACTCAGGATGCGCAATCCTTGGGATGCGAACAAAAAATCAAATTGATTCCATGGGGCGACCAGAAAGGTGTCGAAGACGTGTTGAAACAGGTTTCAATATTGGTGTTCCCGTCCATCTGGCCGGAAACACTCGGAATCATCGGTCTGGAAGCCATGGCCCAGGGCGTGCCTGTCATCGGCTGTGATATTGGAGGAGTCAGGGATTGGTTGAAACATGAAGAGACCGGTTTCCTGTGTTCTCCCAAATCAGATCGCCAAATAGCTGAATATGCAACCCGACTTTTTTCGAATGAGTCATTGATGATGAGCATGGGGCAACAATCCATCCATCACATCAGTCAACATTTCCAACCTGAAACACACCTGGGCAAATTGGTGGAAATATACGAAAGCTGCCTCCCGACAAAATCATGAAATATCTTATTACAGGTGGAGCGGGTTTTATAGGATCGCACCTTGCGGAATCGCTACTGAAACAAAATCACGAAGTCACCGTTCTGGATGACTTTTCAACCGGTTCGCATGACAACATCGCCAACCTGGAAGGTCACCCGCATTTTCAGTTGGTCGTGGGTGATGTGCGGGACCGAAACGGAACGAAAGAACTGGTTAAAAACGCGGACAAGGTATTTCACCTCGCCTCTGCGGTGGGGGTGAAACTCATCATCGATCACCCTATAAAAACCATCGAGAACATCCTGGAAGGAGCATCCTCGATTTTTTCGGCCTGTGCGCGTTACCGTAAACCGGTGCTGACGACTTCAACTTCCGAAGCCTATGGAAAATCAACCCAACTACCATTTTCAGAGGATCAGGATCTGTTGATCGGCGCGCCCAACAAAAAGCGGTGGGCCTATGCCTGCTCCAAGGTCATGGACGAATTCCTCGCATTTGCCTATTGGCACGAACAGCGACTCCCGATCATCAACGTCCGACTCTTCAATACCGTGGGACCAAGACAAACGGGCCAGTATGGAATGGTCATCCCAACCCTTGTGCGACAGGCGCTGAAACAAAATGACCTGACCGTGTTTGGTGATGGGAGTCAAAAACGCTGTTTCTGCCATGTCAAAGACGTTTGCGCCACACTCATCCAACTCATTGAAAAACCTTCCGCATTCGGTCAGTTGTTCAACATAGGAAGCGATGAGGAAACAACCATCCTGGGCCTTGCAAAGAAAATCATTGCACTTGCCAAGAGTCCTTCCACAGTGCGGTTCGTTCCTTATGAGGAAGTTTATGGGGAGGGATTTGATGACATGCAACGACGGGTTCCGGATCTGACAAAGATCAAGGAAGAGATTGGATTTAAGCCTTCATACAATCTGGACCAAATACTGACAGACGTCATCGGGCACGAAAAGAAGAACGTGTAACTTGAATCGACGGAGTATCATCAACACAACCGCCGTCTCAAACAGTCCTTCGCCAAATGCAAGCACCCATTCCCAGAAAAACCAAAGTCGCGTTTTTCAATTTCTTCCATG
>JAQCFT010000301.1 GCA_027619545.1 Verrucomicrobiota bacterium | reverse complement strand
CTCAAGAATCTTTCCGATCCCTTCACCCTTCCGAATATCAAAAAAGCGGTCGAACGCCTGTTGGCTGCCCGTGAACTGGAACAAAAGGTGGTGGTTTTCGGTGATTATGACGTCGATGGTGTCACTTCCACCGCACTAATCATCGAAGTTCTGCGTGAACTGGGATGGCGCATCGACTACTACCTGCCTCATCGACTCGAGGAAGGTTATGGACTCAGCCAGGAAGGAGTTGAGAATTGCCTCGAAAAGCTTCATCCGGATCTGATCCTGGCCGTCGACTGCGGCTCGACTGCCGTCGACACCATCGGTTGGTTGAAAGAGCGAGGTCTCGATGTCATTGTGCTCGATCATCATCAGGTTACCGATCCCGAACCGGAAGCCTACGCCTTGGTAAATCCACAACTAAAC
Source organism: Verrucomicrobiota bacterium (assembly GCA_027619545.1). Lineage (GTDB taxonomy): Bacteria > Verrucomicrobiota > Verrucomicrobiia > Limisphaerales > AAA164-E04 > AAA164-E04. Next base: position 5,795 of record JAQCFT010000301.1, on the reverse strand, counting down.
GGAGGACACCTGTGCGAACTGAGTTCCGTGGGCTTGGCGTTTAAACTGGCCCACGCGGTGATCAAGGTGTGCCGTGAATTGAATCAACCGCCATCCGTGCATGACTTCGACATGCGTCCTTTGCTGGATCTGGTCGCTCTTGGAACGATTGCCGATTTGGTGCCGTTGACGGGCGAGAACCGGGTGCTGGTGACAACCGGGCTCAAACGTTTGAATCAAACCCGTCGAGCGGGACTGCTTGCGCTGATGGAAGTCGCCCAGGTGCGGGATCAGGTAGGTGTTTTCGAAATCAGTTTTCAACTCGGCCCCCGGATCAATGCAGCAGGGCGTCTCGTGAATGCCGATACGGCGCTGCGGCTCATGTTGAGCGACAATCTTGAAGAAGCGCGCCAATTGGCTCAACAACTGGATAGCCATAACAAGGAACGCCAGACCATCGAGAAGGGAATTGCCGATCAAGCGATTGGCAACATACGCTCGCAGTTTGATCCGAAGCGGGATTTTGTGATCGTGGAAGGCCAAATGTATTGGCACATTGGTGTGGTGGGCATCGTCGCCTCACGCGTCCTGCGCGAGTTCTATCGTCCCAGCATCATCCTCGGGGGTGAGGGAGGCGAGTGGCGTGGGTCGGGACGGAGTGTGGAAGGTTTTGATCTGGCGGAAGCCTTGCGGACATGTGACGATCTGCTGGTTCGACATGGTGGGCATGCCATGGCGGCGGGGATGTCGATTGATCCCAAGAACCTCGAAGAATTTCGTGAACGCATCAACGATTACGCCTCCAAACAGTTGACCAAGGATTGCCTGGTTCCTGTCTTGCATCTGGATGCCGAAATACCGCTTTCAGAAATATCACTCGAACGCATGGAAGAACTTGGGCGACTCCATCCTTTCGGTTCGGGTAATTCCGCCCTTCAATTTGCCAGCCGCCGGGTTTCACTCCAAAGTCACCCTCACCGCATGGGAAGGGAACATCAACACGTCAAGTTTTGGGTGACTGATGGAGCGTCCAGTTACGAAGTACTCTGGTGGAACTGCGGGAAATCCGAACTTCCATCGGGAAAATTCGATCTGGCCTACGCGCCTCAAATCAATGAATACAACGGTCGCCGATCCGTTCAGCTCAAATTGCTGGACTGGCGTCCATCAAAGTAAGGCGTTGCCTTCAACGCGATGAATGTGGATCGGCAATCAAGGAGCTGTCACACCGTCTGAACCCACTTACGTTTCATGGCACAAACTTCACCCACCGCGCCCATTCAATACTTCAATCGCTACACCCAGCAACTGGAAACGGAGGCGGTGTATGGGGATACTTTCCTGAAATGGGCCTATGGAAATCCTTTGGGCAAATTGACGGTTGAACTGATGGTAAAGCGCGCTTTTTTTTCGTCCTTTTACGGCTGGTGGATGAGTCGGCCTGCGACCGCCCAAAAAGTGCGACCATTTATCAGGCAGTTTGGGATGGATCCCAAGGCATTCGTCAAATCAGTGGACAGTTTCGATTCGTTCAATGATTTCTTCAGTCGCGCCTTGAAACCTGAAGCTCGACCGATTCAAAGCGAGCCTTACACCCTTGTTTTTCCTGCGGATGGAAGGCACTTGGGATTTCAGGATTTGTCGGAATTGAAATCCGTGTTTGTCAAAGGACAGTCTTTTGATCTGAATGCTTTCCTGGGTGATCCTGAATTGGCGGATCGTTATCAGAAAGGTTCGGCCGTCCTGTCGCGACTTTGCCCGACGGACTACCATCGATTTCATTTCTCTGTGGATGGGGTTCCGGAAGCGCCACAACTCATCAACGGCATGCTCTATTCGGTGAACCCGATGGCGCTGCGTCAATCACTGGATTATCTCTGGCAGAACAAACGCGTATTGACGCGGGTTCGAACAGAATCATGCGGTCAGGTGCTCATCATGGAAATCGGTGCCACGAATGTCGGGAGCATTCTGCAAACGTTCACACCTGGGAAATCCGTTGTGCGCGGAGATCAAAAGGGGATGTTCCGGTTCGGAGGATCCGCCACCATGACCTTCTTTGAACCGGGCGCAGTGGAATTGGCGGAAGATCTGCTTCAATACTCCTCAAAGTCCACTGAACTCTATGCCCACATGGGTGACGTCATGGCTTCTGTCTCCCAACACTAACCGAGAGTGCCAGACGCCCTTTGGAGTGCTCCGAGAATCGGAGCTCTGGATACGATCCGCAAGCACTTAAGGCATTCAAACTTCCTTGATCCTTCGTTCACGTAGAAATGGGCATCCTTTATCAGGGGTGAGCGTGGGGTTGATTGAGCATCTATACCGCTTCCCTGAGGTATCCAAAGCGGCGCTGTACGCCGCACTCCAAAATGCCGTGGCATTGAGCGGGTGTTTGTGTGGGGTGGTTATTTTCAAATAAAACAGCTTGCCTTTATTCAACTACGAGCGTAGATATAAAACAACAACCACATTTGTAGATGGATATGAAACGCCTGCCTCAGATCTCCGAATCGGAATGGGAAGTCATGAAGACGCTTTGGGATGAATCTCCTTTGTCTTCTCTGGAAATTGCCAAGCGACTGAAGTTGCATCCACAAACGACCCGCACTTTTATCAGTCGGCTGGTACAGAAGAAGGCCATTCGGTTTCTCAAAAAGGGCAGGGCTTATTTGTATGAACCATCGATTGAGGAAACGGATTGTAAGACGGTGATGAGCCAAAAATTCTTGCAACGTGTGTTCGGCGGGTCACTTCAGCCGATGTTGACCCACCTCGTCGAACAGGATGCCCTGAGCGAGGAGGAAATGGATGCATTAAGAAAAATTCTCCGTAGGAAAGGGAATCAGTCATGAACTATTTCATTTCCCTATTGGAAACCACAGGAGCCACGGTTCTTAAAATGTCGCTCGAGGCGTCCTTGTTGATCTTTGCGGTCCTGGTAGTGCAGCGGCTTTTGAATGGACGTTTGTCTGCACGTTTGCGGTATTCATTATGGATACTGGTCTGGGTCAAGTTGAGCCTGCCCTGGTTGCCGGGGAGCCTGACTAGCGTGTATGGACTCTTGGAGAAACGTTCAAGTTTGGAGAATCCTGGTGACAATTTGATTTCAGTTAGTAACTCAGCATCCGCCATTACTTCCAGTGACCTTGCTCCGGGTAATGGTGTAAAAGAGCCAATGATTGAAGTGAGCGAATGGGTCACAAACAGTGGAGAATCAGGAGTGGCGCTCGTAGGCGTTGCTCCTACGAATGGATCCGCAAAGCAGCCTATGATATCGAAAGAAAGATTTGGTCTGAATCATCAGCGAATGGCGTCCTTTGCCTGGGTACTTGGGGTAATGGGTGTGTGCCTGGTGATGATCCGAAATATGGTTTTATTACGTCGCCGTGTTCGTTCCTTGTCGGTTCCATTGTCGGAAGAAGTCAACGACCAGTTTGCCCAAAGTCTGGAAACGCGGGGCATTTCTGGAAAGGTGTCGGTTTGCATTAACGGGGCTGTGGATTCGCCGGCGCTTTATGGGATTTTCCGCCCAGTCATTCTGCTTCCAAAGGATGTGATGAATCGATATTCGGACAAAGAATTGCATTTGGTTTACATGCACGAACTGGAGCATTTGTCACGTCGCGATCACTGGATGAATGTTTGGACGAGCATGCTGCTTGTGCTGCACTGGTTTAATCCACTCGTTTGGTATGCTGTGAAACATATGCGATCTGACCGAGAATTTGCTGTGGACGAAGCGGTGCTCCGACATTCGAATGCCGATGCTGAAACCTACGGTGAATCCATACTGAAAGCCATGAACAAATTGCCTGTTCAAAGAATACAACCGGGGCTCATCGGGATTCTTGAAGACAAGACCGCGCTAAAGGAGCGGTTTGAACGGATTGCTCGATTCGATGTTCGAAAACAAGAGTCAAAGGGGATATGGATTCTGGTTATGCTGCTTCTGGCAAGTGTATTTTCAAGCCATCCGGTCAAGTCTGATGTAACAGTTCCCGATAATCAGAACGGGACTACAGCAGATGAGCATATTCAAAAAGTCGATTCGAATCATCCTACGCTAACCAGAGCTGATCATATTCGAAATAGATTGAAGGAAAAAATCATCAAAGAAGTGCATTTTAAAAATGAAGCGTTTTCAAATGTTTATCAGTGGTTGTATTATGAATGTGGATTCGATCGTGACACCATGCTTGGTGCATTTTTTTTGGTGACCGGATCGGATGACGGTATCATTAACAAACAAAACACATCCATTGCCAAACAGGTAATGGCAAGCCGAATCAGCATCGATCCTCCCATGTATGATGTGACAGCTTGGGATATTTGTGAGCTCATCGTTAAAGAATCATCTATCCCTATCAAACTGCAAGTGACTGATTCTGGTGTGTATTTTTTTTACGATCCTTCCGCAGACCAGATCAAGTTTGAGACACGGACTTACAGGTTGCCCAACGCTGAGCAATTGATTCATCGTGCAAAGGATATACTTCAAGTTCAGGGTGATGAGGAATGGGATGCATTTGAAAGCCTGAGAAAAATATTCAAAGCGGCGGGGCTTTCTTTGTTGGATCAACCGGACACGCTAACCAAGGAAGAAGAGCAATCGATCCAATCCTTGTTTTACCCACTTTCCAAACCACCATCTGATCCTTTGCCTGATGATTCAAAACCAGATGGAAGAGCTGTTTTTTATAAACCTAATCCTGGATTGCTTTACGTGCGCGCTCCCGTACGTGAATTGACCCTGGTTGATAAAATTGTTGAAACGTTGGTTTATTCTGTTCCTGCCAGTGTTCAAATTGCAATTGAAATCAAAGCTGGATTTTTGACTCGGTCGGTTCCAAAGGATTCAACACGACATATTTTGTTGCGTCCATTGGGTAAGGAAACTGGCAAAGAGGACTCAGTTTCAATGTTTTCTAATCAACAGTTCCATCTTTCACTCGATGAAGCGGATTCTTATTGGGAGTCCATACGCGGTATCCAGGGGGTAGAATTGGTTCCGTCCCGATCAGTCACAACGCTCAGTCACAGGCCCGTTACCTTGTTTGTTCCACTTGAAAAAGAAGGCAATCTTGCTCCTCAGTTTTTTGCTTCAGGTCCTGCCGATATGAAGGTGGAAGTTCATTCGGCGATCAATCAAAAGGCTGAGTCGAAACTGGAGATGGTTGTTGGATTCAATGCCATTTTATCGGGATTAAATCGAAAGGGTCAATTTGTGATGTTTCCTGATGGAACCCAATTTCCAGAACTTAGCGGAGGAGGCATTATACCAAAGGGGAAGACGCTTTTGGTTCATTACTCCCGCAGCAAAGGAAAGGGATTACCATGGGAAGAAAGCGACGAAGAGTGGCTCCAGGAGTTTGTTGTCATGGTCACCCCAACGCTGATTGATCCAGCTGGGAACCGAATCGATTGATGAACAGGCATAGGTGAGCCGACGGCTCTTTGGAGTGCGGCGTGCAGCGCCGCTTTGGATACCTCAGGGAAACGCCATAACATTCAATTTCAACAAATCTGCCTTTTTACTCAAAAGCTTAAAGCTTGGTGGTTGAAGGTGGGGTGGTACTGAGAATTTCGGCTTAAGCACTTTCATAGATTCTTCGTACCAGATCCAGAGCGGTGCTGCACACCGCATTCCAGATGGCGTTCACTTGGTCTAAATCGCTTGGAAGAATGGGGAGTGCATGGGATTTGGAGTGCCGTAATGTCCTTGGGTTTTCCTTTGGGTGGTGAGTTGAAGTTTATGGAAGCTATGAGGGTGGCGCGTCGGGGACGACACTCCCTACCAGAATAAAAAACCCGGG
>JAQCFT010000300.1 GCA_027619545.1 Verrucomicrobiota bacterium | reverse complement strand
AGCTCATCCCTACCAACGCCAGAAGCTTTGCTTCCGGTAGGGCCCTGCTGCCGCAGGGCCGCAGGCGCGTGCTGTAACGCGAGGGGGTGATAAAGGTTCAACCACACCACCACGCCGAGCGACGGACGAGCGGCAGCTCATCCCTACCAAGGCCAGAAGCTTCTCGTATTTCCTTATTCCAACAATAGGTCTGTTCAAAGCCACATTCATTGGTAAGATCTCACGTCAAAAGGAGACCCAATCAAAAATCATGAACTGTAAAGAAAAAGGAAGTTCTTATGCCAAAGATTGCTGTAAACAAATCGATCGTCGTAGCTGTCTCTCCTGATAAAGCTTATGAAACCATTCGCGATTTTCATCAATGGAATCGGTGGTCTCCCTGGGTGATTTGTGAACCCGATTGCCAAATGACCTACGCGGATAACGGTAAAAGTTATGCGTGGGACGGAAAGATCATTGGAAGTGGTAGTGTGGAAATTGCCGAAGAACAACCTTCCGAAGCAATTCATTTCCGTTTGACCTTTCTCAAGCCCTGGAAATCAAAAGCGACATTCAGTTTTTTGTTTCAGCCAGAAGGCGATGGTGTGCGGGTCACCTGGACCATGGACAGTTCTTTGCCATCGTTTCTCTTTTTCATGAAGGGCATGATGACTGCCATGATCGGGATGGATTATGATCGCGGCCTGCGGATGTTGAAGGACTATCTCGAAACCGGCAATGTGCATTCCAAATTGGAATATCCCGGGCAAGCAGATTTTGAAGGGTTCCAGTACGTGGGAATTCGGGCGCAATGCTCCATGACACAGATCGGCGATCAGATGAAAGCAGATTTTGAGAGGCTTGCGCAATGGTTCAAGGATTCCAATCTAGAAATCGCTGAGAAGCCATTTGCGGTCTATCATAGGTTTCACCTATCCAAAGGGACCACGGAATTCACCACCGGTTATCCGGTCAAAGCCGTGCCTGAAAACTTGCCGGAAGGCTTTGTCAGTGCCGAATTGGCTGCATGCCCGGTTTATCGCGTGAAGCATACCGGCCCCTATCACCATTTGGGGAATGCCTGGTCATCCGGAATGATGCGCGCCCAAGCCAAAGTGTTTCGGCAAAACAAAAAAATCCCAGCTTTTGAGATTTACGAAAGTGATCCATCAACGACCAAAGAAGAAGACACTGTCACCATGATTCATTTTCCTATCAAATAAACTCCCAAAAAAATCCCATTGTTATGAACCGATCTTTTACCTTCCTGAATCGACGTTCCTTTTCTGGTTTTACATTAATCGAGCTATTGGTGGTCATCGCTATTATTGCCATTCTGGCAGGTATGTTGCTCCCGGCTCTTTCCCGGGCGAAATCCAAGGCTCAAAATGTCAAGTGCCTGAGCAACCAACGGCAAATTGGCCTGGCCTACATCATGTATGCCGATGACAATGATGATTACTATCCGGCTTTGACGAACTGGGGAACGGCTGGAGGGCAGAGGGGTGATTTGCCAGGTCAACCGGGTTTATACAGTTGGGAAACTCCGTTTGAGGAGCGACCGTTGAATCACTATGCGCCCGGCCAAACAGTATTCGCCTGTCCCTCTGACAAAGGCGATTCCTTGCACAAGGTGAAACAATGTTTCAAATCATATGGCAACAGTTATCTGCCACAGTTTTCCCATTCATCCTTTCGCGTGAAGATGGTCTGCGGGATCAAGGGCGACCCTAAAGTTCGATCCATCAAGACCAGCGAAATCGCCCGGAGTCCCGTCAATAAGATCATTCAGGGCGACTGGAACTGGCATCCAAACCGTGGCAACGATGATGTCCAGTATCTATGGCACAACATCAAAGGACAGTTTCGAAACAACATCCTGTTTGGGGATGGTCACGTCGATTTTTTCAAGTTCCCGGTTGAAGCACCTGATTGGATTTGGTCGCCTGCTCCCGATTCCGATTGGAAATGGTGGTGATTGAATTTCAAATAGTAAATAGTGAATAGTAAATGATTGATGGAACGTGCCGTCCCGGCGTGTGGTCCTGTGCTTTCGTCCTTTGAGTTCAATCTCCGGTGGAAAACCCACAGCAACCAACACGCCATCCTCAGTCATTTATTATTTTGAATTCTCTATTCACTATTTAAACATCGTGTGATTCTTGTCACCTCTCGACAGCACGTAGGCCAGCAGGTCGAGGATTTCTTCTTTTTCGAGCATGCTGGCGAGTCCTTCCGGCATCATGGAAACGGTGGAGGGTTTGATGCTGACCACCTTTTTTCTGTCGATGCCGACGTTGCCATTGGGGTCGAACATGTTCACGTTGACTGTGATGTTGTCATCGCCCAGGTTGACGATGCGGCCGGTGACCGAGTCTCCGTCTTCCAGGGTGAAGACACTCGGTGCATATTGGTCACTGATTTCCTTGCTCGGTGTGATAATGGATTCCAGTAGGTCTCGCGCGCTGAATTTACCGGCTGCGCTGGTCAGATCCGGTCCCATGGAACCGCCTTCACCGCTGAAACGGTGACAGGAGAAACAGGCTGCCTCGCCAAAGACCTTGCGACCTTTGGCGAAACTGCGTCCGCCTTTCAGACCTTCTTCGGCTGCCTTGGCCAGTTCGTCGACGGACCAATCCTTGACGAAACTGCGAGCAGCCAACACTTCGAGCGGTGAGGTGAATTCAGGTTCCGCTTCCAGAATATCTTTCATGGATTCCTTCTGTGCATCGGTGAGCATGCCGAGGGCATCGGTCTTGATGGATTCGACAAACTTGCTGAAACTGGCGCCTCCACGATAAGAAGCCGCTTTGATGAACCATTTGAAGTAGCGTTCTTGAAGGTTGGAATTCCAGCCTCTCCTCAGCAGGCGGAGGGATTTTGCGTAATCGATCTGTTCTTCCTGACTGGGGGCTAATTCCAACAACGCCACTCCCTTGGCGGCTGTTTGCGGTGATTGAACGTAAACCAGGAGTTGGCACAACTCGGCGTTGATGAATCGGTCGTCAGCAGGAAATACAGGGTCCAATTTTGCGATGGTCTTTTGTGCTTCGGCTGCGGTGGCTTCTCCCATTCTGATGAACGTGAGGCTGTAGACCCGGAGAAACTCAAGCTTTTGTTCATCCGTCAGGGCATTCCAGGAAACCGCGTTCAAAGCGTCGAGGATTTTTCCTTTCAGGTCGGGAGTGCCGACGCGAGTCAAAGCGAGCAATCCGGTCAGGCGGGCGTGCACATCAGTTTCTTCGAACACTTTTTCCGACCAGGAGCTTACGGGTTGATGTTCGATGGCAATGCGGGCGGCAAATCGGAGGAACCTGTCTTTGCTGCCGAGAAATGGCCATGCGGTGATGATGGCCTGTGGATCCTGGCGTCCGTGGAAAGATTCCAGATGGCGTCGCACGGCACGTTCGGCCTCGCCACCTGTCATGACGGAGGATGGTGCTGTGGATTCATTGCCTGTGTAGGTGACGCGGTAAAGTCCGGATTTGGTGCGTCGTCCTCCGATAGCGAAATACATGGCTCCATCGTGAGGGCTGACCACGATGTCGGTCAGGGGGAGGGGGGAACCGGTGATGAATTCTTCGAACTCGGCGGAGTAAGCGGATCCTTCCGGATTCAGGTGAACAGCATATAGTTTTCCGTAACTCCAGTCATTGATGAAAAAGGCTTCCTGATACTTTGCCGGAAACTTGGCTCCGTAACCAAAGCACACACCTGTTGGCGAACCTGGGCCGATGTCCACCACCGGAGGAAGGCTGTCGGGGTAATAGGCCGGCCATTTACCTGAGCCGTTGCGCCATCCGAATTCCGCCCCACTGGGGACCATGCAGACACGTGTCGGCCGGTACCAGGGTGTGTTCACGTCCCATTCCATATCCGCATCATAGGTGAACAGTTCGCCATGGCGGTTGAAGGCGGCATCGTATTCATTTCGGAAACCCGTTGCGATGATCTCCCAGGATTTGCCTTCGGGATCGGTTTTGGCAATCCATCCCCGGGGTGCCAGAACGCCACGCATGAACCCGTTTCCATAAATCCGTGGCAGCAGCAAGTCTTCCTGCCACACCGGGGTAGGGCGGCTGATGTCATGATCGACCATGGTTGTTTGGTTGCCGATGACGACGTAGAGCGACTGTTCGTCGGGTCCCACAATCACGGCGTGCGGGCCGTGTTCGCCGCCTTCTTCAGCAAATTTTTTCAGTAGAACAACATTGTCGAGCTGATCGTCTCCATTCGTGTCTGTGATGCGGTAGAGTCCTCGTCCCTGATGCTCCGTGGCGTTGGTGACGGCGTAGAGAGAGTTCCAAGCGTAAACCAAACCTTGTGCATGACCGATATCAAGGTTGATCACTTCCACCTTGGAACCTTCCGATTGGCCGATGGGCGGGGGCGTGATGCGGAACAGGCTGCCGTATTGATCCGAAGCAATCATGCGTCCCTTGTCGTCCACGCACATGGCCACCCAGGAGCCTTGCTGGTCTTTGGGTACGGAATATAGCAGCTCGACGTTGAAGCCTTCCTTGATATTCAAGGAATCAGGGGCGGTTGCCTGCGGTTCGGCAGCTTGTAGTATCTCCGGGTCAGACCAGGCTAAGGCTCCGACCAGGCAGAGGTTGCGTATCCATCGGCAATGTTTCTTCATGCTAAAAAATGTGTTCATGGTTATTGGAATGAAGACATTCTGCCTAGGTAAACCGGGGCAATCAATTCAAAAGGGATGGCAATAGGGAAGATTTTACCGATGGCATCATCCTTTTTTTTGTATTTCCTGAAATAAATGTGCTGATCAATTTTGGAAACTCAGTAATCGTTCCTGGGGGCACAGCCATTTTGAATGAAAAAACCCCGCCCTCGAACGAGGACGGGGTTACGTTGCGTTACCATTAACCGTTACTTGTGGATGAGAAAGGCTCAGGGAGTCACCGAGCTGATGCGGAAGAATGCTTGCGCAACGGCTTCGATGGGAAGTTCGATGGTGGTCGAAGTTCCCTGTGAATTGATATTGTCAGATTGAGTGTTCCAGGTTTGGAAATCGGAAGTGGTTTCCACCTTGTAGGAAGCTCCGTCCACCGATTCCCAAGTGACGTTCAACATGCCGTTTTGACCAAGCGCGACGGTCGTGATGTCGAATGGAGTCACATCAGGAGTGCTGGGCTCGGGCTGAGGCAAGGCGGTTTCTGTGTAGACCACCAGGCGGGGGAGCAACTCAAGCGGAGCATCCCCCCACCAAACCTGCCAGCCGTCGCCACCTTGAGGCTTGACCACGAAGCCATGATTGGGTTCTCCGGAAGCCCAGTTATTGACAATGTTCGTTACATCAGCAATGGCCCGACTGTTTTCTCCCATGCCGAGAAACTCGTCAAAAGCAGGAGAAGCTTCTCCGTTTTCAATCGAAACTCCTGCAGTGCCGTAATTACTTTCAACCGTCCAAGGTACAAGCATTTGATGCACAGAGTATGGATCGTCCGAATCGGCATTGAGATCCGCATCCGGCACACCGCCTGTTTCGAGGATGAGGTAGGCAGCCAGGACACGTTCGTCATCACCAATGGTTCCGGTTCCTGCTCCAAATAGGTCTTTGAATTTGAAGAGGCCTTCCTTGTAGTCAGGATCACCGCCACCATCCAGGTAGCTGGCACCCAGAAAACTTCCATCGAGTGTTGATTCGTTTTCGTCTTTGGCTGCGATGATGGACATTTCCAATTCCGGGCTGTATTCCTTCACCTCACTGGTGGTGTAAATCACTTCCAGAAGAGGTCTGAATGCAGGGTTCGCATTGCCGATCGTGCGAATCTGCCAGCCGTTTGAAGTATCATTGGTAAAGACAGCCAGACCATGATTGGTTTCGCCATCGACCCATCGTTGGACATAAGGTGCCACATCGGCAGTGACCACTTCCTGATTGGCTATGTCAGCATATCCTGCCAGGTAGCGGAAATCCACTTCCCCTCGCGGACCTCGTTCTTCAGGGATATCCGTACCGGCATCGAGTGTCTCGTAGTCCGTGTTTTCATCAAAACCTTCCATCAAGAAACCGATGACATAGGGTCCGTCCGCATCCGAATTCGGATCAGTGCCTGTATGATAGGTCAGAGAAGCACGAACAATTTTTGCGTTGGCGGGAATCTGACCTTCGCCGTTACCAATGATGCCATCGAATCGGATCAATTCCACGGCATCGTTGCCGGCCTGGTTTGCATCTTGAGGGCGGCCATCCAAATCAGATTCTTCGCGATCCTGCCCC
>JAQCFT010000299.1 GCA_027619545.1 Verrucomicrobiota bacterium | reverse complement strand
TGCGTTGACGCCGCCTCCGGCCATCCAGACGGTCATGGCATTTGGGTTATGATCGCGTCCGTAGGCGACGCCTCCCCCACGGACTCCGTTGTCGGGGGTGCGGCCGAATTCTCCCATCCAGACAATGAGGGTTTCATCGAGCAGACCACGTTGTTGGAGATCCTGGATCAAACCCGAAATGGGCTTGTCCACTCGCGGAATAAGCGATCCGTGGGCTTTTGCGATGTAGTCGTGGGAATCCCAGGTGCTTGCATAGACTTGAACGAAACGCACTCCTTTTTCCACAAGCTTTCGAGCAAGCAGGCAGCGGCGTCCAAACTCGTCCGTCACTTGATCTCCGATACCATAGAGTTTTTTGATGTGATCCTGTTCAGAATCGATGTTGACTACGTCCGGCACTTGGGACTGCATGCGAAAGGCCAGTTCGTAGTTCTCCATGCGTGTTTTCAGTTCATCGTTTTGCGGGTGCTGGTCCGCATGGATTTGATTGAGCTGGTTGAGGTAGTCCAGATTCTTTCGTTGGTGCGAGGGTGTGATCCCCGCCGGTGGATGAATGTCGAGAATGGGAGAACCTTTGGGGCGAAGCGGTGTTCCCTGAAAACTCGTCGGCAGGTATCCATTACCCCAGTTTGCAGCGCCTCCCTGAGGGTAGGCACGTTCAGGGAGGACAATGAATCCAGGTAAGTCTTTGTTTTCCGACCCCAGTCCGTAAGTCACCCAGGCTCCAATCCCCGGATCGCCACCGAAACGGTTGCCGGTATTGGCCTGGTAGTTGGCGGTGGGGTGATTTACCGAATCAACCTGCATGCCACGGTAAAAACACATCTCATCCGCCACTCCCTTCAAATGTTTCCAAAGCGTGCACATGTCCGCGCCGGATTGGCCTGCTTTGATGAACTCGAAAGGGGATTGGACGTAATAACGTTTGCCGCTGGACATAGCGGATTGCTTTTCGCCGTTGCGCGTGAACTCCTGCAGGTGGAGTTCTTTCAATTTGGGTTTGGGATCGAAGGTGTCGATGTGGGACGGCCCGCCTTCCATGTACAGGAAGATGCAGTGTTTCGCCTTGGCTTTGGGGTGATGCATCTGGCGCGCGCCGGGACCGGGGTAGGCCCGGGCTTCCTGTTTCAGCATCGAGGTAAAGGCGAGGCTGCCCAGACTGGTTGTCAGGCCGTAGAGGAAATCGCGTCGGGTGTTCATGTTGATTAGTCGATGTATATGAATTCGTTGGCATTCAATAGAGCCAGGCATATGTCTGCCAGCGCGCGCGTTTTGGCGTCCAATTGGTGGGGTTGAAGGTCGGGGATGTAATCCTGGTAAACAAACAGCGTCTCCGTGAATTCGAAGTTCTCCCCGGTATTTTCTTCCTGGGCCTCGCGGATGACTTCTGTGGGATAGGATTGAGGTTTGAAGCTTAGCTTGCTTTGTTGTTCCGTCATCTCTTTCCAGTGATCAAGTGATACCTTTTGTTCCGTGTCGGATGGCGTTCTTCCAAAAGCAAGTTGAAAGGCGCGTTGAATGGCCTGTTCGTCGCCATCTGTTTCTTTCAGCACCCGGGCTGCAAATGCCAGGGATCGGTCGCGTGTTTCTTCGCTGTTAAGCAGCGTGAATGCCTGCGGCGTGATGTTGGAGCTGTCGCGCAGTTCGCAGGAAAGTTCGGTGTTGGGTTGATTGAAGGTTTCCAGAAACGGATCCCGTTGGCCACGGGTCTTGTGCGCGTAAATGGTGCGTCGATTGCGTTGTTCGGGGCGCGGGTTCGGCACATAGCTCGGAGCAAAGGTGCCCATGATCATGCGCGGTTGGAGCGCTGCTTCCAGGTTGATGTCCGGACGGATCGGGATGCCTCCCATTTCGGGGTTGAGTTCACCCGAAACCGACAACATGGCGTCCCGCAATTCTTCGGCGGCTAATCGTCTTGGCTGGAATACTGCGTAGAGGTTGCGCGCACTGTCTTTTGCGTCGAGTTGTTGGGGATTCGGATGTGTCGAGGTGCGTTGGTAAGCTTTCGACAGCATGATGGTTCGGTGTAGTTTTTTGATGGACCACCCTTCATTGACGAAGTGTTGGGCCAACCAATCCAGCAGTTCGGGGTGAGTTGGTTTCTTGCCTGTGGCACCGAAATTGTTCGGGTTTTGTGCGATGGCCTGACCGAAATGGTATTGCCAGATCCGATTGACGATGACGCGTGAGGTCAGGGGATTGTCCGGACTGGCGATCCAGGCTGCCAGTGCGGCGCGTCTACCTTCGACGGTTTTCGGGATCTCGATGTCGGGTCCGTCATGCAGTGCGCTGATCACTCCCGGAGCGACTTCTTCAGTGGGCGAAAACACGTCGCCACCTCCGAGAATGGCTGTTTGTTCCAGCTCACCAGCACCCATGGGATTGTCTGGCATGCGGAGTGGGCCGGCCTGGTTTTTGGAAGCGCGTGTCTTGCCATTGTAAACCGTGAAGGCGACCGGCTCGTAGCGGTCCATTTCCCAATCAAAGCGTGCTTTCCATTTGCGGGCAATACGTTCGGCCCCGAATTCTTCGGGTTTCTCGAATAAGCGTCCCTTGGGAAGGTTCTTTTCACCCGCTTTCTTGGCCTCGGCGAGCGATTTGTAGGGTAGATTTTTTTGGGCGAACCATTTGGCTTCGTAATCGGTTTTTAATTTGTTCAGCGCGTCGAGTCTGTCCTGATTGGCTCTCAGGCGTTTCTCATGATAACGCTTGTCATCTTCCAAGCCCGAAAGGTTTTCATCGGTCAACCAATCAGTGTGTTCCTCCACAAACTGGGTCGTGGCAAAGTTGGCCTGGAAGGAGTAGTAATCACGCGTGGATACGGGATCGAATTTATGGTCATGACATTTCGCGCAGCGCAGGGCATGTCCCAGAAAGACCTGACTGACCGAGTCCGTCACATCATCCAAAAACAATTGCCGGGTGACTTTCGCCACGCTCATGCCGGTGTGTTCCCAAGCGCCCATGCGGAGAAATCCGGTTGCGATCAACAATTCGATGTCTTTACGTTTGCCGATTTCGTCTCCCGCGATTTGTTCGCGGATGAATTGGTCGTAAGGTTTGTCCTGATTGAAACTGCGAATGACATAGTCCCGGTACCGCCAGGCGTTGGGGCGTTCCCAATCGTTGGCGTAGCCCGAGCTGTCGGCATAGCGCACGACGTCCAGCCAATGACGCGCCCATTGCTCGCCGTATTGCGGACTGGACAAAAGGCGATCGATTAATTTCGGCCAGGCTTCCTTATCGGTCGCATAGGCCGATTCGAAAGCTTTGACTTCTTCAGGTGTGGGGGGGAGTCCGGTCAGGTCAAAGGTGGCTCGACGAATGAGCGTGCGCGCATCCGCGATTGGCGCGGGGGTGAGCTTGACTTCGTTTAATTGAGCTTCAATAAAAGCGTCAATGTGGTCGTGTTCGCCGGGGTTCAATGGTTGGTAGGCCCAAAGGTTTTCCGGGAGATATCGGCGATTATCCCAATCTGCCGACAGTCCGCCCGAAGTAGTTACTTGGACGCCTTCCGCATATTCGGATTGAATCCACGCCACACGCGAAACATCCGGCCAAGGCGCTCCGGCGTTGATCCAGTCCCGTATCCACCAGGTTTGTTCTATGGTGAGTTTGTCTGCTTCCTTGGGCGGCATTTCGTAATCTTCCTCGGTACGCGTCGACAGGATATAAAGGTAGCTCTTTTCACCCTGTCCCGGCATCAGCACTTCATGGAGGAACGTGTCGCCACCCGTGAGCATGGATTCGCGATCACGCATGTCGAAATTTCCTTTGATCTTTTCGGGATCGTTGCCATGGCAGGCCAAACATTTTTCAGCAAAGAGGGGTTGGACTTTCAGCGCGAACAGTTTTTCACCGGCCGTGGGCACATCCGCTGCGCCTGCCGCTCCATTGGTTGAGACCAGGAAACAAAATAGAAATCGTAGCCAGTGCGTTTTCATTTGAAGCTGAGCTCTGAAACTACCAAGTCAAGGGTTATAAGCAAGTGTAACACGCGTTTTGGATGTTGATTTGTTCATGGATTGCGACGTTGACGGTCCGGGTGCTTGGTTCATAATTTCCTGCATGAAGAAATCCTCCGTCCGATCTCATCGGATGATGGCATGCATTTTAAGTCTGATGTGCATTCCGTCACTTAGCCAAAGTCTTACTGTGCTCGGGCAATCCGGTCATGCGGTAAGTCAAAGTCCCCCCAATGTTGTGATCTTTTTGGCGGATGATCAGGGGTGGGGGGATTTAAGTGTGAATGGAAATTCCAATCTGTCCACGCCGAACATCGATTCACTTGCGCGGGAAGGCGTGACTTTGAACAATTTCTATGTCTGCGCGGTTTGTGCGCCAACACGAGCTGAGTTTTTAGCCGGAAGGTACCATTTGCGCACGGGAGTGAGTGGTGTCAGTCGAGGGGAGGGTCGGTTGAACCCAGAGGAAACGACGATTGCTGATGTGTTCCAATCCGCCGGTTATGCCACCGGGGCCTTTGGAAAATGGCATAATGGCACACAGTCGCCTTATCACCCGAACGATCGCGGGTTCGATGAGTTTTATGGTTTTACCTCCGGGCACTGGGGACATTACTTCAGTCCGCCACTGGATCACAATGGAGCTCGGGTGCGGGGCAAGGGGTTTGTGATTGATGATTTCACAGATCACGCTCTGGAGTTTATCAGCGAAAACAAAGATCGACCTTTCCTTTGTTATCTTCCCTACAACACGCCTCATTCGCCGATGATGATCGATGACGCGTTTTATGATCCGTTCGCTGATGTTGATCTGGGAATGCGTCACCGTGATCCCGAGAAGGAGGACGTGATGATGACCCGCGCTGCGTTAGCTATGTGCGAGAACATTGATTGGAATGTCGGCCGGGTGTTGCAGCGGTTGGACGAATTGCAATTGAGGGACAATACCATCGTGATTTACTTCTCGGACAACGGTCCAAATTCCTGGCGTTGGAACGGTGGGATGAAAGGGAAAAAAGGAGCCGTGGATGAAGGCGGAGTGAGATCTCCTTTTTTCCTGCGTTGGCCTGAAAAAATTGCCGGAGGAAGGATGGTTGAACAAGTTTCCGGAGCCATTGATTTGTTGCCCACCTTGGCTCAGTTGGCGGGGATTCCGCTCGAATCGCGATTTCCATTGGATGGACGCAGTGTGGCTGATCTGCTTGTTGGAAAGAGGACGGAATTGGAACCGCGCTTGTTGTTCAGTGAATGGCAAAAGAAAGCAAGCGTGCGATCCGAACGATTTCGTCTTGATCAGACCGGGCAATTGTTCGACATCCGTAAAGATCGTGGGCAAAGCGTCGATGTGTCCGCGGATTATCCTGAAATCGCTTCCCAATTAGCCGAAGCATTGAAAGCACATACTGCCGAGATGAAGCAGGCCTTTGAACCCTTCAGCGATCGTCCCTTCACGGTTGGATTCGGTCCTCGTACTGTGCTGCCAGCTCGCGATGGGGTGGAACATGGTGCCATCAAACGTAGTGCACGGGCGCCCAATAACTCCTTTTTCGAAAACTGGACCAGTGAGGACGACTCCATTACCTGGGATGTGGATGTGGTGCGGCCTGGTCAATATCGTGCCGTTGTTTATTTTACTTGTGGCAAAGAGGACGTTGGGGCGCTTGTTCGGCTGGCTGTGGATGGTGCGGATTCGTTTGCAGAAGCGCGTGTGGAGGAAGCGTTTGATCCGCCGCTATACGACAAATCCAAGGAGCGGGTCGAGCAATCTCATTACTTCGTGAAGGATTTTAAACCGCTCCACCTCGGGAACCTGAACTTGAAACAAGGGCGCGGAATGCTGCGATTGACCGTGCCTGAGATGGTGGGGAAAGAGGCTATTGATGTGCATTCCATCGAACTCAACAGAGTTTCCAGTGAAATCAATTCACCCAACTCACCTGCTCAGGATAAAGTAACCGCCAACGTGGGGGCACGTTTGATCGACGGGAATGGTGACTCAGCAAACGATATTGGTGATTTGAGCAAGTGAGCGCTGTGATGTGGAACGGGATTTGGGTGGATATGCCTTCCCGTTGATTCGGGTTGAACTGTAGTCTGATGATGACGGAATTAAGCTCGCAGAACGTGTGCGAGTTTGAAGGGTTAGGCTTATAAGTTGGAAATAGACGTGCGTGTTCCAAGGCCACAGCACCATTTTGGACTGCGGTAGCTCGATACCGCTTTGGATACCTAAGGGAAACGTTCTGGCATCCCCACTCCTCCAGA
>JAQCFT010000298.1 GCA_027619545.1 Verrucomicrobiota bacterium | reverse complement strand
CATCGCGGTCGAACCCGCCGACTCCCCTGTCATCAGCCAGACACTGGCTGGTCAGGATCTGACCCCGGGGCCTCACAAAATCCAGGGCACAGGTGCCGGATTCATTCCGGGCAACCTCCACCTGAAAGGTGAAAACGGAGAACCACAAATCACCGAGTGCGTCAAGGTAAGCAACGACGACGCATTCACCATGGCCCGACGCCTGGCCAAAGAAGAAGGCATGCTCGTGGGCATCAGTACCGGAGCCAATGTGGTGGCAGCGCTGGAAGTGGCACGTCGCCCCGAGAACAAAGGTAAGACCATCGTCACGGTTGCCTGTTCGACCGGCGAGCGCTACCTCAGCACCCCGCTGGCGGCCGAAGCCCGCGCAGAGGTCGGCGGATAAAGCCTTGCCAAAGCCACGTTTTCCAAAAAGGAGCCGGAGTTTCAATGCCGGCTCCTTTCCTTGACCACTCATCGAGGCCGCCCGACAAGCAGTACCATCCCGACAAAACCCGTCAGGCACATCAGCAGCAACATCTTCATTCCCAACCCGGTTCCCTCGCTGAACTTTCTCGCGTCGATGGACAAAACCAGATCCGACCAGTCTTCCACCTGGATGGATTGCTGAAAGGTGTAGGCCTTTCCATGCTGCGGGAAGGTTGTCCGCAACAGCTCCGGCTTCTCAATCGCCGCTTCCTGCTGCCGGATGATGCGTTCGGCCTGACTGGTAAACGCGGCATTGATTTCGTCACCATTGGATACGATCAACTGCTCCACATCTTCCTGACTGAACTGCATCTTTTCATCCGCCAGGTTTTGAGCCCAGCTCATCTGATTGGGCGCGCCCGATTGGTGTTGAACGTAATTGTTGCGAAAGTTCAACCCGAGAAACGCCTGCTGGGTTTTCAGGCTGTGGAGTTGTGTGCGGGCATCTTCGTTGAAGGCGGCATCATGTCCGGACAAGCCATAAGCTCGTTCAAAGGCCTTGCGTGCATACCGCGGGTCTCCCGACTCCAGCAACTGATTCCCTAGATTTAGAAACTGTTCCGCCGTCCGGGATTGTGCCTGTTGTTGCAGGGATTGGTTCTGGAAATACTGTTGCCAATCCATTTTCGCGGAAACGGATCTGGCAGAAGAGTCGATCAATTGCAAAGAACCATCATGACGGTGCATGTGCCATTTTTCATCCAGAAACACCTGCCAGGTCACATTTTCCAAAGGCAGATCAAATTCCGGACCTTTCATATCAAAACGCAATTGCTCCGCGCCGGGTTCGCCAAGCCGCTCGGCATAGAGAAATTCCACAACGGTTGGTTCGTCCGGATTGGATGCCGCCTCCAGGGGAATCAAAATACGGCCTTCCGATTCCCATGGCCAGATACTGCTTCCATTCACCAAAGCAAACCAGAAGACGCCGCCTTCAGGCAAATCAACTGGCAACAGGCGCTTGTCTCCCGGCTGCATTTCCATGCGAATCTCTGTTAATATCGTTCCATTGTCCGAGACCACGGAACGTAGATCGACCTTCCCGACCTGTGCGGGCAACAAGCGCGCGACTTCATGTCGTTGCAGGTTCCACTGAATCCGAAAATCAGGCTGGATCAATCGAAAACTCATGCGGGTTCCGGAGGCCTGCACTGGCTCGGTCCATTCGGAAGGAATGGATTGCCAATCGGCCATCTGAAGCTCGGATGGCAGTGACGCCAATGAGGCCTGCAATCGTCCCTCCAACCCGAGCGCCACATAACCGCGCTGCAGCCTGGCATCCAACGCCACATCACCTGAAAATGCCCAGGTTTCAGCATTTGTCTCTACCGGAAGGTTGTAAAAAACTGTCACGGAGTATTCTCCGATCACACGTCGATCCAATTCCAGATGCCATTCCAGACGATCCGTATCACCATCCAAAGGCGATGAAATGTAATCCGATATATGTTCACCTTGAAACCGAACTCCCTCAGCCAACGCCGGCAAAGCCAGTCTGAATCCGCGAACACCCGCATTCTTGACATGATACTTGAGGCGGGTTTGCACCTCTCCCCTCCCTTCGGACAAACGAACAAATTGAAACCCGTCGACCTGAATCCAGGGTGGAAGCTGTTCCACGTCAAATCCAATGGACCAATCCTGATGGAGCAGTCGAAAAACCACAGCATCCTTGTTCCCCATTCCAAGTTCCTCCGGATCCAGTTGGATGGCACCGTCCGAAGATTCAACTTGCAGGCGCATGCCTTGTTCGGTGGATAAGGTCAACTGTCCGGTTTGCTTGGACGCATTTGCAAAACGAATGCGGGGAACCTGCCAGGTGCTCCCCACCTGCGGCCCTGGGCCCGCGAAACTCATTTGAAGGTCCGTTCGCCCGATGGTTTTGTCGCGGAAATGCAGGGTGACGACACGCATGCCATCCTGATCCGCTTCCGTCCAATGACTCAATGCTTGGCCTGTGATGCTTTCGACATCCAAATTGGCTGGCATTGGAAAATCCAGTCGGAACAAACCCGCACGCGTAATCGTTAAATCACAGTCCACACCAAGCACTGACCGATCTTCTCCAAGGGAAAGCGTCTGACGGGTCACGACTCTTAAATCCGGACTGACCACATCGGCCGTAACGGTCAACACCGGTTCTCCTCCCGAGTAACGATAGGCCTTTCGCATCATCGGCAATTCGTTGAGCGACCGCCCGGCCAGTTGCCGCATGTTGTCGGAAAAGTCTTCCAGACGGATTTCTGATAAAGATGCGGCCTTGATATCCACCAACTGGACATCCGCCAAGGAGGCGGCAGCCACCATACCGATTTCACGTTCGGCAGCCTGAAGAGATGGAAGTCGAACATCACTGGAATATGGCAGAGGTTCTCCGGCCAGCTGTGAGCGTAATGAAATCAGAAAAGACCTCTGTTGAGGAGGGTTCAAGGGCACAGAAAGGGCGCCCAATTCAGGGTCAAACCGCCATCCCTCCGAACCGGGCCCCGCCACCTCTGCCACCGTCCATCCTTCCGGCATTTGTATGCGAGCCATCGAGAGTTCACCTTGTGACAAACGAACCGACAGGGTATGGAACCCTTCCACCATACCGGCCGTGGGAAGGATCAAATGATTCCACTCGGCGAAAAAAACCGGTTCTTCCCGCCTGGCATCGCGCACTCTCGGCTGTATCTGAAACCGAACCGCCCTCGAAGGTGACAGCAACATCCTGATTTCGGAATCTCCTTTTCCAGTAATCTTGCTGGATGTTGAAACAGCCTGAACACAAGTCAGGTCGACCTCTTTCCCCTCCACCAAAGCTGTCACCTGATGAATCAAAGCGGCGGGAGTCGGCAATGTGAAACCTGCAGACGAATCCCCGCCTTGCGTCCTGACTTCATACCTGAAGGTGAGGAGAAACTCCCCGGCTTCCTCGGCGGCAAATGAGTGGGTTCGCTGACCGTTGAATTCCCCTTGAAAAACCTTGCCTTGACCGCCGGACCATTCAATCGACTTCAGAATGGCGGGTTCGGTCAAAAAGTTCAGATTCGCAGGGCCTCTGGTTTGCCACGTCAATTGAGCATCCACCACCACCTGCTCCCCCTTGACCACAAGAGATTGCTCCAGGCGGGTGGCAGAACCTCCGGTTGAATAAAGGGGCAACGTGTCCTGTGCCGACAAATCAACAGGTTGAAAGGTCATCAGGAACAACACACCCGCAGTTGCAACCTTGGATTTGGAATGTCGATACAAAGCCCAAAGCCATGGCAAGGCAATGTGCAGCAGGTAAAAACCTCCCACCCAGAAAACAAAGCCGGACCATCCAAAGTCCCTTGACAACGAAGCACCGAAAACCAGCAGCCAGGAAGCGACCCAAAGAAGTGTTCGACGGAACGACGCCCCCATGACCAAACCGACCAGCCAGAAAACAATACCCAGCACCAACCAGAAACGAAGCCCATAGTGAGAGGAAGCACGATGTTGATCCAGATGATCCAGGCTTGCCGTCAGTGATGCGTCGGCGCCCAGCACAGGCGCGAGAAATTCAATCGAAGCCTTCTCTTCCGTCATGTCGGTGGACAGCACCGGTTGAGCCACCCCTTTCAGAATGAACAAGGAGGCCATGAGTGCGGCAACCCCTAGGATGGCTCCGGACCAAAACTTGATGCGACCGGAGACTGGATCCGATGTTCGGGCATACCACCAGACAAATATGGCAACCGCACCCAACCCCATGGCCAGCATCAATTGAATCAATTGATCGCTTCCCCGGCTTCCGTGCCCTTTGAGCACGCGCTGAAGAGTAACCCAGCCAGACACATCCCTGGGCGTCACCAAAGGCTGCAGGCTCCCATTTCGAAATTGGATAAAACGCCCGGGATCCGGCTCAATCACCCACTCGGCCAACACAACAGGCACTCCTACAGCTGCGGTTTCAACGGTCAAACGATCCGGACGTTCCGAGCGGGCAGCCCATTTTATCTGGACAGACTGAAGGGCATCGGGTCGTTGTTCAAACGCAATGGGAATCTGGTAGCCACCTTCCACCTGAATGGGGGCGACTGTCTTCTGATTCACGCTCACTGACCAAAGACGCGCTTCCTCAGGTATGCGGATAGGGAGCATGGCATTGCCCTGAGATTTGATGAAATACGTCGCATCCGTAATCATCTCCCCGGAAGCCGAAACATGGGTCTTGATGGAAGCACGATCCACGACCAGATCCAGGGTCTTGCCCTGGGTCAACGGCTGCAGTTCCAACTGTAATTCCACCGGTAGGGAGGTATAGTGATAAGCTCCCAGAATCGGGGCATCAATGAACAGGCGATGTTCGGCCGGCACTTCGGCGGGCTCGAGTGATTTCAGTGCCTCCGAAACGGAAACCGGATTCACCCTGAACTGATAGGCGCTGGTAATAATGGTGTAGCCTTGCTCGGACTGGGCATCGGACGGACGCACCCCCGAAAAAGCCAGGGTCTCACCCAGGGCGTTGAAGGGGCGTTCGTAGCTTGCAAGCAAGGTATAGGCTCCTGAGACGGGCTTGTGCAAATAAACAGTGTATCCCGTCTCACTCTTCACCCAATCACGGACGTCACGCCCTGTGAATTCCAAATTAAAATAATCATCGGAAAGCTCCACTTCGAACACACTCAAAGGAGCCCCGGAAATAAAGTAATGCATCACGCTGCTGCCATAAGCCAGCCCTTCACCGATGGTATAGAGGTGCAGCACATCCGCCTGGACGGATTGGTCCAGTCTTTCAATGGTAAACTGAGCGTTCCATTCAGGATCCCTCAGACGAAACGCCGATTGTATGCTGTTCAATTGACGGGGAAAAAAACCGGCAGGCATCTCCGCCAGGCCTGAGATCTGCGCTGGCTGAACCCTGAGCCCGTCATCGGCGGTCACCGCCAGATTACCGCGTGTCGATTTAGCCGCGATCACTCTCAAAGAGGGCAACACCCACGGCCCGGGCGCCACCGGATTATTCTGTTCCAACACCAGCTGAACCACGCGACGGCCAATGAAAGGTTGTGAAAACTGCAACTTCAAAATGACATTGCCGTCTTCATCCGCATCGCCGACAAAATAGTCGGCCAGTTGGGAGGCCTGAATACCAGACAAGGCAAAGGATGCTGGACCTCTTATTTCCACCTCCCGGATGGGAGCGTCACGCACATTCAACTCAAACTCCGCCTCGATCGACATATCGGCCAACCCGACATGGTAAATCAACATTTCGGAAACGCCGATCTCAGGAATGATGTTGTCGGCCCTGATTTCGAATTCATGCCCCACCGATGCGAAGCGATAGGCAAAAACCTGGTTGCCAACTTCTGAAAAAGCCCCGCGTGGCACGGATGGCAGCCTGAACTGATCCGGTGAAATCTGTGATAACCCAATGGGCTGGGCCACTTCCAAACGCACAGCACCACTGTTGGCAATCCGTATCCATCCTCCATAACGCGTGGCTTCCAGTGGCGACAACCGCACCGGCTTGGCAGAGGCGGGAAATGTTCCGAGGCTGGATTGAGCCGTAATGCGAACCTGAAACCCTTCCGATTGCAGTTCATTCAATTTCAATTTCAACAGGCGAATATTTTCGTCACCGGTCGATTCCAGTTCCCAACCAAACAACTGGGGCGATTCAACCGATATGATCTCACCATCACCCGCCACCTGGAACAAGACCTCCGACATCTCTCCCTGCATGATGTCCATTTGGTACAAAACCGACTGACGCATCAAACCAGGACTCACCAAAACCTCTTCCCAAGACTCA
>JAQCFT010000009.1 GCA_027619545.1 Verrucomicrobiota bacterium | reverse complement strand
CTTGGAAAACTTCGGGCGGTGTAGATGGCGCTTCCGGAACCGGCAGTGTACTGGTTATGCCAATCCACTTGCCTGACTTTGTCCGTAATGGGAAAAATTCTTTGACTGGTGGCAATGGATTCCAAACGAGCGGCGGACCAGCCATTCACGGCTTCATAGTAACGATTGGGAATCGGCATATACATACTGGCATTACCGTTCGCGGTGGATCCGATGATGATGTTGTCCTCGGTCAAACCAAGCCCCCAGGTATTATTATTGCTGGAACGAATGAACTCGAGTTCGGAGCCGTCCGGTTTGAAACGGAAGATTCCCTGCCCGAATCGCAGTTCCTTGCCGCCAACAGTTCCTTCAAAACCGGAGTAACCCACCGTCCCCCATATCCAGTTGTCAAAACCATAGCGCAGATTGCTCTCGGCCGCGTGAGTGTCTCGCGTGCCCCATCCTTCGAACAGCACCTTGCTTTCGTCAGCCTTGTCATCTCCATCGGTGTCTTTGAAAAACTCGGTTCGCCCTGAGTGAACCACGATCACACCTCCGTCGGCGAAAACGAAACTGGTGGGGATGCTTAACTTATCGACAAAAGTGGTGAACTTATCCGCTTTGCCGTCGCCATCTGTATCCTCCACGATCTTCAATCGATCCCGACCCTGTCCTTCCGGCTGCATTTCATTGGGGTAATCCACCGACTCGGCAATCCAGAGACGCCCCTTTGGATCAAACGCCAGCCAGAGGGGTTTGACGACCTGCGGTTCGGCGGCGAAAAGAGAGATGTCAAAATCCCGAAAAGTCACCATGTGCTCCATGGAGGCCTCAGGAGATAGCGGAATCTGCATCGTGGTGATGGGATCCCCTTGCGTTCCCCAACGGGCATTGGGTGTATAATTTGGCAAAGGCGCCGGTGCTGCCATGTATTCGAATGGCGGCAAATCCGTCCTGGACTCCAGTTGCGTATTAACGTAATCGGCTGCATTCCCGATCATCAGCCCCGACAAAAGAACTGAGGCAGACCGACCGACATGGTGATAAATTCGGTTTGTTTTCATTCTGACTTATTAAAGATGCTCTGATTAAAAAACATACTCGGCAATTTGCAATGCCGGGCTGAAAGGAAGTAATATTTCATGACGAAAAAGCGTCACCCTCTGACCGCCCCACCCTCCTCCACCATATGGAATACCGGTTTCGGCTGGTTGTGTTGCTCAAACAGAAAAGGGTTTCCAACATGAGGAATTTTAACGAAACAACAACTGCACGAAATGATAAAGGTTGTTCCTCCAATGTGTCGCATCATGTCCGTAACCATCGACGTTCCAGACATGAGGCACGCCATTTTCTTTCAAGTGCGTGTGCATGCCCTGACTGATTCGAATCAATCCGTCCTGATTACCACAGGAAAGCCAAAGCAATTTCAATTGTTCTTTCACAGCACCCGCATCCGGGATCAAATCCTGTGGTGACTTGGTGTTGGGAGCAGAGGAAAAACCTCCCACCCATGCGAATTGATCCAGGTGGGTCAGTCCAAAGTTCAACGATTGACCGCCCCCCATCGAAAGTCCCGCCAGAGCACGCATGTCACGGCGTGCATCCACACTGTAGCGTGATTCAATCGCAGGAATCACGTCATCCAGCAAATCGTGCTCAAAAACCGCAAAGGCTGGTGCACTGGCAAAAACATTCCCTTCGGCGCGATCATTCTTTTGAGCTCGACCATTGGGCATCACAATGATCATGGGGATCGCCTTGCCATCGGCAATAAGGTTATCAAGCATGACGTCGGGGTTGGCAAAGCGCAGCCACTCAGTTTCATCCCCTCCGATTCCATGCAGCAGATACAATACGGGATATTTTTTATCGGCAGTATATCCGGGAGGGGTGTAGACATTCATTTTCCGAGTGGTCCCCACGGTTTTTGATTCATACTCAATCAATTCCAACTTACCATGCGGCACCCCGTCTCGTTTGTTGACAATTCCCTCGGGAGGATCGTCGTAAACCTGTTTATCGTCAGGCCCTAACACAATCGGACCACCAAACCCTCCTCTCCCCCCCCCCGCGTCTGGCGGGAGCTTGGGCCGGAGCAGATCCTGGTTCCAATTTGGCGATCAACTTTTCGGTAGCGAAATCACCGACCCGACGCGTGAAATTGATTTCATTCCCCTCGACTTTGCCCTCATAACCAATGCGCAACTCATTGCCTTGAAACGTCAACAATTCGACAAATGAAACCATATCACCACTCACTTTTCCCTCGATCAGTTCGGTTTCGTTTTTGGTCTCTCCGATTTCGGAGTTTGCCTTGCCTACGAGCTTTTCCCCGTCCTGAACGAAGGTGAACACATACTTTTGAACGCCGATTTCAGTGTTGAATTCAGCATTCCATTTACCAGATATATTTGCAGCTGTTACAGATACACTAACAACAGTCAGAAATAAAAAAGTCCAAAGGGATTTCATATACCCTGATATTGAGCATGATCGAAGAGAAATGGTTACGGAAAATTTGACTGGAGGCAGTCTCAGTCTATTTCCCTCAGATTTGTGACACGCATTGAAGGAATGCATGTGCATATTTTGTATCCTTTCCGGATCATCTATGTCATTATGCCTCTGCATTTCCACAGCACCATGAAGATTTCAGAGCATACCAGAAAACAGTCACGCAGAAGCTATGCAGGGTTTACCCTCATCGAACTCCTGGTCGTCATCGCCATTATCGCCATCCTGGCTGGCATGCTGCTTCCAGCCCTGTCCAAGGCAAAATCCAAAGCCCAGGGCATCCTCTGCATGAACAATCACCGACAGCTCCTCCTTGGTTGGAAACTCTATATTGACGACAGCGAAGGCAATCTGCCTTTCGTCAAACACGGTCCCCATGAATGGGTTGGGGGCTGGTTGGATTTTGCGGGAAGCAACCGGGAGAACTGGGATCCGGAAGCCAATTTGACCCAAAGCATTATGTGGCCCTACTTGGGAGGCAGCAAAGCCGTGTTTAAATGTCCCGGCGACAA
Source organism: Verrucomicrobiota bacterium (assembly GCA_027619545.1). Taxonomy (GTDB): domain Bacteria; phylum Verrucomicrobiota; class Verrucomicrobiia; order Limisphaerales; family AAA164-E04; genus AAA164-E04. The sequence goes on along the minus strand of JAQCFT010000009.1, from coordinate 31,691 downwards.
AAGCAGTGTGCGAGTCGATGGCAAGGTACTGCCGCGCGTTCGAAGCATGTCCATGCTGAACTGGGTGGGAGGCCGAGGGGAAGATCGCCCGATGGCGTGGTCGGACGCATCGGGGCCCTGGCGCATTTACCGCAAGGAATCCGACTTCGTTGACCCGGGTCCTTCACAAACCTTTGTTTTTCTGGACGAACGGGAAGACAGCATCAATGACGCCATGTTCGTCGTCGACATGGGCGGTTATCCTGGTGACAGTTCCTCATATCGGATCGTGGATATACCAGCCAGCTACCACAATGGTTCCGGAGGTTTTTCCTTTGCAGATGGCCATTCCGAAACCAAAAAATGGACCGATGCCCGAACCGTTGAATCATTCGAAAAAGGAAAAGTTACTCCCTACAACCGCCCCTCCCCCAACAACCCCGACATCGCCTGGATGCAGGAACGCTCCACCAGGCATCCGTAGTGCCTGGTGGCACCATTTTCCAGCAGCTTGTTTAAGATGAGCAAGAAAACGAAGGTTTAAACCAAGGTCGTTTCGATTCGGCAGGAAAATCGATCGATCAATCAAAAAAACCTGTTAATCCCGTGTAAAAAGAAAACGCTCTCCATATACGCTATTGCTCAAAACCTCCGAACATCCTAGATTCGACGCATGAGTGACACTCTGGTGCACATATCATTGCGAGAAGGAACGGAAAACGAGGCGCGTAAACCTGAAACGGCACGCCCGCTCGATCCGCTTTCCAAGGAAATCCTGCGACTCAAGAAGGAGCTGAACGCGGTATTGCTGGCTCATAATTACCAGATCCCGGAGATTCAAGACCTTGCCGATTACGTGGGCGACTCGCTCGGACTCGCTCGGATAGCAGCGGAGACAGATGCGGATGTCATCGTTTTCTGTGGTGTCCATTTCATGGCCGAAACCGCCAAAATACTCAACCCGGACAAACTGGTGTTATTGCCGGACCGTGACGCCGGCTGTTCCCTTGAAGAAAGCTGTCCAGCGGAACAGTTGAAGGCGTTTCAGGATGCCAATCCAGGCATTTACACCATCGCCTACATCAACTGCAGTGCGGATGTCAAAGCGCTGAGTGATGTCATCTGCACCAGCGGCAATGCGATGAAAATCGTTGAGGCCGCCCCCAAAGACCGCGAACTGCTGTTTGTACCCGATGAAAACCTGGGGTCGTGGGTTATGGAGCAGACCGATCGCCCGATGAAGCTTTGGAAAGGCAACTGTTACGCGCACGTGGAATTCACTGCAGACAGCATCCTTGCCATTCGTGAGAAATATCCTGAGGCGCCACTCGTGGCACATCCCGAATGTACCAAGGCAGTCCGACTACTGGCGGACGAAATATGCTCCACCGAAAAAATGGTCGGGTTCTGTCGAGATAACCCGGCCACCGCCTTCATCATCGCCACGGAAGCCGGTATGCTTCACCGGCTCAAGAGAGAGTGTCCGGACAAAGAATTCATTGCGGCTCCAACGGACAACTGCGCATGCAACGAGTGCAAATTCATGAAAATGAACACACTCGAAAAATTGCACGCCTGCATGCTCCACAAAACCCCCGAAGTCATGATGCCCAAGGCAACCTTGGAACGAGCCCGACTCCCCATTGAGCGCATGCTCGAGATGTCAAAATGACTTCTGGAGAGTGGCGCATTCCCGGTCCGCTAGTCCATGCAATTTAAGGCAGTTCCCCGACAAACCGGAGTCCTGAACCTTCCAGGAGTGCCTGTGAAACGGCTACTGAATGCATGTAATACTTCCGGCAAAAACAGGTGCATCCAGAAGCCATGATCCACCATTTCATCACGGCGCCAATCGAGCCCGTTGCCATTTACCCTGCTCATTAAGCGAGTATCGAATCCGATCATGCAATCGACTCGGTCGGCCCTGCCAGAACTCAACCGTCCGCGGAACCACACGAAATCCTCCCCAAAAAGAGGGCAAAGGCACCTTGCCGTCGGCAAACTTGCGCTTCAATTCATCAAATTTCATCTCGAGAATCTTGCGCGTGGTAATGATACGGCTCTGATTGGACGCCCAAGCCCCGATTTGACTGTCCACCGGCCGTGTTACGAAATATTTCAAGACCTCCGCCCGTCCCATGGACTCCGCAGTTCCGTTGATGATCACCTGACGTTCCAAAGCCAGCCACGGGAAAAGCAGGGATACATTTGGATTCGATCCAATCTCCAGGGCCTTATTGCTTTCCATGTTGGTGAAGAAGTTAAACCCATCCTTGCCATAGCCTTTTAACAAAACGGTTCGAATGGAAGTCTGTCCTTCCGGCGTGGAAGTGGCCAGACTCATCGCATTCGGCTCAAGCAACTGCGCTTTGCACGCCTGCTCAAACCACAGCCCAAACTGATCGACCGGATCAGGAGCCACTGATGACTCATCCAGATCCCCCATGGTATAATTTCTTCTTAGATCCTGTACTTCTTGTTCGTTCATATGTCAGTATCACTAAACTTCGCAGTCAATCATCCCAACGATTGGAATTTTGAATAGGGACAAACTCTGTCCTCTCTGCTCTCCGTGGTTAATAAAACATGCCCTCGAAAAATCAAAACGGCCACTTCAACTCAACACCTTGTTGAATCAAACGGGAACGGTAAGCGGCGAACAACCTGGGTTGATTTCGAATGGCCTGCGAGGGTTCTCCGGTCTGCTTCATTTGAGCAGCCAGAATGCCCGCCGCTTCCCCAATCCCCCACTCCACGGGATGCAATCGATAACAACCGTTGGTCACATGAGTTGAACCGATGTTCTTGCAAGCTGGAATCAAATTCCGAACACGCCGTGGAATCAAGGCTCCCAGAGGAATCTGAAAAGGCAACGATTCAAAATCAATGTAATTATCCCCGCCTGTAGAGGGATGCAGATCAATCGCGTAACTTCCCAGCCCCACCGAGTCTTCATACTCAGCCGCACGCACCGAATGTCGGTCCGCTCCGCTAATCTGCATGCGTTGCTCGAGCCCACAATCCTTTTCGGTGACCGTGTATTCTGCCTGAATCCGACGTGATTCTCTGACATAAGGATATTTTGCCAAACCATCTTCGGTTCCCATCACATCAGGCCGCAATCTCAATCCGGGATACCCCTGACCATCATCATGACGTGGAGCCTCTGTCTGCATCCAGTAAAGCATGGACAAACTCAACTGTTTGGCGCTTCTGACATGTCGGTCTAATGTCTCCTGCGTAACATCCACAATTGAACCCAGCAAATAATCGTTCTGCGGCCAGTTCACCAGACTGATGTCACTACGATAGGTTCCAGGTTCGAAATTGGATCGAGCCGCGATCCGTCGGTAAGACCAAAGGTTGATGACTCCCTTGAACGGACCATTGGCTGGATTGAATCCCAACCGCCTGGGTTCAAGACTGCGGGGATGAGTATAGGTCCAATCCAGCCATTTCCCAGGCCAGGCCGGATGGATGGATGGAACATAGTCCCGCCAGAAATCATACTGGTCGGGACGCTCAATCGTATGATCCTCCCCTTCCAGATAATCCATGGCAAAACACATGGTGAAAGCCTGTTCATTGTCCGGACCTGCCATGGCGCTGGCGTGGAGTTCGCCGGTTTGTTGCCGGGATTCCGCTCCGGTAACATACTCGGTCTTGGCCAGAGGCAACAAATCACCCAACTCCGTGGCGTCCAAAAACACCTTGGCCCGTATGTTGCGATGTTGTCCTGATCGGATGCTCTCCATTTCAACAGAACTTACCTCATCCCCGTCAAGCTCAGCGCCAACAGGCCGGTGCTGGGTCCATAGGATCAACTGACCGGAACTTAAATAAGGAGCCAACCAATCCCTGAGCACGGCGAGAGCAACCCGGGGTTCATGACACAAGCGAGAAACCGAGCCGGCACCGGGATTTAAATCCCATTTTGTTCTCTGGGCATGTGTCAACGGATAATGTTGACGGTAATAGTCCCGAATCCTGCGACGAAGTTCACGATAGGAAGCATTGGCACCAAAAGATTCGATCCAGCGATGCTCATCAGGCGGCACTCCTTGAGAGGTCAACTGCCCGCCAATCCAGTCAGTCTCCTCCGTCATCACCACTCGGTGCCCCATCCTTAAAGCAGCCAGAGCAGCCGCACATCCACCCAGACTGCCGCCGATGATGGCAATGTCGGCGGAGACGTCTTTGGCAGCAGGTTCGGCATGCAGACGGGCATTCCAAAGATCACCGGTCACACCGGCAGCCAGGCCACCCTTCAAACTACGATCCAGAAACTTTCTTCGAGAAACAAACGGCATAGGTGCATTGACCCGAAACCGGGAAAAAACGTCAAGGCTGCTTACCCAAAAAATGCCGATCGGCAAAATCAAGATAGCATTTCCAATCAAAGGCAGTGATATCATGCCTGCCCGACCGAATGTGATACCCAACTCTGTCACCGATCGATTGGTTCATCAATGGCCGTTCGTCGGGATGCAATCCGCTCAGCCCATAGTACCGGTAAACTTCCGAAGCATAAAAAGCCGACAGAAACTCACCTCTTGGATCAGCCCACGCATCCTCTTCGGCACTGGCCACGTAAACAGGCCTTGGAGCCGCCAATGCAATCAGCATGTGCTGATCGACAGACAAAGCTTGTTCCCTGTCACCAAAGGCATGAAAATGCCCGCAGAACCAGTGAGGAAAGACGCGATTGATATGTGCCACCGTTTCCCCTGTCTGACGTCGACTGATCGCGGCGCCTCCACAACCCGAATCATTGGAAATCACCATCGCAAATCTGGAATCCAACGCCCCGGCCCACAAAGCCGCTTTACCCATGCGTGAATGACCTATCACAGCCACTTTCGACGCATCCACATCCTCTTCCCTTTCCAAGGCATCCAGAGCGCGACTCAATCCCCAGGCCCAGGCAGCCAGAGTCCCCCAGTCATCAGGAGCATGCCGTTGCGTTTCGTCATGGAAGAGTGCGTGTACGCCATTCTTGAATCCATCATGTTCATCCGGATCCACATCGTTGGCGTCGATGGTTGCAAATCCGTACCCGCGGTTGAGGATCATACGCAGCACCACAGAGGGATCCTCCAAAGACAAAGTGGACGTCGAATCGGTTGGGTGCGCCCACGGTTGCCCGATCACCGGAAGCTCTCTGGAAGAATCAAATAAATGCATCCCCAAAAACACCGGCACCGAACCTGAGTGTTCCAAAGGCAAAAAGAGGGTCACTTTGATCGAGGCCATGCCTCGTTCGGTTTGAATGTTCACAACCATTCGCCGACGCTCTGCGTTTAGCTTTGGTTGCCTGGACGATGATTCGATCCGATCAAAACCCAAGGTGTAGCCGCCTTCAGGGGCCTTTCCATAAACGTAGGTTTCAAAAGCCGCGAGAACCTGCTCCCGACGGGTTGACTCCCAAATCTGACGCGACCTTTCATTTGACAAACCTGCAGGCAAAAAAACAGGCAATCCTGCCTCAGCCATGGATGGAATCGTATCCTGGGCATGGATCGAACCTGAAACGATGAAACTCATTAAAAAAGCAATTAAACGCAGCCACATGAGCGCAAGCTACCAGGAATTTCATCCAAGATGGACATAAAAAGGACACATTTCGCCATTGATTAATCCGGGTATTGAAGGAATACCATTAACCATCATGACGACATTGGAAACCGACATTCTGGAAAGCCTGAACGAACTCGAAGAGGCCGTGGCCCAACTGGCATCGAAACAGGGGCAACCAAACCTGATGGGCATTTTCGAAAAAATCGATCAGCAAACCGCCATGCTTCCACGTGACACCGATCCATCCCTGCTCCACTACCTGCACAAAAAAAGTTACGAAAAAGCCCGATTGTTCCTGATGGGACGCGATGCGGAGAACGCACAAGGAAACTGCCACGGACATCGGCACTAATTCCTTCGTTTCCATATGGACCGCCCTCATCAGACCATCAACGACACCATCGCCGCCATCGCCACCCCCATGGGTGAAGCAGGGTTGGCGGTCATCCGTGTATCAGGAAAACAGGCCTTGCACATCGTGGATGCCGTGTTCGCCCCCATCGGCAAGTCATCCCTCAAGCCATCACTGGCCTCCACACACACCATCCAATACGGAAGAATTGAACAGGATGGCAAAACCGTGGACGAAGTCATGGTCAGTGTTTTCAAGGCGCCTCGCACGTTTACACGTGAAGACGTGGTGGAAATATCCACACACGGAGGCACTCTGCCGGCAAAGATGGTTCTGGATACGCTCCTTGAAAAGGGAGCGCGACTGGCGGAACCGGGTGAATTCACCCTCAGAGCCTTTCTGAACGGTCGCATCGACCTGACCCAAGCCGAAGCGGTCGCGGATGTGATCCATTCCCGCACCGAACTCGCCCTCACCGCCGCCAACGAGCAACTCGCAGGTAAATTAAGTCAACGAATCAGGGAGCTGCGCAACCAGTTGATGTCCCTGCTTGCTCACATTGAGGCACACATCGACTTTCCTGATGAAGATATTTCGCCGGATACACGCACTCAAATGGTGGATCGACTCCAGTTCTCACTGGATTTCATGTCACGTCTGTTGGCAACCGCCCGTGAGGGGCGCATCCTGAGACGAGGCATCCGGGCAGCCATCGTGGGCCGGCCCAACGCCGGTAAATCCAGCCTGCTGAACCAGCTCCTCGGGCACGATCGAGCAATCGTGTCCCATGTCGAAGGCACCACTCGAGACACCATTGAAGAAACCGCCAGCATTCGAGGGATACCGATTATTTTTATTGATACGGCAGGTCTGCGCGAATCCAGTGATGTGATCGAACAGGAAGGTATCCGTCGCAGCCGAAAAAGCATCGAGCAGGCCGAACTCGTACTCCACGTTGTGGACGGTACCGCCGCATTGCATGAAGAGGACCTGGCCTTTCTGGACAAGCAGCATCTGAAAGCCTGCCTTCACATCCTTAATAAATCGGATCTGGAAAGCCACCCCTCACTCCGTGAAGAAAAAAAACATGCCTGGATTGAGGTTTCCTGTGAAACCGGGGCCGGACTGGAGCCCCTCAAAGACGCCATTCGAGACAAGGTATGGTCCGGAGAAATATCGGCTGAGATGTTGGAGGTGATGATCAACAGCCGACATCAGGACGCGCTCAGCCGATCCAAGACGGCACTTGAAACCGTCCGGACCGGACTGGAAAACGATTTGGAGCTGGAACTCATGGCGATGGACCTGCGCATTGCGGTCGGGGCCATTGGGGAAATTGTTGGAGAAACCACCACTGAAGATCTTCTGGACTCCATCTTCAGCCAATTCTGCCTCGGCAAGTGAGAAAAAGGTCGGGCTGTTGTGGTGCAAGTCACGATTTGAAGCACTTGGAACATCTTGACCTGCCTGCTGGCCGGCTTAAAGTGGGCTCGGGCGCAACTTTGCATGCGTCGCGTGTTCATTAGATTAAAGGTTTATGCCACAATTTTCCTACAAAGCGCGCAAGCGAAGCGGCGAACTGGTTCAGGGAGTGATTGATGTCCCGGATCGGTCGGCGGCCTTGTCGCAGATCGAGCGTGAAGGCTTGTTGCCCATAGCGTTGGACGCCGTGAAGGGCAAGGGCGCCAAAGCAGCAAAACAGGTGCGTTCGCCACGTGGTCGCGCTACAGCGGCCGCCAACGAAGGTTCCGCTCCCCCGATCCTGCGCGAGATATTCAGCCGCAAACGCAAACCAAAACTACAGGAACTTGCAACATATACCCAGCAATTGGCCAATCTCCTCCATTCCGGCATGCCCCTGACCGTAGCGCTCAACAGCATGAGCCATCTGGAATCCAAAGGCATTCCGCAGGAAGTCAGCCAACAATTGCGTCAGGACGTCATGGAAGGAAAAGGCCTTTCCGACGCCATGGCCAAGCAGCCCCATATCTTTACCGACCTCTACATCAACATGATCCGTGCCGGGGAACAAAGCGGCGCTCTGGAAGAGGTTCTGCAACGACTGGCGGATCATTTCGAACGATTTGCTGAAGTGCGGCAAAAGTTTGTCTCGGCCTTGATCTATCCGGTTATCGTGGGCTCGGTGGGCGTGGGGATCATCGCGTTGTTCATGACGGTGATCCTTCCGAAATTCACGCAGATTTTCACCGACATGAAAGTTCCCCTGCCCGCCTCAACGCAGGCTTTGATCACGATCAGTCGGATTTCCGCGACCTACTGGTGGCTGGCTCCGTTGGTGTTGGTGGTGTTCATGATCTTTTACCAACGATTCCGCTCAAACCCGTCAGGCCGGCAAGCCATCGACCGTTGGAAACTGACACTTCCAGTCATTGGTAAGGTATTTAAATTGAACTTGTTCAGCCAGTTCGCCCGCACTCTGGCGACGCTGTTGAAAAACGGCGTCCCCGTCCTGACAGCTTTGAAAATCACGGAAAAAGTCATTCCGAACGTGGTCCTGGCAGAAGCAATCGCCAAAACGCGCGAGGATGTGACTGACGGTAAAACCATTTCCCAGCCACTGGCCCGCAGCAAGGTGTTTCCTCAATTGATGATCGACCTGATCAAAATTGGTGAGGAAACCGGCGACGTTCCCGGCTCCCTGCAAAGCGTGGCGGAAACGTATGAAAACGAACTGACCATCGCCTTGCGTGTCATGACAAATCTGGTCGAACCGGCCATGATCATCCTGATGGCGATCGGGGTCGGAGGATTGCTGTTCAGCATCCTTTCCGCCATGTTCCAGATCACCTCCTCCATTGGCAGCCGATGAAGCTCAAACACCACAGCAAGCAACATGCTTTTACCCTCATCGAAGTGATGCTGGTCACCGGCATTGTCTTGCTGATGCTTGGCTGGGGTGTTCCCAATATGCTGCGCGCGCTGGAAAAACACGGCATCGCCAAAGCGACCATGGATATCATGGACGGATGTAAACAAGCCCGAGCCCTGGCCATCCTGAAAGGGACGGTGGCGGAACTGGTCATCAACACCGACAACGATTCCTACGCCCTTTACGTGCGCCAGGCGGTCAATCCTCGGCTGCTTGGACCTGAGAATCCCGGTCTGCCCGAGGACATGCTCAATCCAGACCCCATTTCCGGCAACAACTCCCGCAAGTCCAGGACTCATTTTGAAGAACTGGACGGATTCCGACGCACTCTGGATTACAACATCGCTTTGGAGGAAATTTGGGTTAATTTTGTGGATCTGATTGATGGAGGAGCCGGAGAAGCTCGAATTCGCTTTTACCCCAATGGGACTTCTGATGAGTTCATGGTGACGGTCCTGCTGAATGAGGACCGCCGCATCATCATGCTTGATCCCATCACCGGGCTTCCCAGTTTATCGGATCCAAAGTACATGGATTATTAATCCTTTAATCCAATGAAGATCACCCTCACCAACCAGAAAAACGGTTCTTCCTGCTTCAAGGAAGCATTCAGCCTGTTGGAAGTCATGATCGCCATTGCGATCTTCTTCACCTCGGTGTTTGCGATTCTGGAACTGACCAGTCAGCACCTGCGCACCGCCCGCATCCTGCAGACACTGGATGTGGATCGCACCAGCCTTCCGTCCCTGCTGTCAATGACCAATTTTCTGGAGATAGGACCACTGCCCATTGATGTCAAAATTGCTTATGAAGATGCGCATCCGGGCGTGACGGTGGACGGGTTTATTGATGAGGTCGCCACAAATGGATTGTTCCGCGTCGATTACAATATTCACTGGATGTCCGAGAACAGCATGCGCCAGTCCCGCAACAGCATCCTGCTCTGGCGTCCCAACATGGGAGTTCAAAGAGGAGTATTGCCACGATGAACATCCCACCAAGAAACATAGGGCTGCAAGTCCCCTTCAACAAATCCGCAACACCTCAGACGACTGATCTGCAGGGTTTGAAAAAAGCACCACGTCTGGGCGCCTTCACACTGATTGAAATCATGGTCGCGATTGGTGTGTTGGGAGGTTTGATGGTGGCAATTTTTGCATCCTGGCAGGCCATTGTGCAAAGCTCCCAGATCGGAATCACGGCAGCAGTGGAAGCGCACCGCAATCGCGTAGCCGTCCGTGCCTTGACCGATGCAATGACCTCTGCTGTCATCTACGAAGCAAACCTCCCATACTACGCATTTCTGACGGACACCACTGAAAACTACGCTGCGTTCAGTTTGGTGTCCCGACTGCCGTCGTCGTTTCCGGGAAGCGGTCTGTTCTACGATCAACCCGTTCGACGTGTGACATTCAGCGTGGAACCCACCAACAATGTCCACCAGCTCATCATGCGACAAAACCCCATCCTGGCCCCCCTTGAAAACGGGAAAGAACCTTATCCCATGGTGTTGGCAAAAAATGTGGGGCAGTTCACATTGGAATTTCTGGATGTCAGAACGGGTGAGTGGCTGCCGGAATGGATCTATACCAACCAATTGCCAGCCATGATGCGTTTTTCCCTTGGTTTTGTTTCGCCTGAAAGCGGCAAAGTCGATGAAAACCGACTCATCAAACGCATCGTGCAGATTCCTTCCCAAACCGTGGGCGCCAATTTCCAACGGCCCACCGGTCCGGTTGGCGGCGCTCCAATCAATCAACCCATCCAAGCCGTCCCGATTCAACAATAAGTTTGTTAGAAACATCATGTTCATCACCACATCCAACCATGAATCAATGCGTCATGCCCGGCAATCAGGTATCGCCCTGGTGATGGTCATGGTGGTGGTGCTGGCGCTGGGAATCATGGCGGCGCATTTCAGTTTTTCGATGAAGATCGAAACTCGTCTGGCCATGAACACAACACGGGATCCTGACATGGAATGGATGGGACGTTCCGGAGTGGAACTTGCCAAATATGTATTGGCCGAAAAGATGAACATCCCCATCGAGAACCAGTTTGACGCACTGAACCAGATGTGGGCGGGCGGCCCCTTTGGTACCAATGATGTGTTATCGGCCATTTCACTGGAAGGAGTTCCCTTGGGAGACGGCATCATCAATGTCCGCATCGAAGATCTTGAAAGACGGTTCAACATCAATGTGCATGGCCCCACGATCATGGCACAGGCGCTCCTTTATATGGGAGTCGATTCGTTCCAATCGGCCGTGATCATGGATTCACTGATGGACTGGGTGGACGCGGATGTCGCAGTTCGTCTCAACGGAGCCGATGAAGAGGATTATTTGACCGAACCAAATCCCCCATTCCCCCCCTATCTGGTGAAGAACGGTCCCATTGATGACCTTTCCGAATTGTTGTTCATCCGAGGCATCACTCCCGAAATTTACTTTGGATTGGGAGCTGCCAGCCCTGCGGTGGGTCCCTTGGGCATGCCTACGGGTATGGGAGCAGGTTCCTTTGGATTGGTCGACATTTTCACAACCATTGGCGGGGCGCAGGTGAATATCAACACGGCATCGGCCGAAGTGCTGCAATTAATTCCTGGAATGGATGAAAACATGGCGTTTGACATTGTGATGACGCGCGCGGGGTTCGACGGTATGGATGGAACGGAAGACGACATTCCGTTCACTCGAATACAGGAACTATCCATGGTCCCCAGCATCACTCCAGATGTGTTACAATCACTGCAACGCTACGTCACCAACCGCAGCAACACCTTCGAGGTTTTCGTCGAAGCGCGCATCGATCAATACACACGCGTCTTTCGGGCCCTGATCATTCGAATGGGAAGAAATCAATTCGCCGTGCTCAACATGCGATGGGACTAGCCACCTCATGCAAGGAAAACTGATATTCATCACAGGCACCGATACGGGAGCAGGCAAGACTTTGTTCACCTGCATGGCATTGTCCCACCTTCGATCACTCGGGGTTGAGGCATTGGGCCTCAAACCGTTTTGTTCCGGCTCCAGGTCCGATGCACGTCATATCCGAACTCACAGCCACCGGGACCTACCGTTGCAGGAAATCAACCCCTGGTATTTTGAACCGCCTCTGGCCCCGGGAGCCATGCCTGAAAAGATTCAGGTTTCCAAACAGGCACTCATGGAACACATACAGGAAACCCGCAAACAGTGTGACTTATTGTTGGTCGAAGGCGCAGGCGGGCTGATGTCCCCCTTGGGGGCGGATTATCATCTGGGTCATGTGACCGAAGCACTCCGACCCCATGTCGTTTTAACTGCACCAAACAAATTGGGCGTCCTCAATCAGGTCTTGCTGAACGTCACCTACCTGCAATCGTTCATGCCTACCAAAAACATCCATGTGGTTTTGATGGGAAGAAAAAACACGGATCTTTCCGTAAAATCCAACGCCAAACTTCTCAGATCCTGGATCAATGAGTGTACCGTCCTGGAACTCCCATACCTTGGCAGCAATGCAAAATCAACATCATCCGTCCAACACCACGTTGCCAAAAATAAAAAATTGCTGACGAAGGCGCTGAACTATTCCTGATCGATCTTCGAAGGCTGTTTATCACTCAGCACCGGTACCAGACTGATCAAAACTTGCCCTTTGCCCGGCTTGATGGCCTGGCCCGTTGTGATGATGTGAAGTTTCTTGTTTTCAGTGACCACAAACATCGGACAGACATCGGATTGATACTCTGATCGAAAATCTTCGAAATCGAAATTCTCCGTCATGGCCGTTCGTTTGATCACGTAACCCGCCCCGAGCCGTTCGTTAAACCATTCGTAAGTGGTTTCCTTGCTGAACAGTGTTCGCCCCTGAAGCCCCTCGGAAAAACTTTCGGTGCGCTGCGATTTCCCTGGATGATCCGGCAGTTGAAAAACTCCCGTCCGACCAAACATTTCAGAAAAATGGATGGCTGCGAGCGAATTGACACGATGGTTGGGAGTCAATGCAATAAACCGACCAATCCCCGCCAGATCCAACTCATCAAAGGCGTCCTCCGACAAAATACTGCCGTAGTGAACCGGCAATCCATCCATGCGTGCCTGATTGATGTGTTGGCGATTGTTGTCCACCATCAGCACCTTGAATCCTTCCTTCTGAAGCGCCATCCCCAGTCCCCGGCCCAAATCATGGGCACCGGCGATCAACACTCCCTGCGGATCGGGACTGGATACATTCAAACGCCTTGCAACCGCAGGGGAAGTCAAACCATATACAAGCACCGTTCCGACGATTACCACGAAAATGACCGGAGTCAGCAGTTCAGCCCCCGCCATACCATCCTCCACCAGGCGCATGGAAAACACGGAAGCCACCGCCGCAGCCACGATCCCACGCGGAGCCATCCATGATAGAAACCAGCGCTCACTCGTTTTGAGGCTGGAACCGGCACAGGACAACCAAACGGTGGCTGGCCGAACAACCAGGAGAAGTCCCAGCAAAAACAACAGCACGCCCCCCAGAGGCAAAGCGGAAAAATCCTCAAGGTGCAAGCGCGCCGAAAGAACGATGAACAAGACGGATATCAGGAGCACTCTCAGATTTTCCTTGAATTCCAATATGTGCCGAATGTCAACGTGCTTCTGATTCGCGAGGATCAAACCCATGACCGTTGTGGCGAGCAGTCCCGCTTCATGCTGAAAAAAGTTGGCGCCGGCAAAAGCCAACACTGCCACCATCAAGGCAAAGGGACTCTGGAGGTATTCCGGAACCCAATGTCGTTTGTAGAAATGATAAATCCAAAGCGCTCCCACCCCGCCGGTCAGCCCCCCTGCCAGCAATGTCTTACCAAAACCCCAGGCCGCCGCCAGCGGGAAGTGGTGCCATGTTACACCATGCTCCCCCATCCCATGATGAATGGATTCAAAGACCAGCAACGCGAGCAAGGCTCCAACGGGATCAATCATGATGCCTTCCCACTTGAGAGCCGAAGCCACCTGACGATTCGGCTGTAGAAAACGCAGCAAGGGCATGATCACCGTCGGACCGGTCACAACCAGAATTGCCCCCAGCAAAGCACACAAGGCCCAATCCCAGCCAAGACACAAACGCGCCAGCAGAATGGTCATCCCCCAGGTGACTGCAGCCCCCAGACTGACCAAACGCAACACCACGGGACCGATGTCATCCAGCTCGCGAAATTTCAGGGTCAAGCCTCCTTCAAACATGATCAATCCCACACTCACCGAAACAAACGGCATCAACACATCTCCAAACATGGCATCAGGATCGATCCACTGATGATGCGTCACCGGTCCCGCCACGAATCCGGCAACCAGCAACATGAGGATGGAGGGCAGACGCATTCGCCAAGCCACCCATTGGGAACCGATCCCCAGAAAGAGGATCAAAGTGATTTGGGCCAGAATGTGTTCGGTCATGACAGGTAGGAATAGATGCCTGCGGATTCAAGGAACATCAAGTGATATGCTTGGATAAATTCATTCATTCCATTCTGAGTTGGACAATTCTTATGGATGCAGAGATAATTGGATCTTTCAAAGGATCCGGATTGGATACAGCCAACACAGGCTACTTGTGTTTCAAAACCAGGTCAATTTCAGGAGATACATATGAATCGACGAGAATTTATCAAAACAGGAAGCGCTGGGCTCGCAGCCACTGCGCTCAACCAGGATGCGTTGGCGGAACTCGTCAACGGAAAACCCAAACGAGTCGGCCTCATTGGCACCGGATGGTACGGAAAAGTCGACCTGTTGCGCCTGATTCAGGTAGCGCCGGTTGAAGTGGTATCCTTGTGTGACGTGGACAAAGATCTGTTGGCGGGCGCTGCGGACATTGTTGCCGAGCGCCAAAAATCCGGTAAAAAACCACGACTCTTTGCCGATTATCGTGAGATGCTGGCGGAGAAGGATCTCGACATTGTCCTGATCGGAACTCCGGATCATTGGCATGCGCTCAACATGATTGAAGCCGTCAAAGCCGGAGCGGATGTCTATGTCCAGAAACCCATCAGCGTCGATGTTCGCGAAGGTCAGGCCATGCTCAAAGCCGCAAGACAGTATGGTCGAGTGGTGCAGGTGGGAACACAACGCCGCAGCACGCCCCATTTGATCGAGGCAAAGAAAAAATTTGTCGACACCGGCATACTGGGCAACATCGCCCATGCCGAGATCTGTTGCTATTATCATATGCGCAACGGTTCCAACCCTCCCGACATGGCGCCGCCGGCCAACCTGGATTACGAAATGTGGACGGGACCCGCCCCGATGCGTCCCTACAACAACATCGTGCACCAGCGCGGTTGGAGGTCGTTCATGGAATACGGCAACGGCATCATCGGAGATATGTGTATCCACATGCTGGATACGGTCCGCTGGATGCTCGATCTAGGTTGGCCCGAGACGGTGAATTCATCCGGCGGCATTCTTGTGGGCAAACAGGCAAAAGCCAACATCTCGGACACCCAGACCGCAACGTTTGATTTCAAGGATCTCCAGGTCGTCTGGCAACACCGCACCTGGGGACATGCACCAGACCCGGCTTATCCTTGGGCAGCTTTCCTGTATGGCGACAAGGGAACGCTGAAAATGAGCGTAAACAGCTACGATTTCATTCCGAGTGCACGCGGTGCATCACCTGTTCATCAGAATGTAGTCATGGAATTGGATGAATACCCGGAAGATCGAACCGAGAAAGATCTCGAACGCCATGTCGCACCGGCGGTGCGCGGTCACATGCTGGACTTCCTCAACGCCATTGCCACACGTGGCAAACCTGTCGCGGATATTGAACAAGGTTACATTTCCACAACGGCCTGTATACTGGCCAATCTGTCCATGGAACTGGGCAGACAATTGAAATGGGATCCGAAGACCGGAACCATTCTCAACGATGCGGAAGCGAACAAGCGTCTGGCACGCGTATATCGAGCCCCTTGGGAGCATCCATTTGCATAAGCATAAATAATCGCAAACCAACGGCTGTATCAGCCAACCTTTGGACATGTAAAGCCCGGATTCCGTTGAATCCGGGCTTTTCTTTGCGTCAAATTGTCACGTTAAGGAATAAATTTCGAAACAATTCAACATCAGTGTGATTCCGATTACATGTAAACGGAGAAATATGATTCTTATTTTTGAAAAACGGCAATTATCCTGCTAACTTGATATCTTGTATGAAATCTGCGGTCTTCTTAGAAAGGGATGGTATTGTCAATCGATATCCGTTGGGGCAAAGCAAGCCCGTGCCTCCGACATGTGTTGAGGAGTTTCAGATCAATCCGGAGGTCATTCCATTCATCTCAAAACTGAGGTCGTTGAACCTCAAAATTTTTGTCACCACCCATCAACCCATGCTGGCGACAGGTGACTTGGATCGGAGAGAATTGGAGCGCATGCATCAAATCATGCGAGCCAGGTTGAAGATTGACGATGTGCTGATATGCCCTCACGAAACCTCGGATCCCTGCCCCTGTGCAAAACCTAACACCGGACTTTTCAAAGAGTTGGAACATCAATACCGCATTGATATGGATCACTCCTATGTGGTCAGTGACAAGTGGCAGGACGCAGCCGCCGCTCATTCGATGGGGTGCGTCTCTTTGATGTTAAATTCACCCTGGATTGGAAATGGTCATCGGGATTACCTGATGGAGACTTTGGAAGACATCGCGGACAAGATATGCTTCCTCCATCAGAATCAGACCGTGATGATGGTGGGGTAGTGATCGAGTGCCACGCTTAAGAGCAAGATCCTTTACCCCGTGGCGCCCTTTCAGCATCACCCCCACTGCGGAAAGGTGAGTTCTTTTTAACCCAACAAGGGCAGATTATTCCTTTTCCGGATTGTTCTGGGTTAATTCCGCGGAGCCGGATTGAGGCGCAGCGACAGGGTCAGCGTTGCGTTCCCGCACTTCATTAATCTGTTCGGGAGTGGGAATATCTTCAAAACTGGCTTGGCGGACCCCTCCCTTCACCTGAATCAAGCCATCGTTCCCCAGGGAAAGTTGCGGACGCGTGTTGGAATAGGCCCACTTCTGCCGGAGCAATACTTTTCCATCCGGCTTGACAATCGTATAGCGAAAGGTGCGGGCGCCGTTTTGCATGAGCACATGCAGATTGCTGAATCGATCGACCTGACGCTCCGGTTCCCCAAAACTGACAATGTTTCCCAAAGTATACACTCCGAAGATGTCCTTTTCGTACTGATCGGTGACTTTGACATAAAGATCGATGCTTTTTTCATTTACCGCCCGCATGAGAAAATATTTACGGACGGAAATAGGGGCTGAAGGGTCTGCTTCATTGATGACCACCCCCACAGGTCGCTCCCAAATCACAGAGGCTGAGAGCAATCCGATTTCCACCGGAGGCGTTGCCTTGGTCATGTTCAATTCGGGAACGCTGACAAACGCAGTAATCCGGTAACGCCCCGGCTTGTCAATTTTATAGGTTGGAACGAGATGCACACGCCGAATACCACGGCTGGCATTCGGGACTTCAAAAGTTTCAACGATATCCAGATCGCCGCTTTTTTCCACTGGAAACTCATTGCGTGATTCCACGGTGAATTGGAGCCAGTCCTGATCCTGACCGAAGGTTAGTGTTCTACCGGAGAAATTGATAATTTTAACTTCGGCGATCATTTCCTCATGAGCGAGGAAGAAATCCTTTTTGAACTCCAGTGACACCTCAACTTGTGCCTGGAGACCGAAAACAGCTCCCAGAACGAGTGCACCAATGATTCCAATTCTTTTCAACATGGCTTCAGTCTACGTTGCGATGATCGGGAGGCAAGTCGCATTTACTCACACGGCCAAGCTCCCGGCGATATGCATGTGGACGCCCGCAAAGAGGATTTGGTTCAATTTTTTTGGAGATTTCTCGCAAAAATGAAAAACGATGCAACTTTTTTGCCAGGCCATGGAAAAATATAAACCATTGCCACCGGCAGACTCGGGCAATTAGTATCAGGGAAATAGCGTGCTTTACGAGCACGGGATATCTCGAATGAATCAGGAACTAAACAGGGAAACAATCGAGCAAGCTTATCGCTACATGTTGACAGCAAGAAAGTTGGACGAAAGACTCGCCCAACTCTATCGTGCGGGAGACATATTTGGGGGCGTATTTTTAGGAAAAGGACAGGAAGCTCTCAGCGTGTCGGTCGGCATGGCCCTTCGTAAAGGGGACATCTATGCCCCGTTGATTCGCGACGGGGCCGGACGTCTGGCGTTCGGCGAAACGGTGCTGGATGCGCTGCGAAACTGCCTTGGCTCGCCCCTGGGCCCCATGCGCGCCAGGGACGGCAATGTCCATCGAGGGCGCCCAAGGGAAGGATGCATGGCCATGATCAGTCATCTGGGAGCCTCCATTTCCGTGGTCAACGGAGCCCTGATGGCCAAACGCATGAAAGGTGAATCCGGCTTTATGGGTGCTGCTTGCATCGGTGAAGGCGCAACATCCACCGGCGCATTTCATGAAGCATTGAATCAGGCTGCCATCGAAAAACTTCCCCTGTTGCTGGTGGTTGCCAATAATCAATATGCCTATTCCACCCCCACTACGATGCAGTTTGCCTGCAAGAAGCTGACCGACAAAGCTGTCGGATACGGGGTCACCGCTCATGAAGTGGATGGAACGGATCTCGAGAGTTGC
Source organism: Verrucomicrobiota bacterium (assembly GCA_027619545.1). Classification (GTDB taxonomy): domain Bacteria; phylum Verrucomicrobiota; class Verrucomicrobiia; order Limisphaerales; family AAA164-E04; genus AAA164-E04. The sequence continues at coordinate 13,228 of JAQCFT010000009.1, read as the reverse complement.
TGGAACACACTGCAATCAGCCGCTCGAAAGGCACGAGAAGGAGAAGGACCTCAGTTGATCGTGGCCGAACTCCTTCGCTTGTGCGGCCATGGAGAACATGATGACGCCCATTATGTCACCGATGACATGAAGCAATCAAACGTTGGAAAGGACTGCATGGAACTGGCTCGAACGCTGATGACTTCCCAACACGGATTTTCGGATCAGGAACTGCAGGAGTGGGAAACCTCCACCCAGAAAGACATCAATCATTCCATCTCCATTGTCAAACAGGAAGGTGGTCCGGATCCTTACACCCACAGCTGGAACCCTCTGGCAACACGCGAACTGAACGAACAGGCCAACGGGATCGCCAAATGAAGGCCCTGAGCGGTTCCATCAAGATCATCCAATGAGCATCACCTACTTAGAAGCCATCCGGGAAGCGCAAGCCTACCTGCTGAAGAACGACCCCAGAGTTTATATTTACGGTCAGGATGTGGGAGCATTCGGCGGAGCGTTCAAGGCGACGAAAAACCTGGCAACCGAATTTCCAGGCCGGGTCATCGACGCTCCCATCAGCGAAGACGCCATGATTGGTTCCGCCGTCGGGGCAGCCATCGAGGGGCTTCGCCCCATCATCGAGGTTCAATTCGCAGATTTTTCGACAGTTGGGTTCAATCAAATGGTCAACCAGGCTGCCACCTTGTTCTGGCGAACCGAAGTGCCATGCCCGATCACATTAAGATTGCCCAGCGGAGGCACTTCAGGAGGCGGCCCCTTTCACAGCCAATGTCTCGAATCCATATACGCCCATTTCCCCGGACTCATTGTCTGCACACCTGCGACGGTTGAAGATGCCTACAGCATGTTGATTGAATCAGTGACGCTGGACGATCCGGTAGTTTTCTGCGAGCACAAGTATCTTTATTTCCATCTCAAGGCAAAATCCCTGCCACAGGAAGCCCTGCCAATCGGCAAGGCACGTATTGCGCGCGAAGGCAGGGACATGACCATTGTCACTTATAGCGCCATGGTGCATGAGTGTCTCGAAGCCGCCAAAGAGATGGCGCAAGACGGCATTCAAATCGAAGTGGTCGATTTGCGGACTGTCAAACCCATCGACACAGACACCATCATTGCATCCGTGGCACGCACGGGAAGATTGTTGTGTGTGGCGGAGGAATGGCCCTGGGGAGGTGTCAATGCGGAGGTTATCAGCCGAGTGGTGGCGGAAGGATTCAATCTGCTGGATGCCCCCCCCCAGCGGATCAACGCCAAAGATACCCCGATCCCCTATCATCCAAGGCTATGGTCGGTCCATCGCCCCACAGCACAGAGCATCATTGCAGCTTCACGTCACCTGCTCAGAATTTAACTTTGAACGACATCTCATCAATCATCGAAAGCCTATGTCTTTAACCCCCATCATCATGCCTCAACTGGGAGAGTCCATCGCGGAAGCGACGATCATCGACCTGCTTGTCCACCAGGGCGAAAGCGTTACCGCAGGTCAGGACATCATCGAGGTGGAAACCCAGAAAGCCACGATGAATGTCACCGCTCCCTGCGATGGATTCATTGACGCGTACACCGTTGAAATCGGGGAAAGTTACGCGGTCGGCGATGTTCTTGGCCAGGTACGTAGTGAGGCCTCGTCCGAACAGACATCCTCCAAGCCTGAAAATTCCATACCTCCAGAGACATCGAAAGTACTTTCATCCGCACAACACGCGGAACAACCCTTCTCAAACCAGTCCGCATCGACGCCGACGGGCGGTGAAAGTTCGTTCTCGGTGGTGAAGCCCACCATCAAAGGTCTGCCAGTACCGGCTCACTTTGTAGGGGCGCAATACATGTCTCCCCGAATGAAAGCGCGCATGTATGAATTGGGATTGAGAGAAGCGGATCTGGCGGGAATTGCCGGAAGTGGTGCCGGGGGACGGCTGACTATTCAGGATTTTGAGAAATTCCTCACCCAACTTGAGCAGACTCGACTCACACAAGCCTCTTCAATGAGGGTGGCGGTAGCGGACGCCATGCGCCGCAGTTGGACACGTCCGCTGGCCACCGTGGGTACTCCGGTCAGAATGGATGCACTATTGTCCCACCGCGCCAAGCTCAATCCCAAACCCGGGCCTGCACTTTTTGCGATCCGGGCACTGGCCATCGCTCTTTCGGAAAACAGTGCCACTGCAGGCAGATTGATCGGCAACAAAATCGCGCATCCAACATCGATTGACATTGGGTTTGCTGTGGAAGCCGAGGACGGAGTGCTGGTTCCGGTCATTCGTCATGCCGATAAAACCTCTGTCACCAACATGGTGGAAACCTATAACAACCTGGTAACATCGGCGAGACTCAGAAAACTGCCACCCAACGCAACAGGCAGTTCGATCGCCACGGTCACCAATTTCGGGACGTTCGGCCTGACCTGGGCCACGCCCATTCCCCTTCCCGAACAAACGTTGGTGTTGGGCATGGGAGCGGGACGAAAGGTTCCCTTCTGGGATGAACCCACGTCAAGTTTTGTGCCGGTGACAGAATCCCAACTCACTTTGAGCTTCGATCACCGGGTGCTGGATGGGGGCGCTGCCGGGCGTCTTTTAACGCGCATTAGCGAACTCATGACTCACCCCTCGCAGCTCTGAGAGTGCGAAAAGTTTCATTCTCAAAAATGATTTTGGCATTTCTTGTGCTTACCATTTGACAAATCGAATGATTGCATCGAAATTAAACGCCATGCCTCGGTAGCTCAATTGGTAGAGCAGTTGACTCTTAATCAATTGGTTCTAGGTTCGAGTCCTAGCCGGGGTACCAATTCAATCCGTAAACGACTGACTTCCTATGCGGATAATTGGTTCGGCATTCGTTTTTTCCAAGAAAGGCAGGTATGTTTAACGCACCATCATCCGTTATCAAAAGAGCATACGCAGGCATGATCGCCTTCGGATGCGCCGGTTTCATCACGCTCGTTAATGCTCAATTCGTCTCAGAGGAAGTCGTCTATGACAACATCTTGGGCAAAATCACGGGGCAATACCCCAGGACAATCGAATATGGCGACGAAATTTTACTCGCTGGAGACGGACGAAAAGTCACCAAGTTTGAATTTGAATATCTGGGTCAATTCGAACCTGAAGGAGATGAGACCTGCATCGTTCGATTTTACACCAACGACGGAGAGGAAACCTTCGAGGCATCGAGCCCCGGCACCCTTCTGTTCGAAAGCGCACCCTTTACCATCTTCCCTGACTATAATACGGCAATCATTGACGACATTGCGGTCGATGTGCCGGACAGCTTTACTTTCACGGTTGAATTTGGTGGTTTGAGCGGTCGGAGCACCGACCGTGCGAGCTTGTTGCTGAGAGACCCCGTTCTCGTTGGAAAAAGCTTTGATGATATCTGGGTAAAACAAGGCAATGGCTGGACGCCTTGGCGGTTCAACGGGGATCCAATCGCCAATTTTTCCTGCAGAATCACAGCTGAAATCAATTTCTCGGTTAAATTTAAGACCCTGAAACGCAAAGCAGGCCAGGCACCGGTCATCACCGTTCGAGGTCCACGCGATCAAACCATCATCGTTTACGCTTCCAATGATAAAAAAGTATGGCAACCGATTGCTCTGGAAACGTTGAAAGGACGGGACTTGACCCTTGTTGACGAGGAAGCGGCACCAACCGGCCCGAGGTATTATCGCACATCCCTCATTAACAGCACTCCCATAAGAATGGAGAACGTTCAAGTCCTACCCGACTCCAAATCACGCATGTCTATCACTGGACCAAGAGGTTTGCCCTTCAAGGCTCAGGCTTCCGATGATTTCGAAAACTGGTCTGACGTCTTCTCTTTTTCGTTTCAAACACGACCAATCACCATTCAAGATGACAAAGCCATCGGCAAAAAACGCCGCTTCTATCGAATTATCCTGAATGATACGGTCATAGAAGATGAGAGCACCATTCAGGAAACCATTGCAGCCTTTCCCGAAGACTTCACACTGGAAGACTGATCAGCCTCCACACGAACATTCTTCCTCTTCAGAATCCATTTCGTACGGATCAAATCCATACAGATCCTTCACGCACGGCTTGCACAAGCCGTGCGAAAGCTGTGCCAGAGAATGCTTGGCTACATATTCTTCGAATTTGACCCATAGACCATCCACATCTCTGATTTTCTTGCAACTGGCACATATGGGGAGCAATCCGTGGAGTGCCTTGACATCCTCAAGGGCTTCCTTCAACTGAATGTTCATCAGTTCACGGATATTCTTGAAATGCTCAAATTCCAGGAATCGAGAAAGTCCAAATGCCGCAAGTTCGAGTGCCTGGGCTATTTTCGGATCAACCGTTTCCTGCACTTCATTGGAAAAAAAACTCAAGGTTCCCTGCACCGATTGGTTGACCCAGATAGGAGCAGAGATGAAACCACGTATTCCATGCTTTTGAGCAAATATGGCAAAATCCGCTCCCTTATCCTCCAATAAATCCGGACAGGAAAAAATGCATTCTGCAGCGAGCACTCGAAAACATGGAGTCTCTTCAACCGACCATTCATCATCCACTTCTAGTCCCGGAGGCCGGCCAAACACCTTGTCAATGCGATAAACATTCCGATGAATGCTGCTGATCACACCGAATGGCATCTGCATGTATTTGGTTCCTAGATCGAGACATGTTTGGGACACATCATCGAAGTGGCGATGCCCCATGGAGGCAACTTGATGAGGCCAGGACAATTCATCAACACGATGTTCGTTTGATTTCATAATTATTTGGGATTCTCCTTATTGGGTAAAAATTTCATCTCGAGCAAACGGGATCATTCAAAATCATCCACACGACGTTTCCAATCAACCAAATCCCCTTCCATTCCAACCGATTGCATATATTCGAGATTGATATCTTCCTGACTCCATTGGCCGTAACTCCCCTCACCTAATGGTTGACTCACCATTTCAGCCACGTGCAGGGCGGCCAGCACACTCATGTCCTTGTTCAAACTGCGACCCGGAACATGATGAAATTTAACCGCTTCAACCACTTTGCCCGACAAACCCCATAACCGAAACAACACCCCGCCTACATCGCCGTGATTGAATCCAAAAACAAGATCCTCGGCTTTCATGAGCGAGATTTCTTTCTCACGACATAAACTCATGACTTCCATCGTTTTTTGAGGATCATTCGTCGCGAGAACCAACTTTCCGGCATCATGTAGCAATCCGGCCACCATAGCCTCATCCACCATTTTCCGATTTCCCCCCTGCACCTTCATGATCTTGCGCGCGGCACCGCTTACGCACATGCTATGATCCCACAAATTTCTCAAGTAGGGCAGGCGAAGGATTTGATCATGACACATGGTGAATAACTTAGCTCCCAATGCCAGGGTCTTGACGATGTCCACCCCCAGAAAACTGACTGCTTCGTGCGGCGTCGAAACATTTCGCCGGAGGCCGATCTGAGCGGAGTTAACGATACGCAGAAGACTACTCGTCAAAGCAATATCCCGAGCAACCACGTCGCCGATATCGTCAGGATGCGAGTTGGGATCACTTAACAACCGGTTCAACTCCAGATAAATGGCTGGGATGGTCGGCAGACGTTTCAGGTTTTTAATAACTTCCACAGCAGATAATCCGGGTGGTTTTTCTTTGATTGATAATGATTCTTCAACAACCGAAATCAGCATATCCGGTTCGCATGGTTTGGTGATAAATTGGTTCCAGACATCAACATGGGTCATCACATCTTCCTGGCGCTCCAATTCATAAGAAACCACACGCACTGTCTCCGGAGCTTTTTGTGCCACGGTCCGAAGAAAGTCCCCTCCGGATAACCCTGGCAAATGAATATCTGAAACGACCAGATCATATTTCCTACGTTCCATATCCGACAATAAATGCTGTCCATCATCAAAGAAGCGTACTGACCAATCCGGTCTTTCCTCCACCAACGAATGCTTGAATCCATCGAGCACTTCTGAGTGCTTGTCGACAAAAGCAAGCCGAACTTGTTTAGAACTGTTTAAAATCATGGCGATCCACAGGGTGAACTACCTAGTAAATCGGAAGAAAGGTGGTCGGGTTTAGCGGGAAAAATGAGATAATTTAAAAAATGACATGATCATGACATTCACCCCAGAATAGGGTGGACGATTTCGCCGGCAATGTCGGTCAACCGGAAATCCCTCCCTCCATAGCGATATGTCAACCTTTCATGATCCATGCCCAGTAAATGCAGAAGTGTGGCATGTAGATCATGAACATGCACTCTTTGGTCAGCTGTATAATAGCCGTAGTCATCGGTGAGACCATACTCAAAACCAGGACGCACCCCTCCCCCTGCGAACCACCAGGTGAATGCATGAGGATTGTGATCCCGACCATCTTTTCCTTGTGCCGTCGGGGTTCGCCCAAACTCTCCGCCCCACATGACCAAAGTATCCTCCAGCAACCCCCGGCCGGCCAGATCTTTCAACAAGCCCGCTATGGGCTGATCGACCTCTCTGGCAAGCCGAGCATGATCTTTCTCAAGATTGCTGTGCTGATCCCAGTAACCATGTGAACATTGGACAAAACGAACTCCCGCCTCGGACATGCGCGCTGCCAGCAAGCATTGCCTTCCAAAACCATCGGTTCCCTCTTGATCAATGCCATAAAGTTTCCGCGTTGCCTCGGTTTCTTTGGACACATCAAAAAGTGGAGGCGCCTCCATCTGCATACGAAAGGCCAATTCAAATGATTCAATACGGGCCTCAAGGTCCGTATTGGGCCCATTCTCTTTAAGTTCCAAGCGGTTTAACTGATCGAGATACGCCAGATCCGATGCCTGTTCATCGGCATCAGGAAGCGCCGGCTTGAGGTTAGTGATCCCCACATCCCTGATGTCGGCCCCCCGATGCCCGATACGCACACCCTGATGTTGGGCTGGAAGAAAGGCGGCTCCAAAGTTCTGAACACCCCCATGCCCTAGGGTGGGATGAATGGTTATAAATGCTGGCAGGTTTCTGTTCTCGGTCCCCAATCCATAACTGACCCAGGCCCCCATACTGGGCCGCACAAAGGTATCCGAGCCGGTGTGCATTTTGAGCAACGCCCCACCGTGCGCTTCATTGGACCCGTGTATGGACTTGATCACACACAATTGATCAGAATGCCTAGCCACTTGCGGAAACAATTCACTAACCCAACGACCACTCTGACCATATTGTTTGAACTCCCACGGACTGGCCAATAAATTACCCGTCTGAGCAAACTGCACTCTGGGTTTCGCAAAGGGCAGTGGTTTGCCGTGATCCCTTTTGAGCAAAGGTTTGTAGTCAAAGGTATCGATGTGGGAAGGTCCTCCGTGCATGAAAAGAAAGATCACCCTCTTTGCCCGAGCAGGATAGTGGGGCATGCCGCTTTTGGGCTTGTCCATCATCGCACCCTCAGCCAACAACGAGCGCATGGCCAGGACGCCAAATCCGGCAGTCGAACGCTCCAGCCATTGGCGCCGGCTCAGCTCCGGCCCCTGGCGATGCTCGCATAATGTTGTCTTGTTCATGCTTCGATGTCTATCGGATGTAACTGAACTCATTAGACGCCATTAGAATCCGAATCCAGCGTACAAGCCCTGAACGCTTGGCTTCCTCCGTACCGACAAAGGATGACTGACGCAAGTACGCCTCAAACAAACGCATTTCCTCAATGGAAGGGTATCGGGAGAAAAGCGTCAGGTAAAGGCGCTTCAAAGTACGCTCGTTTTCACCCGGGCCGGATGCCTGAATGGAATCAGCCAGACCGTCGGCACATTGGCTTGTCAACTCTCCGTTGAGGTAAAACAGAGCCTGCTGGGGCATGATGGTTTGGGATCTTTTCTCCAAGTGAGCCGAAGCATCTGGAAAGTCAAAGGTGGCAAACATGTCATAAACACGACTGCGTAAAACAGGCAGATACACCGCCCGAACCGGAGCTTTGAAGGCTTCACCCTCCTCGCGATAGTAAGATGAATTATCTTTCATACTCCCCAGGGAATCCCCCCATTCAGTATCCAGCCGTCCCGAAATGTAAAGCAGCGCATCCCGCAGGGGTTCTGCCTCCAACCTGCGACGATTCTGCCTCCATAGCCATCGATTATCAGGATCTATACCACCAGCCACGGAGGAATGTTCCGATGAACGTCTGTAGGCATTGGAAAGCATCATGCGACGGTGCATGGATTTGATGGAATACCCGTCCTGGACAAACCTCCGGGCCAACCAGTCCAACAATTCAGAATGAGATGGATAATCACCCGTATGACCAAAATTGGAGGGAGTCGATACAAGCCCCTCCCCAAAATGTCCTTTCCAAATCCGGTTGACCATGACTCTTGCTACAAGAGGATGCTCCGGATCACACAACCAGTCCGACAGAGTCAATCGACCGGAATCCGACGAAGCGATGTCCCCCATCGCTACCAGGTGATCCAAAAAGGAGACCGACTGCCGGTTCACGGAATGTTTCGCCAATGTGAGATGATTGCCGCGCAGATGAACGGGGAGATTCTGAATATCACCATCCATCACGGACATGGCCCGTGGCAACCCCGCTCCCTTTGCTTCCAACTGCTTCAACTGGTCCTTGAATGCATCGAGCTTCTGCTTGCTTTCCTCTGATCCGGCAGAACGTTCCAACTCCTGGATACGTCTTTCCAGATCTGATTTTTGGAGTTCAAACGCAGCCTGCAAATCAGCATTTTCAGGATGAGGCACCACCCGCTCGGTCCAGCGCGAAACATGATCGGTGTTGGCCATGGTCCGCGTGCTTCGAAATATACCGGCAAGGGCGTAATAATCCTCCTGGTCAACAGGATCAAACTTGTGGTCATGACAACGGGCGCAAGCAACGCTGATCCCGAGAAATGTGCGAGTCACCACATCGATCTGTTCATCGACCACATCCATGAGCAGTTTTTCCTTGTCCTGCTCGGCGAGCATTTTTGGTCCCAACACCAGAAAACCGGTGGCAACCAATCGATCCACCTGCAAATCAACATCATCCGTTTCGGGTAAAAGGTCTCCCGCAATCTGTTCCCGAATGAACCGGTCGTAAGGTTTGTCCTGATTGAAGGATCGGATCACATAATTGCGATACCTCCAGGCGTTGGGAAATGCCATGTTTTCATCGGCTCCGTTTGTATCGGCGTATCTGGCAAGATCCAGCCAGTAACGCCCCCAGCGTTCACCATACCTGGGAGAAGCCAGCAATCGATCCACCAACTTTTCATAGGCATCCGGTGATGAATCCTCCACAAATGCCAACACTTCATCTGGTGAGGGAGGAAGCCCCAGAAGATCAAAGGTTGCGCGCCGAATCAATGTCCACCGATCTGCCAGGGGATTGGGAACAATCCCGTGCGACTCCATCGAATCATCGATATAATCATCAATGTCTCTGAACTTGAATGCATCCTGCGGCAAGACCGGCTGAAACGACCATGGTAGCTTGGATCGGATTCCTGTTTCATCTGCCAGCATCCCTTCCAACAACATCAAAAGCAAGCCGAAGAGGATGATGCTCCTCAATAAGAAACCTGCTTTTAATGCATCTCCCCTCACCATGACAGGACCAGTGATCTCATCAGCTTTTCTGGTAAACCTCGGCCCCCTTTTCGACAAACTCCCGCGATTTTTCATCCAGCCCCTGCTTGATGGCTTCTTCATCGGATAAACCCTGCGTCCTGGCATATTCCCGGACGTCTTCAGTGATTTTCATTGCGCAGAAGTGAGGGCCACACATGGAGCAGAAATGAGCGGTTTTGGCACCGTCCTGAGGGAGTGTTTCGTCATGATAATCACGTGCCGTTTCGGGATCCAACCCCAGGTTGAACTGATCCTCCCAGCGAAATTCAAAACGCGCTTTGCTCAGGGCGTTGTCCCGATACTGCGCTGCCGGATGTCCTTTGGCGAGATCAGCGGCATGAGCAGCGATCTTGTAGGTGATGACCCCTTCCTTCACATCCTTCTTGTTGGGCAGTCCCAGATGTTCTTTGGGCGTGACGTAGCACAGCATGGCACATCCGTACCAACCAATCATGGCGGCACCGATGCCACTGGTAATATGGTCATAACCGGGTGCAATGTCTGTTGTAAGAGGTCCCAAGGTATAGAACGGAGCTTCGCCACACCATTCCAGTTGTTTGGTCATATTTTCCTGGATCATGTGCATGGGAACGTGTCCTGGACCTTCGTTCATCACCTGCACCCCGTGCTCCCAGGCGCGGCGAGTCAAATCTCCCTGCACCTTCAGCTCGGCAAACTGAGCTTCATCATTGGCATCCGCAATCGAACCGGGACGCAGACCATCGCCAATCGAAAAGGAAATATCATAGGCGGCCATGATTTCACATATTTCATCCCAGTGCGTGTAAAGGAAGTTTTCCTGATGATGCGCCAGACACCATTTGGCCATGATCGAACCACCTCGCGAAACAATTCCCGTGGCACGCGCCGCGGTCATGGGAACAAACCGAAGCAACACCCCGGCGTGAATGGTAAAGTAATCCACTCCCTGCTCGGCTTGTTCGATCAACGTATCCCGATAAATCTCCCAGGTCAGGTCTTCGGCTCTTCCATTGACCTTTTCAAGCGCCTGATAAATCGGCACCGTGCCGATGGGAACGGGTGAATTGCGCAGAATCCACTCACGCGTGGCGTGAATGTTTTTACCGGTGGAAAGGTCCATGACGGTATCCGCCCCCCATTTGGTGGCCCATCGCATCTTCTCAACTTCTTCTTCAATACTGGAAGCAACGGCGGAGTTACCAATGTTGGCATTGATTTTGACCAGAAAGTTCCGGCCGATGATCATTGGCTCCAATTCCGGATGATTCACATTGCAGGGAATGATCGCACGACCTTTTGCCACTTCATCGCGCACAAATTCGGGAGTGATCTGGCGGGGAATCTGCGCGCCCCAGGATTGTCCGGGATGCTGATGATCCAGGGAAGTCCGAGAAAGTTTGGAGGCATCTTCCACCACCTGAGCCCGTCCTGCGTTTTCCCGGATGGCAATGTATTCCATTTCCGGCGTAATGATGCCTTGCCGTGCATACCAAAGCTGTGTCACGGGATGACCTTTGGAAGCGCGCAACGGTTTGCGTTTGAGTCCGGGAAACTGTTTCAACGCATTGGTGCCATCGTTATTGCCCGCTGATTCGACGTGTTTCTCGGAAAGATACCCGTTATCCAATGGCAGTACTTCGCGTCCCTCGTAGGATTCCACATCACCACGTTGAAGGATCCATTCCGACCGCAAACCAGGCAACCCTTCACTCACTTTGCCGGAAAAACCAGGATCTCCCCAAGGACCACTGGTATCGTACACTCGCACCGGTTCATTCTCAACCGTTTTACCTGCAACCGTATGGGTTGGATTCAGTGAAATTTCCCGCATGGGCACTTTGACGCAGTCATGCAGTTGTCCGTCCACGTAAACACGGGTCGAATTGGGCAATGGCTGACTGCTCGATGGTTCGGTCTGGTCCTTTTTTGCTATCATTTGGATGCTCTAATTAATGTCAAATCACATGGAAAACCAACAATCAGGAAGCATGGGCAGGCTTTCCCTTCGTCGGCATTATCCGTACAGGTTCAATGGGTCATTCGCTCTCCCGAGCGAAACTCTCAGCGCCTTTCAGGCAACATAAAAGCCGCCTCGGAATGCTCCCCAGATCGAACCAAACTAGACCGCCTGCCCATCAGGGTCAAGGGAGAAGCATCAGATGAATCCGCCATTGAAAGTATGCTCGAACAATTCCATCATGTGGCATGCTTTTTCCACTGAAATCTCAATTGAAACATCAATGCTGGTTGATGCTTGGAGCTGCGTTCGGAGCCCTCCTGTGGCAGATGACCGCCGCCATGCATGCAGCCGATACGATCGACAACAGTCCCCCTTCCCCCGTCACCGGAAAGATCGCAGGCTACCGGGGTATCTGGTTCGATCTTGGACAAAAATCCGAATACGGTTCCAAGTATTCAGGCGGACTCGGCACCTACACAGCCAAGCACTGCCCACTGGCAATCTACGACGAGGATGCGAACAAGACTTTTTTTGTATTCGGCGGCACGACTCAAGCAAATGAAACCCATCTCCTGGCCATGATCGGGTATTATGATCATACCACAGGACAAGTGCCCCAACCCACCGTGGTCCACGACAAATTGAAGGTAAATGATCCCCACGACAACCCAGCCATCGCCATGGATCCCAAAGGTCACCTGTGGGTTTTTGTGAGCGGGCGAGGCCGACACCGCCCGGGCTACAAATACCGAAGCAGAAAGCCTTATGACATCGGGGCATTCGATCAGATCAGTGAAGAAGAATTCACCTACCCTCAACCTTGGTGGATCGAAGAAAAAGGATGTCTACATCTGTTTACCAAATACACGAAAGGTCGTGAGCTTTACCGGAACCGAAGCCAGCATGGTCTCGGCTGGACCGAGGATCAAAAATTGGCCGGCATGGGAGGACATTACCAAATCAGTCGTCGCATCGGTTCACGTGTGATGACAGCGTTCAATTACCACCCAAACGGAAACGTTGACTACCGCACCAATCTCTATTTTCTTCAAGCATCCGATCTTGGCGAAACCTGGCAAACCGTTTCTGGTGACAAAGTCCTGCCTCCATTGACTGAAACTGACAACCCTGCACTGGTAAAAGATTATCAGGCTGAAGATCGATTGGTTTACCTGAAGGACATCACGGTCGATGGGGAAGGCAATCCGGTCATCCTGCACATCACCAGCGACAAACACCAGCCCGGCCCTCACCATCGCCCTCGTGAATGGACCATTGCGCATTGGCAAAACGGTGAATGGATATTTCAAAGCATCACCCGCGCGTTTCACAACTACGACATGGGCTCCATTTACATCGAACCCGACAAGCGCTGGCGGTTGATTGCCCCCACTCATCCCGGACCACAGCGTCACAGCACCGGAGGAGAAATGATGATGTGGATACGCCCCGCAGAGATCCTGGCATGGAATCTCCTTCGAACCATCACGGTCGAAAGCCCCCGTAACCACGGTTATGCACGACGCCCGGTGAATGCTCATCCAGATTTTTACGCCTTTTGGGCAGATGGAAATCCCGACACCCTGACAGCCTCCCACCTCTATTTCACCAATAAGGATGGTACAGGTCTTTGGAAACTTCCCTACGACATGAAAACCCCCGCAGCCATTCCTGAACGATTGTATTAAACAA
>JAQCFT010000297.1 GCA_027619545.1 Verrucomicrobiota bacterium | reverse complement strand
CCAGCGGTTACGGAGTGGGGTGCGCCTTGCTGCAAATTCAATTGACTGAAGCAGGAGATTGGACCATTGAAGAGCGTTGGAAAACCATGGGGATGAAAGCCAAGTTCACCAATGTCGTGGAACGGGATGGATATATTTACGGACTGGATGACGGGATCATGGCGTGTGTCAATCTGGAAACCGGGGAACGCCAATGGAAGCAAGGACGATATGGCCATGGCCAAATACTGACTCTGGACAATGCCATCCTGCTTCTCACCGAGCGAGGCGACATCGTCTGGCTGGAAATCAATCCAACACAAGCCAAAGAACTGAACCGCTGGCACGCCATCGATGGCAAAACCTGGAATCCACCGTGCCTGGCCTGGCCATACCTGTTGGTGCGAAACAACCAGGAAGCGGTTTGTTTCCAATTTGAATGAATCTGAAAGGGCTTATTCATTATTTAGTTCATGGAGGGTTGATCCCGCATCCGCGCATGCGCGTCAGGATAAAGAAACCAAGCTATAGTCCCTGCGGTTCCCAATAGGTAGCTAATGTTCATCTTACATTTTCTTCCTGCATTCTTTGTTACCCACTGCTTCGCGTCTTTGCGCCTCCTCGCCTTTGCGATAAAAACAGGCAATCATTGAAAGCTTCGTGACCTATAAAAAGGTTCCGAGGAAATCTCGCTAGCGTATAAAAGGATCGTACTGAATTTGATTCCCAATTGATGAATCTGTCCCCCTCAATTCGGATGAGCGCCAAGACGCAAAGATCGCCAGGAGCGCAAAGATTTCTGTGAATCACGCTCTTCAGGAAAACCATGTCAGAAGTGTATTCGCAACTGATCACGCATTCACTTTAACCATATCTTCGTGACCTTCGTGGTTTCGTTGTAAAATGAAAAACTTACCTTTTGGTTTAAAACGAGCTGCACAACTGCATGCCATTATCCTGACGCGCATGCGCGGGACGGGTGCATTTCAATTCTTTCTAAGAATTTAATTGTGAGCCGAGAGCCATAGAAATCCTTGATTTTCTGCTCCTTCAAGGAATCAAGTGAGATGCGCCCAATGCGGGACTCACCCCAAACTTTCCCCTTGAAAACGTTTTTAAACAAAAGAAATGGAACGCGGGGAGAGGGTCATTCATCGAATGACTGTGGTGTTTCCATCGTAGCTTGAAAAGGGTTTAAATGCACGAAAGTTTGAAGTGGGCGCAAAGCCGAATTTGGATGTCTATTTTTGAACTGCACCCATCCTGAGACAACTGGGGTATTGCCTGTTGATTCTTACGGGATAATCGGGTTAAAATTTGCTTATGACGGTAACCTTTCCTGACAGTATCGCTGAGGAAATTCACCTTACTCCTGAAACTGTATTGCTTGACGTCGCCATTGGGATTTACAAGCGCGAGCAGTGGTCGATGGGGCGTTGCGGGCGAATTGTCGGAATGACTCGAGCACAATTTCAGGAGGAATTGGGAAAAAGAGAAATTCCAATTAACTACGGTGCAACTGACTTCGATCAGGATATAACAACCATGGAATCGTTGTTTACTGACCTGACATGATACTCACCAGGTGGCGTCAATGGATGGCTCGAATAGGGCCGGGAGCGATTGTGGCGTCGCTGACCATCGGGTCCGGTGAGTTGGTCTTTTCTTCGCGAGCCGGGTCCCTCTTCGGATACCACATTCTTTTCGTGTTTCTGTTGATCTGTCTTTTGAAATGGGTGCTGATTTATACCACCGGCCGACAGATCATCATCACCGGGCAACACCCTCTGGAAAGTTGGGACCAATTACCGGGACCTGCCGGGTGGTTGCCGATGACTTTTCTCATGCTGGCTGTTCCGTGCTTTCCCATCTGGATCGCATTCCATGCTTCCACGTTGGGAACTTTGCTGGCCCATTTAACAGACACCTCCGGAGCCCTGGTCTATGTGTGGGCTTCAGGAGTGCTTGGATCGGTCGTGTTTTTGTCATTGCAGGGCAACTATCAAAAACTGGAACGTTTCCAGATGATCATTGTCGGTTTGATGTTGTTGATGATTCTTTTCGCTGTCGTTCTACTCAAGCCCGATTGGTTTGATGTAGCGAAAGGGATGCTGTGGCCGGGAACGTTTCAGTATCCGGACTGGATCGATCGATTTCCCTCCTTCGAAGATCGCCCTGTGTGGGTGGAGTTGACCACTTATGTTGGCATCGTTGGGGGGTCCAGTTATGACTACCTTTGCTATGTGGCTTTCATTCGTGAAAAAGGGTGGGGGAATGCGGCGGTCGGTTGTGAGGTGGTGGCGGCGGAGCATGTGAACGGGAACGATATCAAGAGAAACCCTCGCGTGGAGGAAGGCCTCCGGAATCTAAGATGGGACAGCGTGATCAGTTTTGCCTGTGTGTTTTTGTTCAGTGTGGTTTTTGTGATATGCGGGCACCTGGTTCTGGCTCCTCAGCAAATGACGCCGACAGGTGGCGATTTATTGACCGTGCAGGCAGTTTTTGTCTCCGATGCCTATCCGGGATTGAGAGTTTTATATTTTGCGGGCGCTTTTTTGGCTATGTACGGAACCCTCTACGGCACATTGGAAGTGGGGCCCACCATTGTGAAGGAAATGGCTCAAGCCCTGCGGTGGGAAAAACTTATCAACCACCCGAAAGAATGGAGACAGCGATCATTGATCGTATTTTCAACAGGAGCTTTCCTGGTGATCCTGGCCTTGTTCACGCAGCAAATCTTCAGCCCGGACAAACAGTCCATACAATTCGTCTGGATTCTCACTCCCGCCAACCTTTTCACCGGTGTGATGGGATGTGGCTTGATCCTGATTTCCACTCTGTGGGTGGCTTTTGTTTCTTCGAAAAAGAAGCCGGGGTTCCTGGCAAAAGCCTGGATACCGATGATGCTGCTTGGTGCCGTTTTCTTTATCGGTCTTGGCCTGAAAGGATATTGGGATCACAGCGGGTTACGTTCACTTATGATCCTCGCAAGCTCCATCATTGTCGGCGTGGTCTGCGCGAAGTTGAACAACCGCAGACTCGGCTGAATAATCTTAGACAGATTCCAAAATCATGTTTCCATAGGCTGTCGTGTCGCCCGTGCGAATCAATCCGATGGCGTGAGGTACCCGTTTTTTGAATTCAATGTGCGGCTCAAAGGTGCGCTGAATGCCCCGGCATGCGGTTTCGAATTCACGGAGTTTATCGTCAGGATTGGTGCTCTTGAATTCCTCAGCCATGAAGATCTCACCGCATTTCCAATTCGGCAATATTGCGTCGAGAACCTGAGTGATGGTGGGAATTCCACGCACCAGGGTCAGGTCGACTGTCTCAATCATATTCCAAAAAGGAAAGGCCGCGTCTGCAATGACAAGCGTGTTGGTGTGCCGGATCCTTGAAATCAGGGAGAGCAAGTTTGGATTGATGATTCCTTCAATAAGCATGTCGGGAGCCTAAATGAGCTCTTCTGATATGGCAATCCCTGTTAATGCTCACCCTCCTTGTTTTTCCAAAGCAGGCCGCACTGGAATGCGTATTTGAATGGTAGTTCCCTGCTGTTTTTTTGAATCGATACGTATGATGCCACAGTGGGATTCCACAATTTTTTTGACCACCATCAACCCCAAACCCGTGCCTTGCGGTTTTTTGGACTGTAATAGTCCGGTTGAGGTTAATACCTGCTTTTCATCCAGACCATGACCGGAATCCTTGAATTGTACGCATACCTGGTCACCTTGCTCGTTCGTCGAAAGTGAAGTGGACAGTTGAAGCTCCCCGCCGTCAGGCATGGCGTCAATCGCATTCAACGTCAAATTCAACAAGACCTGCTCAAGTTGTCCCGCATCGGCAGTGATGAAGGGCAGGGAAGTCGCCAGTTGCATCTGAAAATCAATACGATGCTGCTTCATCTTGTGACGAGTGAGCAGATAGAGGTTTTGAGCCAATTGATTGATATCCACCTTGCCAGTCTTGGGTTCGGATTGTCGGGCGAAATCCAGAACGCGCTCCACGATGTCATTCAACTGATCCATCTTTCTTCCCAACAGCTCGGCGTCTTCATGTCGTGGATCATCTTCCGGAAACTGCAGATTGAGCGCATGGTAAACCATTTTCATGACGGTCAATGGATTCCGGATCTCATGAGCGACCTCGGCCGCCAACAGCCCCAGCGCGGATAGTTTCTCACGACCGCGCATGGTTTCTTCCATCTGGCGAATCTCCTTGTTCAATTTCGCGCGCTGAATCGCGGTGGCCGACGTGTTGCTGAAAGCCTTTAGAATCAATATTTCTTCATCTGAAAAATTGTGTGGCTTGCCAGTGTAAACGCTCAAGACACCGATCGGACTGTCTCCCAGCATCAATGGAACACTGAGCATACTGACCAGCCCCTCGGCTCTGGCGATTTCCGTGCTTTGATACATGCTGGATCGGCGCACGTTCTTTAATTGGATCGCCTGTTTCCTTCGAACAACACTGCCCGCAAAACTTTCATCGATATGGAGTCGCGGTTTGGATTTATAACTTTCTCCTGCACCATAGGATGCCATCAGTTCCAGCCATTCACCCGACGCATCCAGCAACAAAACCGAACACATTCGGGCCTGCATCAACTTGGATGCCTCACGTGTCACCGCATCCAGGGCTTCCTCCAAATCGAACACATTCTGAATGGTTTCGTTGATGGTTGCCAGTGATTCAAACATGCGGGCCTTATAACGTATTTGTTCGTAAAGCCAGGTGTTGCTGATGACCTTGGCCGCCTGCAGCGCCAGATCACTGAGCATTTCCTGATCATTCAACCCAAATGCACCCGGCTGTGTGGAATCCACATTCAACACTCCTCTGATCTGATCGTTGACATCAAACGGCACCGCCAGTTCAGATCGAACCTCTTCCCATAAAGCTGTGTATCGAGAGTCCTGATCGACTTCGTTGACAAGGGCAGGGGAGTCATGCTTGGCCACCCACCCTGTGATCCCCTTTCCGATCGGCAGTTCGTAGTCCTTGGCGACGTCCTCCGGAATACCGATGGCAGCCTGAAGTTCCAGCATGGCCGTGGTCGGGTTGACCAACGATATGCTGGCAGAATTGGCGTTGGTCAGATCTTTGGCCTGTTTCAGGATGATTTCGAGCGCCTGTTTGGGATCCAGCGATTCATGGATTTCATTGCTGACCTGATAAAGGAGCCGCAAGCGCTCATAATCCGCCCTGAGTTTTTCATATGATCCCATTTGTTCACCCATATGATGGATAAGTAGCACATTAATGAGACCGGGCATAGAGCATAATCTTTGACGGCCCTTGCTTCTTGCAGTGACCAGCAACACGACTTATGTTGCCGCCGATAGCAAGAATGAACGATCAAGAAAATTCGACACCCGAAATGGATGACGCGATGTTTGCCTACAGTCAGGCGGACTACCAGGAAAGCATCCGTTTACTGAAACAAATCCTTGAAGCCCAACCAGAACATTTTGAAGCATTAACAGCGTTGAGCATGGCCTATTGCCGTTTGGAACGATTTGAGGAAGCCACTCGGTTAGGTCATCAGGCGGAGTCCATGCGTCCCAATGATCCGCTGGTGCACACCAATCTTTCCTTGTTTTACGTGAAGCAAGGCAACAAGGAAAAAGCGGAACACCACGGGTTACAGGCAAAGATAGCTTCCTGGAAAACCGAAATGAATCCATCCGCCAACCATGCCGAATCAGACAGTGATTCCAACATACCCATGCAACAGCCAAAGATGGAAACCTATAAGACTCCATCGAAATTTCCGGATATGCCGTGGAAAAACAAGTCATGACAAATGACCCGCCTGTCATTTATTCGACCAATTGATGGCTGTCATCAGCCGTCAGGTCGAGTTCGTACACTTCACTCAACATTTTGATCTTCTTGATGGTTTTGGCGGAAAATGGCTGTTTTCCTTCAAAGCAGTGCAAAGTCATGCCTTCAATTAAATCTCCCAGGGATAAGTCGAGATGCTCAGCAAGAGCTTTTAAAATTTTTAAAATACGTTTCTCGATACGAATTCCAGTTTGCACGCGTTGTACTTTTTTTGATTCCATGACAAGGTATCCAAATGTGGATTTTGAAATGTATTAAGGTAAAAGGGTATTCAGATAGGCCAATTCAGGAATTTAAATTAAACATAACAAATATTGTGCGAAGATAATCGGGGTCATTTAAATTCTAAGACACAGGTTTGATTCCTATTTCTTCAAGCTTCTTGCTGTATTCTTCACTGACGACGCGCAGCTCATAAAAACTAGCATCAACA
>JAQCFT010000296.1 GCA_027619545.1 Verrucomicrobiota bacterium | reverse complement strand
ACAAATTGCTGAAAACGATGGCGGCGTTATGAATGAATCGGTTGATCATTTTGTGGCCCCATCCTGCCATGATGCCAGCCATGTGCCAAGCGTTGATCTGGGGGGCTGGTAGGGCTCCGCTGCTGCGGAACCGCGAGCGCATTGTGGTTGAGGGAGTGCCAGTGGCGTGGTGCGGGCACGTTGGCGGACGCGCGGCAGCGCGTCCCTACCGGTGCGGTCCCGATAAAGTCGGAATCCCTACAGGGGTGGCATGTTAGAGATACCAGCCTTTGCGGTATTCTTTGTGCAGCATGTCGCGCGCTTTGCCCGGGGTGCGTGTGTTGGCGGATTCAACGATGTATTCGATAGCTTCACCGCTTCGGTAGGATACAGATCCCAGAAGCACTGCTTCTGTCAGGGCGCCGCTATATTCAAAATTACAGGTGGTTTTGCCGCCGTTGCGGATGGCTTCAGTCCATTCTTTGTGATGTCCGATGGAGTTTGGTATGAATTCGTCCGGACGTTTGAAATCACGATATGTTTCCACGGGCAGTAACAGGTGCTTTCCATAGTCGGAAATGACCATTCCCTTTTCACCGATGAACAATACAGCGCTTCCAAAGTTGATCGGATTTCCTTCCGCGTCTTTCAGGGTTTTGGCAATGTCCGGCTTGCGGTTGCCATACCAGGTCAGGTGCACGGGACCACGTCCGTTTCGAGTCGGGTGCTTGTAATCGACTTCGAGCCAGGGCGGGGTGCTGACCAAATCCACTTCGGGACCTTTGGATTCAATGTGTGTTGGCTGGCGTAGGTCCAGCGCCCAGTGGGCGAGATCCATGTAGTGACACCCGAAATCACCCAAGCGACCGTTGCCATAATCCCAGAACCGGCGCCAGTTGAAGGGGTGCACTCCTTCGGTGAAGGGACGTTCGGGGGCGGGGCCTAGCCACAGGTCCCAGTCAAGGTTTGCTGGCGCCTGCGTGTTGGTGGTGAAACGTCCGTCTGAGTAGGAATGTCCGATGCTGACCCACACATGCACGCGTTCCACTTTGCCGATGGCGCCGGACTGGATCAACTCCACGACACGACGATAATTATTTCCTGCATGAATCTGCGTGCCCATCTGGGTGACGAGTTGTTTTTGTTTGGCCAGATCGGTCAGTACGCGCGCTTCATGAACGGTGTGGGTGAGGGGTTTTTCGCAGTAGACGTGTTTGCCCATGCGAAGTGCCATGGCGGCGGCCGGAGCGTGGGTGTGATCCGGTGTGCCTACCAGCACAGCATCAATTTTGTCCGCTTCCCTTTCCAGCATGACGCGGAAGTCACGGTATTTGCGTGCGTCGGGAAGTTTCTTTGCGGCGGCATCCAGCGTGTTGGAATCCACATCAGCCATGGCAACGATGGCTTCGTGAGAAGCACCCGCTACGTTGGCGGCAGCGCGTCCCCCGGTGCCGATGGCGGCGATCTGGAGTTTGTCGTTCGGAGACTGTGCTTTGGCAATCCATGGGAAATGCAGGGCTGAGGCGCTGGCGCCCACAGCCAGTGAAGACTGCTTCAAAAAGGACCGACGTGTTACTTTGGATCGGGAATGCATGAAACTATGATGATCCCGAACATCGAAAAACGGAAGCTCAAAATGTTGGTTGAGGTCTGTGTTGTTGGTGAATACGGAAGTCATACGTTTGCCGATTTCGACACCTCGTTTGCTTCGGATGATGTCAGTTGCGATACGTTCTGAGGTTTGCTTGGAGGATTCGGCGCAGCGTTGGGCCAGTCCCCGTCATTCATCGGCAACCACTGGAAAACCAACGCCCGCCTCACCGGCACGCGCCACTTCAACGGCGGCGTTCAATGCCAGGATCTTCTCTTGGAAAGCGATCTCATCAATGTCTTTGACAATCTCTTCGACCTCTGCACTGGGAGTTCGGATTTCTTCGATGTCGGTCTTGAGGTCGGCCATGTTTTTGCATCCTGCTTCCGCGGGCTGACGGGTTTCTTTTGCCTATGCATTGGCTTGCTCGGTTGAGTCCGAATTTCTTTTGGCTACACTAGTGATTTACAACAATCAGTGCGCAGCACACTCCAAATCCTGCGGTGATCTTTTTACTAATGCTCCATTTCATGGTATGGCTTTGTGTTTTCTTTAGGATGATCCCCTCGTTACCACTTCGATACCTTGGTCATTTCGTGGATGTTACCATTCACCACTTTGGACCCAGGCCGTAGTTTCATACTTGCCTTTGAATTGGTCATCGTAATGTCATTGTAGGTGCTTGAGGGAAAGTTAGTTCTCTCTTTCCGCACGGTAGGTGAATTACTTGTGATGTTTCTCAGCCAGGGAATCGCTTGGATTCATTATTCAACATGGGTTAGGCTGCGGCTCCATGAATGTGAATAGAATTAAGTTGATGCTTCTCATCTGCTTCTTGGTGAATGTATTGAGTGATGGAAGAACGATAGGGCAGTCGAATGTACTGATCATCCTGGTGGATGATTTGAAACCGAACTTGGGGTGCTATGGCGATCCTTTGGCCAAAACTCCGAATATTGATCGATTGGCGGCCAGTGGCATGCGTTTTGAGATGGCTTATTGTAATCAGTCCGTTTGTGCTCCTTCACGAAACAACCTGCTGTTGGGGAGCCGGTCGACTTCGATCGGTATCTACGGATTGGGACGTCATTTTCGCGATGTGTTGCCCAATGCCGTCACCATGCCTCAGTATTTCAGCAAAAACGGGTGGAAATCGGCGTCTTTCGGGAAAGTGCTTCATACTGGACATGGAAATCATGATGATCCTCATTCGTGGGATGTGCCGGCTTATCTGGATAAAGTGGTCGAGTATTTGCTTCCGGAAAGCACAGAAGGAGGGCAACTGACCCGCGAGGAAGCTTACTTTACCAATCAAAAACTGGATCGAATCGGTTCGCTACCCAAGGGCTATGCATGGGAAAACGCTGATGTCGATGACGATGGTTATGCAGATGGACGAATCGCTGAAAAGGTGATTGAGCGTCTACAATTTCATCAGAACGAACCGGAAAAGCCATTCTTTATTATGGCGGGTTTTGTCAAGCCACACCTGCCGTTTACTGCTCCAAAAAAGTATTGGGACATGCATGATCCCAACGCTTTTCCTTTGGCCAGCGATCAGAACGATCCGGAAGCCGCCCCCGGTTTTGCCGGTAAACGAGGTGGGGAGATTGTTAATTATGCGCCCTTGACCGTGGCTAATCTGAAAGAAACCGCCGTGCAACGGCAGTTGCTTCATGGGTATTATGCGGCTGCCAGCTTTGCGGACGCTCAGATCGGTAAGGTATTGGATGCTTTGGATCGATATGGTTTTTCGGATAATACCATGGTGGTGTTGTGGGGGGATCATGGCTGGCATCTGGGGGATCATGGTTGCTGGACCAAACACACGAATTATGAACAGGCGAATCGGATCCCGATTATTTTTCGTGTTCCAGGTATGACCGAACCAGGCAGCGTGACCCGCCAACTTGCCGAGACGGTGGATATTTTTCCGACGTTGGCTGATCTGGCAGGCCTGCCCAGACCTAAAGGTCCGCAACCGATTGATGGGACAAGCCTGGTGCCCGTTCTGAAAAACTCCGAAGCCTCGGTCCGGGATCACGCTTATCATGCCTACCCGCGTGGGCCCCGAATGGGGCGAGCGATCCGGACCGATCGGTATCGATTGGTTGAATGGAAGCGTCCGGGTGCGGATCAGGAGGAGGCCGTTTTTGAGGTTTATGACTATCAGGAAGACCCAGGAGAAACGAGGAATCTTGCCGCCTCGCGTCCCGAATTGTTGGCTCAATTGAAGTTGATTCTGGCGAATCATCCTGAACCTTTGGAACGTCGGTGATGTGGGAACCCTATCTGGTTGTATAATTTAAATGACCTTGGTGCCCGGATTTTGAATCCACCTGCGTCAACTTCAAAAAAACTGTGGTTTCAAAACGGAATCGGTTTGAGTGGTTGGCTTGAGAATTTGTCAGGCCGTGTTGTCAGCGGAAAATCAGGAAGCAGACTGCAGTTTGGATTTGAAAAATGTGCAGGCTTTTTGTGTATCGGATGCCTTCAAAATATCGGACACCACGCAAATGTTGCGTGCTCCCGCCTCAAGGATTTGGTCCACGTTGCCAGCATGGATGCCGCCTATGGCAAACCACGGTATGCGAATGTTTTCCGCTGCCCATCGGACGTATTCCAGAGTGACCGGTGTGGCTATTGGTTTGGTGGGAGTTGCGAACACCGGTCCGATGGCCACGTAGTCTGCACCGGCTTCGATGGCTCTTTCTGCTTGTGACGGGGCATGTGTGCTGAGGCCGATGCAAAGTTGCTTTGTGGATTCTGGCGAATGCAGTTCCGATGCCTTGGTGTATCCTTCATCAAAAAAATCCTCTTGTCCCATGTGGACAAAAGGGTGGGGCATCCGGCGGGCGATATCCAGGTGGTCGTTGATGATCAAGTGTACGCCTGCTGATTCGGTGATGGGGTGGATACATTCGGCCGCTGCGAGAATTCTCTCGGGTTTGGCATCTTTCATGCGCAATTGAATGATATCCGCTCCGCCATCACAAAGAGATTTGGCCAGGTCCTCGTAAGAACGCGGGCCACGGTACGCTTCGTCGATGAAGGCGTACAAATGACATTGATCGAGGGGTTTCAACACATCAATGATCGGATGCCACCAGGAATGAGGATCGGAAAAAGGACACGAAAATCAGGCTTTGACCTCAATCAGTTCTCGTCCACCGCCTCCAAGCAGATTGGAGATGAAATTAGTGGTATAAACACCTCTGCGGAAGTCCGGATCCTGCAAGATGGCTTGCTGGAACGGGATGGTGGTCTTGATCCCTGTGATCATGAATTCCGACAAGGCTCTGGACATGATGTTCATGGCATCCCTGCGGTCTTTCCCATAGGCGATCAGTTTGCCGATCATGGAATCATAGTAGGGCGGGATGGTATAGCCAGCGTATACATGTGAATCCCATCGGATGCCACGGCCACCGGGGACGTAGAGCATCTCGATGCGGCCAGGGGAAGGCCTGAAATCACCGAAAGGATCTTCGGCGTTGATGCGGCACTCGATGGAATGCCCGGTTAACTTGATGTCGCCTTGTGAGATGCGAAGCGGTTCGCCCATGGCAATGAGGATTTGCTGTTGGAGCAAATCAATGCCAGTCACTTCTTCGGTTACCGGGTGCTCGACCTGGATACGTTTGTTCATCTCCAGGAAATAGAAATTTCCCTTTTCATCGACCACAAACTCGACGGTACCCGCGTTGGTATATTTGGCTGTTTCAGCAATCTTGACCGCTGCTCGGCTCATTTTTTTGCGAAGATCGCGGAACATCTTCGTCTCCATGAACGGAGAGGGTGTCTCTTCAATGAGCTTCTGGTGGCGTCGTTGAATGGAGCAATCGCGTTCGCCCAGGTGGATGACCTTGCCCTTGCCGTCCCCGAGGATCTGAAATTCGATATGGCGCGGATTTTCGATGAACTTTTCGATGTAAACCCCTGAATTACCGAATGATTTTTCTGCTTCAGCGCGTGCGGTATGGTAACCCTTGACGAGTGATATGTCGTTGTGGACGATTCGCATGCCCTTGCCTCCACCACCGGCGACGGCTTTGATCATCACTGGGTAACCAATCTTTTTGACGATCTCCAGCGCTTCCTGCTCATTGTCCACCAGACCGTCTGATCCCGGAGGTGGAAGCACGCCCGCTTTCTTTGCCAATTCACGGCTCACGGCTTTATCTTCCAGGGCGTTCATGGCGGTGGGAGAGGGACCGATAAACCTGATGTTACAGCTTTCACAAATTTCCGCGAAATGTGCGTTTTCGGAAAGAAAACCGTAACCAGGGTGAATGGCATCCACATCGGCGATTTCTGCGGCGCTGATGATGCGGTCGATGCGAAGGTAGCTCTCCGCACTGGGGCCTCGGCCTATGCAGATGGCTTCGTCGGCCATTTGCACGTGCATCGAGTTGTGGTCGGCCTCGGAGTAGACTGCCACCGTTTTGATGTTCAGTTCCTTGGCGGCTCGAATGATGCGAACGGCAATTTCCCCGCGGTTGGCAACCAGAATTTTCTCAAACATATCTAATAAGACAAATCGTTCGTCCGTTCATTTCACTTTCCACGAATCGGCCAGTCAAGTAGCGGCTCGGAACGGGATGCTTTGTCAATTGGGTTTTATCTTGAAAAGCGGCTGTCCAAATTCGACCGGCTTGGCGTTATCGACGAGAATCTCGGTGATGACCCCACTCTTTTCTGCCTTGATTTCGTTC
>JAQCFT010000295.1 GCA_027619545.1 Verrucomicrobiota bacterium | reverse complement strand
GCACAAACAGAAATGGAGGGACTTGTTCCACCAAGTCCCACACTTTCTCCTTAAAGTGTCCTCAACCAAAGGAAATGGAACGTGGTAAGCCCTTGGGTCATCGAAAACAGACAGTATATTCAGAGCGTAAGTTTTGGTTTCCGCGTTACGGAGGAATCGAATTGGAGCCATTCCCCCTACCACCCGAATGACGAAAAATCCCAAAACAAACGACTAAGGATTGCCAAACACCGGATGTTCGATCTATACCCGATGGGAGCTTTGCTAATCGAAGACCCACATACTGAGCCATGAACGTACCCAATCAATTGACCGTCGCCCGCTTCGGACTGACCGTTGTCTTTTTGGCTGCGTTGTCCGTGGGGTTTCCCTACCATGATACCGTCGCGCTGGTCATTTTCATCATTGCCAGCCTGACAGACTATTTTGACGGCAAAATCGCCCGTCGGGACAACCTGATCACCGATTTCGGGAAGCTGATGGACCCGCTCGCGGACAAAATCCTGACCGGATCCGCCTTCATCGCCTTTGTGGGACTGGACTTGATGCCGGCCTGGATGGTGATCATCATTGTGGCGCGTGAATTGGCCATCACCGGATTGCGCCTGTTGGCTGCATCCAAGAACATCGTTCTGGCGGCTGAGCGATTTGGGAAGCACAAGACCATTTCCCAGATTACCGCGATCATCGCCGTGTTGGTATCCATCAGCTATGCCAGTTGGGGAAACATCGGTGAAGCGATCTTTGGTTGGAACCTTTTCGGTGCGCCGTGGGTGCTTTCCTTTTCCATGCTGGCCCAATGGATCACCGTGTTGCTCACCTTTTACTCGGGGGCTGTCTATCTGGTGAAAAACCGGGACCTCTATCTGGATGACATGTAGAACGCTATCCTGAGAGCCATCGCCCACAGATTCATATGACACAATCGCCAAGACACTGGACCGCAACGCTTGCCTGCCTTGGCCCTGTCGGGCATCTGCCGAAGGCCCCGGGCACTTGGGGATCTGCTGTAGCGATTCCTGCTGCGGTGGTCTTGATGCTCTTTCTATCGCCATGGATGATGTGTCTGGTGGCTGCGGGGCTTGTGTTCTTCGCGGTCTGGTGCTGTGGGCAAGCTGAAAAGGTGCTGGGCGCTCACGATCCCGGATGCGTTGTGCTGGACGAATTCGTCGCTGTGTTGTGTTGCTATTTGGGGCCCATGCTTGTTTTTCCGCACATCGCGGAATGGGTCCGGCAAATGGATCAAATCCTGAACCTCAAAGTATTGATCTTACACGCCTCCGTATTCGCTCTGTTTCGACTCTTCGACATCTGGAAACCCTGGCCCGTCAGCGTCAGCCAAAACCTTCCAAAAGGGTGGGGAGTCGTCATCGATGACGTGTTGGCGGCGGTTTATGTGAATCTGATCCTGATCGCTGCGATATCCTTGATTTGAATCAGCGTCCCCACTGAACAGGAGTTGCGAAAATCTGCGTTCATCTGTGGATAAACAAAAAGGATCCGACTAAGATCATCTCCATGCGTATCGTATTACAAAGAGTATCCGAAGCCTCGGTCACCATTGAAGGCAAGGTGAAAGGAGCTATCGGATGGGGATTCCTGATTCTGCTGGGAATCGAGGCCGAAGACAACCAAACCGATATTGATTGGCTGTGCGGCAAGATCGCCCGTATGCGAGTCTTCTCCGATGATGAAGGTAAAATGAACCGTTCACTGGAAGACATCGGCGGTGAAGTCCTGGTTATCAGCCAATTCACACTCCACGCCAGCACCAAAAAAGGCAACCGCCCTTCCTACATCAAAGCAGCTCCTCCGGAGGTGGCGATTCCTCTCTACGAAGCATTCCTGAAAACTCTTGAGCAAACCACTGGCAAACCAGTGGCCTCCGGCGCATTCGGAGCAGACATGAAAGTCGCCCTCATCAACGACGGCCCCGTCACCCTCACCATCGACACCAAAAACCGCGAATGATCCTCTCTTGCCCAGAGGGCGGGATTGGGTGCAGTTTGGCTTTTATTAAATGGAGGGACCGGTTCCACCCGGTTCCCAAATATTCACCTTAGAACAATCCTGACCACAGGAGGTGGAACGCGGGAAGAATATCGTTAAATCGAATGACTGTGGTGTTTCCATTGCAGCTTGAAAAGGGATCCAAAGCACAGAGGATTGAAGTGGGGCAAGACAGAGCTCGCCCCTCCGATAGTTGATATCTATTTTTCGAACAGCATCCGATGGTCGATGGTCCACTTATGGTGAGTGTCAACTTGACGGCAATCTTCTCGTCATTCACTGCCGAAGATCATGACGAAGACCATCACAAAAATCGGGAGTTCTCAGGGCTTGGTTTTTGATGCTGCTTTAATGGATTTGGTTGGGTTGAAAGTCGGGGATCAGGTGTCCATCAAAGTTCATAAAAACGGCAGTATCATTCTGACACCTGTCAAACCTTCTTTGCATTCGGAGAAAGCCGTTGGCACCGCAAAGCGATTGATCAGCAAGAATCCCGAATTATTTCGGCGTTTACTGAACTGTGAGTAATTAGACTCACAGGATTCTGATCGCTGTTTGCACGGCAGTGATCAAAGCTTTCACTCTGATATTCAACTCAAAATCGGATGGAGCTTCCAACGTCAGGCAATGATCCGTTTTGTGGCGCATCATGTGGAAAGCTTCGGGCCAGTCGTCGCGGTCAAGGTAGCGGTGTCTGGGGTGGATGAGCCCTCGATCGGCCGGCATGCCTTCTATCATTTCAGCCAACTCTATGGGACACACTTTGCCAACTTGATCGAGAATGCGTCTTCCATAGATGGCGGGTGTGTTTTCTTTGCTGAGTTCGTAAAGGTAAAATCCGGCAGCTTCCCAATCTTCATGAAGATGCAGTGCCAGGTCAAAGCGCGGCAAGGCCTCCAGCTTGTGAAGGTGCGTTTGCACTTCATTGGTTTGCTTTTTGAAATAATCGCGGTTCAAGTCAGAACCTTCTGCATTCTCTCGTGCGCCTCGTCGCATGCCCGTGGGATTAAGACAGGGGAAGACGTAATAGGAAATTGCACCGGGTAGCTCTGCGTTAAGAATCAGTTGAGCAATAGCCGCTGTGGTGGCCGGTTCATCGCCATGGATGCCCCCTGATATCAGAACTCTTTTCTGATGATGGGTGTCGCGTGATTCCAGGAAGAGCAATGATTCCCTGGAAGTGTTGCCAAAGCGCAAATGCTCAGTTTTCCAGCTCTTGGCTTTAGACTGATCTTCCAGTTGGCCCAGGATGTTATCCGGATCGATGGATTCACCCCGATAACCATCTTTGTTTTTCCCGCAACGCTTGGGCAAATCGTCCTGCATCATTCCGAGAAGAAACCGGGGTGTTTGGTTGGTATTACGCGGAAACTTCAGCCGGTTCCAACTTGGCGGAGCAACCGCAGCCGCCGCCCTCACCGCAACTGCCCGACTCCATCTCTTCGTGCGCTTCCCAGTCCGGATCAAGACCCAAGTCCTTCAGCATTTGCAGGTCTTGCTCTGCGGGCTGATTCAATGTGGTCAGGTAATTGCCAACCATCAACGCGCTGGCACCTGCCATGAAAATCATGCACTGCAGGTCGCGCAGGTTGACCGTGCGCCCTCCGGCGACCATGATTTCCTGTCTGGGCAAGATGAACCGGAAACAGGAAATGGTTTTGAGGATCTCCATCGGGGGCAGGGGATCGTTGTTTTCGTAGGGGGTGCCCGCGATCGGATTGAGGAAATTGACTGGAACCACACTGGCTCCGATGGCTTTCAATTCGAGGGCCATATCACAGCGATCTTCCCGGGTTTCACCCATGCCGATAATGCCGCCGCTGCAGATCTTGATCCCCGCATTCTTCAGAAAACCGATGGTCTTCAAACGGTCTTCATAAGTATGAGAGGTGCAATGCTCGGGGAAAAAACGTCTGGAACTCTCCAGATTGTGGCCGTAGCAGGCCAAACCGGCTTCTTTCAATCGGTCAGCCACCACTTGGCTGTCGATGAGACCCAGGGAAGCATCCGGACGCACCTTGCCGTCGGCGGCCATCTCGCGGATACGATCACAAACTTCATCCAGGATCGGACCTTCGCGCAAACCTTTCCAGGCCGCCACCAAGCCTACTGCGGTCACGTTGTTGCGTTCGGCCTCGGCGGAAGCTTCCTTTACCGGCTCGGCATCCACAAAACCATATCGAGGGGATTCCGTGGTGTATGCGGCAGATTGGGAACAGAACTTGCAGTTTTCAGAGCAACCACCCGCTTTGGCGTTGACGATGGAACACAGGTGGATCTTGTTGCCCTTGAAGTGCTCCCGAATGCGGTTGGCCGCAGCCATCAAATCGGTGATATCGGCCTGCGAGTCCAAATGAAACAACCACATTGCCTCCTCACGATCCACCGATCCCCCCGACATGACACGATCCGCCAGTGCATGGATCCGATCCCGATTTGTTACGTCAACCGATACTGCGCTCATGGTTGACAGCATAAGAAACAGGTCCTTCTTGACGCAAGTCTTTTGCGGCGACTTCAATTCCATTGATCGTTTGGGGCGCAGGCCAAAAAATATAGATCCACTACCGGAGGGGTAAGCTCCGTCTTACACCCACTTCAAACCTCAAGGCGTTCGAATTGTCACAACGCTGCAATGGAAACGCCATAGGCCTTCATACGCCCAGGGCTTCCCACGTTCCCCGTCCTTTGCTTTAGGAAGTTATGAGGACAAAGCATGGGACAGGGTGGAACCAGTCCCTCCAATGTGTGGGATTTGGCTTCTAAAAAACCTTTAGTTAGTTCCCGAAAATAACCTTGCCGTTCACAACGGTATATTTGTTGCGTCCCTTCAGGGGCCAGCCATGGAAGGGGCTGTTCGTTGCCTTGCTGGGGGTTTTCATGCGGTCGTAGATCCATTCTTCGTCCGGATCAAAGATGGTGACATCTCCAGCCGCTCCGATGCTCAAAGTTCCTTTATCCAGTCGAACCAGTTTAGCCGGCGTGACCGTCCAACGCCTGATCAATTCCGACAAAGACATCATCCCAGTCTGATACAAACGCATAACGCCCAGGGCCAGTTCCGTTTCGAGACCGGTGATGCCGAAAGGAGCGGTGTCGAATTCGGTCTCTTTTTCGTAGGCGCAGTGAGGCGCATGATCTGAAGCAAGAATTTCCAACGTGCCGTCCGCCACCCCTTTGAGCACAGCGTCCCGATCGGCTCCGGACCTTAAAGGTGGGTTCATTTTGAAGAGTGTATTGTAATTCTCCCACTCGGGACGTTCGTAATCCATTTTGATCACATCCAACAGACCTTTGCCATCCACCGGCCAGAACTCATTGCTCCCGGCTAGTGCGGCGTCGGTCAGCGTGAAATGATGGGCACAAGCTTCCCCGGAAATGGGAATCCCCTTGTCCTTGGCTTCCCGAATCAACTTCACCGCACCCGCCGAACTCATGTGCTGGCAATGGATGTGGGTGCCGGTCAATTCTGCCAATTGAATATTGCGGGCAACGATCACCTCTTCCCCTGCAGCCGGCCAGGAAGGCAGCCCCATGACATTGCTCCAATGGCCTTCATGCATGACCCCTTTGCCGACCAGATCGTAATCCTGGCAATGATCCATGATCGGCAGATCGAACATCTTGGCATACTCGCAGGCCCGGCGCATCAAATCGTTGTTCTGCACACAACGACCGTCATCCGTGATCGCCACCACCCCTGCGCCATGCAGTGAACCAATTGGAGCGAGTTCCTCGCCAGCAATACCTTTGGTGATGGCACCGGTGGTATAGACATGGATGACGGCACTTTTCTCGACCTTATCCTGGATCAAGGCCACCGTGCCCGGACTATCGATCGCCGGATTGGTATTTGGCATGCAGACCACCGTGGTGAAACCACCCTGAGCCGCCGCGCGGGTGCCCGTTTCGATCGTTTCCTTGGCACTTTGGCCCGGTTCGCGAAAATGAACATGAATATCCAGCAAACCAGGGCAAACCACGAGCCCCTTGGCGTCGATCTTTTTGACATCCGAAGGAGCCTTGGCATCGGCCTCGGCGCCCAAAGCCGCTACCTTTCCGTTTAGGATGAGGAGAGATTGGTGGGTATCGATATCATTTGCAGGATCGATGACACGGCCGTTTAGGATCAACAAATCATTCATTTCCAAAAAAGATAAGCATCCAGGAATTGACAAGGCAAGCTTCCTTGGTAAAGTATGTCTCCCAAGCGCGGGTGTAGCTTAGTGGTAAAGCTCCAGCCTTCCAAGCTGGCTACGAGGGTTCGATTCCCTTCACCCG
>JAQCFT010000294.1 GCA_027619545.1 Verrucomicrobiota bacterium | reverse complement strand
GGCTGCAATGGAAAGGCTGTAGACAGACGGAAACCAATGACTACCCGCATTCCACGTCAATTGGTCAGGAGTATTGGTGAGGAAGAAGTATGGGATCGAGGTGGAACTCGTCCCTCCACAATAACAATCCGGAGGGGCAAGCTCCGCCTTGACCCACTTCAAACCTGGAATCGACCGAATAGCGATCAGGCTGCAATGGAAAGGCTGTAGACAGACGGAAACCAATGACTACCCGCATTCCACGTCAATTGGTCAGGTGCATTGGTGAGGCAGAAGTATGGGATCGAGGTGGAACTCGTCCCTCCAGTGTCATCCTTTCTTAGGTATTGTTTCGATGATGGTTGGTCGTTAGATTGCCATTATGTTGATCCATTTGTCTTATTTTCGTGGGGTTCATTGCAGTTGTTTGCTTTTGGGCCTTGTGATGGGCTTTGTTACTATTGCTCAGGAACTGCCAGAGGGCTTTCGCCCAAACCCGGTTCCTTCCATGCAGGCTCTTCCTTTGCCTCATGACCAGGTGTCGATTCAACAAGAGGGGCAGGAACGTATTCGGTTTCACTTTGGGAGCGATCTACGCAGACCGTTTGTCTACCCGGTGAATGGTCCATCGGGGCGTTCACTCACACGCATGGGGCATCCGCATGATCCGGTGACACACAGCCATCATAACAGTGTCTGGATCTCGCATCATCAGGTCAACGGCGTTGATTTCTGGGGAGATCATGGGACCGGTAAGGGAACTATCCAGCACCAACGTATCGAAATTTTGGAGGATGCCGATTCGCATGCGGCGGTGGTGTGTTCAAGTTTGTGGAAGGATACCGATGGTAAGACCTTGTTGAAGGAATCCCGACGCATTTCTGTCGAACCACGCGAAGCTGGCCAATACATGATGATCATCGATGTTCAATTGGTGGCAGCACAGTCCGAGGTTGTCCTGGGCAAAACGCCTTTTGGATTGATCGGTGTGCGCATGGCGAAAAGCATCGGGGTACATGACGGTGGTGGTCGGATCATGAACGCGGATGGATTGATCGATGAAAAAGAAGTGTTTTGGAAGCCGGCGCGTTGGGTGGACTATTCGGGTCAGATTGACAACGGTGTGGTGGAAGGGATCACCTTGATGGATCATCCCGACAACCCGAATCATCCCACCGTGTTCCATGTCCGCAATGACGGCTGGATGGGGGCTTGTTTGACGTTTGATGGCGATCGTGTTTTGAAACAGGATGAGGGCCTTCGATTACGGTATGGGCTTTACGTACACTCCGAATTGTTGTCGCCTCCGGCCATTGATGTGGAATGGAACCGGTTTGGTGAGACGGAGATGTTCGAGTTCAAACAGTGAGTTTCATTTTCACGACCGTTCCGATGAATCGGAACTTGAGGCGCGGGGGCGCAGGGTTTTGGAATATTGTATGCCGATGGCTCCCCTTTGAATGACATGGGGTTTGGATGCCATAAGGGGGCGCATCGCGACGATACGATCTACCACTTCTGCGATAATCTATTCTTTTTTTCTCAGGTCTCCGGCTTTGATTCGGACGAAGCCGTCTTTTTTAAAGGCGGATTGCAGGGCTTTCAGAATGTCATCTGAGCTGAGTGTCTGGATGCGGTCGTTGATGTGCTTGTCAAAAAGCATGGTTCGGCCGAGGTAGAGGCCGTTGGCGAGTTCGCCGGCGACGACCGGGTCATTGGCAAGGCTGTTCTTTTGGGAGGTTTCCCAACTTTGTTTGGCGGCGGCGAGTTCTTCATCGGGGATGGGCTCTGTCAGCCACCGGTCGATCTCTTCATGCATCACGGTTTGTGCTTTTTCGGCATTTTCGGGTGCGCAAATGGCCATCACGGATAGCGCCGCAATTTTGTCGAGGGGACGTGCGCTGAATCCGGAGTAGGCACCGTAGGAAAGACCTTCTTTTTGGCGGAGCCGGTTGAACATTCGGGACTCTGCAAATCCACCCAGCACGTAATTCGCCAACAACAAGGCCGGATAACGTTCATCGGTGTCATCCATTGACAAACTGGCACCTGCCGCAACCACAGCCATTTTCTTGTCCGGTGTGTCAATGACTTCATCCGTGAGAGTCAAAGGCAGGCGCGCTTTTGTGATGCGCTCAAAGGGGGAGTTTGGATTCCAATCGGCAAAGGCCGATTTCAGCTCTTTGATCACCGCTGCTTCATCCATGTCGCCTACAATGCTGAAATGGGCGTGGCCGGTCCCGTAGTTGCGTTTATAAAATGCTTTCACATCCTCCAATGTCAGGGCTTCGACACGCTCTATCAGTGCTTCCGTATCCGGCACATGGTGGATGGAGGTTTCCGGATAGGGATTGAGCCGCTGACGGAGTCGTCGGTAGATCAGGGATTGAGGATCCGACAACATGCCTTGCAAGGAGGTGAGTTGTTGTTGCTTGAGCACGTTGAATTCTTCTTCCGGGAAAAGAGGGGTGCGGAGAATTTCGCCGATGAAACGGATCAGTTCCACCAGGTGATCATGGTCGGTCTGGAAACGAACCGACAACGAACTGCCATGCTCCCCGGCGCTCATGGAGACATTGGCCTTGAGCGCGTCCAATCTGTCTTTGATGTCCTGGAAGGAATAACTTTGGGAACCACGCATGATCAGGTCGGGGACCGTGTCTGCTGCGATCAGGGATGCCGGGTCGTTCAATGTGTCCGGGGTACCCATGTAAAAGTTAAGCGCGCCGGTAACGCTGTCGCCCCGGGTTTCCTTTGAGAGCAGCGCCAGTTTGATGCCCGGAGTCAAAGTTTCACGATGGACGCGGTTTTCGATGTTGTCGGGTGTGGCTTCGAAGTCTTCCCCTTCGGCGATGGCTGCGCGGCCTTTGTAACCTTTGACCAGTTCCGCCACGTTGGGTGTTTCGGGTATGATGGCTCGATCCGTTTCTTTGGTGGGATAGAAAAGTCCGGTTGTGCGGTTGGAACGCTTGAAGTAGTGGGCTGCCACGCGTTGGACGTCCTCCACAGTCACTTGTTCCAGCTGATCACGGGACAGGAAGAACAGGCGCCAGTCACCCACGGCGGCGGATTCAGTGAGGCTGATGCCGATTTGATTGCTGTTTTTGAAAGCGAGTTCAATTTGTTTGAGAAGACTGGTTTTGGCGCGGTTGACTTCTGCTACGGTGATGTCGCTCTCGAAGAAGGACTCGATGTCATTGTGCATGACCTCCAATACCTGCTCAGGATCTTTTTCCTGCTGAACTTCTGTCAATACGATGAAAGCGCCCGGTTCGCGTGTCGGGAAGAAAAGCGGTGACACGAAGCTGGCGTGTCCGGTTTCGACCAGGGATTTGTAGAGACGTCCGGATGGCTCTTCGGTGAGAATGGATGCGATGACATCCAGCACCACGGTATCTTCATGCGATCCGGCGCACACGTTGTAGAGCACCCCGGCAGCGGCGACATCGCCATTGCGGCGGAGTTCGACGTGACGCGAGCCGTCTTTGACAGGTTCGACCGTGTAGGTGTCGTCCATGGTGCGGTTGGGTTTGGGGATGGCGCCGAAATGTTTTTCCACCAACTCAAGGGCTTCGTCTGGTTCAAAATCGCCCGCAATGACCAGCATGGCGTTGTCTGGTTGGTAATAGGTTTGGTAGAAGGCCTTGAGGTTCTTGGCTGGTACGCGCTCGATATCGCTGCGGGAACCGATGGTGGAGAAACCGTAGTTGTGCCAGTCGAAGGCCATGGACATCATGCGCTGGTAAAGGATCATGATGGGGTTGTTTTCTCCGCGTTCAAATTCGTTGCGAACCACGGTGAATTCCGTTTCCAGATCCTCGGCCTGGATCAGGCTGTTGACCATGCGTTCAGCCTCGAGTTCGAGTGCGAACTCCAGATTGCCTTTTTGATCGGAAGGGAGGGTTTCGTAGTAATTGGTTCGGTCCACCCAGGTTGTGCCGTTGAACTGGGCACCTCGGGCGGAGAGGAGTTTGATGATGTTGCTGTATTTTTTGGTGCCCTTGAAAAGCATGTGTTCCAGCAAATGCGCCATGCCCTTTTCGCCTCGGCCTTCGTGACGTGATCCCACAAAATAGGTGATGTTCACCGTGAATTTGGGCTGTGAGGGGTCCGGGAACAACAGCACTCGCAATCCGTTGTCCATGCGATACTCCGTGATGCCCTCGACCGACGTGACCTGTTCCAGATCGGCCTTGAGCGACAGGCAGGTGAGCCCGCACAGCAGCAGAGCGGCAAATTTTGTGACATGAACGAAAGCCTTCTTGAGTGTCATGGCATCAGCTCACCAAGTTTCCCGCAGATTTTCAATCTGAAAAGGGATGGGAGCGCTTCAAATCGTCCTGAACTAAATAGAGGTTTTTTGAATTAGGGCGCTGATTGGGGGGGAGAGGGGGATTTGTTTTCACACGAAGTCACCAAGCCACGACATATCATAGAATGTCACCCATGTCTATTTCGGTGGATGCCCTGGGCGGTGTTGGTCACGACACCTCGCTGGAATATCTTCAGGGAAAAGTAAACGGATCCTTAATGTCCAACATTTTTGCCCTGCCCAACGCCCTGGCAGTCGGCGTGAGATTGTGTATGGCGATGGGGTGTGGGTTGACGTTTGGGAATGAAGTTTGTCTTTTAGTTGTTTGGACCGTATCCAAAGCGGTGCCAAATCACGGGCAGTCCAGAGCGGGCAACTGTGTGGGCGATGGCATTGATTTTTCGGTTTCCCGGCGGGTAAGACCATTGGGGGTCATAACCAACTATTTATGCCGTTGCGACCATGATTGACATAAACCCATATATGAAATATGGGTTTATGTATGAAAACGACTGTTGAGCTGGATGATGCTTTGTTAAAGATGTGCAAAGCGTTGGCTGTCAAGGAGTCGACAACTATGAAGGCTCTTATTGAGGAGGGGTTACGTTTGATTCTGTCGCGTCGTCATCAGCAAGCTTCTCGACAAAAAACGCCCGTCAAACTTCCTGTTTGTTCGCAAAGTGGTGGGGTGCTTTCGGGTGTGAATCTGAATGATGCTTCGGATTTGGAAGATCGAATGAACGCTTGATTCATGGCATGGAGACACCTGACGTCAACATACTCGTGAATGCGTTTAGGTCTGATGCGGAAGATCACCTTCTGTGCAGGAATTGGATAGAGCGGCAGTTGAATGCTTCTTCCCAGTTTGCGCTTATTCCAAATGTCATGTCCGGATTTCTGAGAATCGTTACGCATCCAAGGTTGTTCAAACATCCCAGTTTAAGGTCGGAGGCTATGGCATTTTGTCAGGTCTTGATTGATTCAGAGATGAGCCAATGGATTGGGCCTGGGGTGCGTCACTGGGACATTTTTCGGGCATTGTGTGAGGAAGGAGATGCACGGGGAAACCTGATTCCTGATGCGTGGCTTGCTGCGGTTGCCATTGAAAACGGATGTGAGTGGGTTTCGCTAGATCGGGATTTTGCGCGTTTTTCCTCATTAAAGTGGAAATCGCCGACTTAGTTTTCGGAAGATTTGGAATGGGTGTTTTTTTGACAGGATACACAGGATTTACGGGATGATTTTATGGGGACTCACATTTCTTGAAAATTGAAATGATGGTGTTCTGTAAAGGTTATAAGGGGAAGTGATCATGGCAGTTGGTTTTTACTTATTTGGACCTTTACGCTTGTTTCTGAGGAGGATTTCCGCTGAATAGCCGGATGCCAGAGTGGTTGGACATTTTGATTTTGGGTGTGGTGGAGGGGATTACGGAGTTTTTACCGGTTTCTTCCACCGGGCATCTCCTGTTGATTCAACAGATGTTCGGGCGATGGATTGAGCCAAGATCGGATTTGTTTAATATTGTGATTCAATCCGGCGCCGTGCTGGCGGTGATTCCTTTGTTCAAGGAGCGCATTCTGTATGTGGTGCGTCAATGGCGTGAAAAGGATGCCCAGGTTTTTATCAGTCAAATCGCTCTCGCGTTCTTTATAACCGGTGTGGGTGGTTTGGCTTTGGAGAAGAATGGATTCACTTTGCCGGATGAGCCCATGCCGATTGCTTTGGCTTTGTTGATCGGCGGGATTCTGTTTCTCTGGGTGGAAAAGTGGGTGCAGGGCAAACCTGTTTCGGAGACGATTACTTGGAAGATTGCGATTGCGGTGGGGTTGGGTCAGTTGGTGGCGGCGGTTTTCCCGGGGGCTTCGCGTTCAGGCACGACCATTCTGGTGGCTTTGATGATGGGGTTGAGTCGGTCGATGGCGACGGAGTATAGTTTTCTGGTGGGGATTCCCACGATGCTGGCTGCGGGTGGATATAAGATTTTGAAGGCGGTGACTGA
>JAQCFT010000293.1 GCA_027619545.1 Verrucomicrobiota bacterium | reverse complement strand
ATGCCAGTGTCGAATTAAAATCCGGCAAGACTGTTTTAAATCGAATAACCTCTGATTCGTCCGGTCAATATGCCATTGTCTCCACTCAATCAATTCCACCGGGCAGACCACTCGAACTGGTTGCCACCCATCTCACCAGGGGTGTCCGCACGCATATTGATACTGACAAGATCAACGAAAGTGGAACGATCCTGCAAAACCTTACTTTGAATCCCGCGCTGCATCTGGAAGGCTCGGTGTTCACTCTGAATAACGTACCGTTTCCCTTCGTGCTGGTGGAGGCTCTTGCAGAGGGAAACGATCCCTCCTCTTCGGACAAGGAGTCCTTTTTCACCTGGTCTGATGCGGACGGCAATTATCGCTTTGTCAATCTTCCCAAACAAAAATACCGCTTGCGAGTCCACTTGCCACAAACATGGATGGGACTGAAACGAACCTTCAGTGAAGCAAGCGGCATGATCCCTCTGACGATCCCTTTCGACCCGAACAATGTAACTGTATTGGACACCAGACAAACTCCAACCTATCGGGATCTGGACTTTCACATCCCCGCCTTCCGCAAAGGCCGCACAACAACATTCGACCTGCTGAGCAAACTCAATGAAATTGAAATCCGATGCATGGCTTTTGACAACTACGGGCGATTGTGGGTGGGCCTTGAGAAGGGTGGATTGGCGGTATCCACTAACGGACAATTCCAGCATGTCCCTCCGGAACAATTGAAACCCGATCGCATCCTTTCCTTGCACCACGATGGGGACCGGTTGTGGATCGGGTCGGATGAGGGACTCTATTGGCAATCGGGTTTTGAAATAAATATCCAACAAACCAAATCACACGAACCATTGAACAAAGAGGCAATCTGGTCGGTGTACCACGATCAGAAAAACCGCATCTGGATCGGCTCGGACCAGGGTCTCTACAGATTCTTCAAGGAACAAGATGAGACACTTTTTGAAATCGAGGCCTTTCAAGGCAAATGGATCAGAGATGTGCTCTCCAAAGAGGATGGTTCCATCTGGGTTGCCACTTGGGGCAACGGATTGTTTGAAGAGCGCGGTGATGAATGGAAGCAGTTCGGCCTCCACGAAGGGCTCGTTCACCAGCATGTCAGCACACTGGCCCGACGCAGGAACGGAGAACTATGGATTGGAACCGACGGAGGACTTTCCGTCTACTCGCCGGTCGATGGAACCTTTCACAACGAAACCGATCAAAGCGCACTGCTCGATCCGTTTATCACGGATATCGTGGAAGACGATGAAGGTACGGTATGGATGGCCACACAGGGCGTCGGGCTGCTACGTTACGACGACGGGAGATGGACAAACTGGGAGCAATCCCTCAACATTCCCCATCAGTGGATCACCTCATGCCTCCTCGACCCAACCGGGGATCTTTGGCTGGGCACACACAGCGGCTTGTCCCTTTTTGATTATCGCCACCTGAAAACGTTTGATCGGCACGACGGATTGTCCCACACCTTGATGCTGGATATGGATGGCAACAATCAAGGTGAACTATGGTTCGGAACCCAGGGGATGGGGATTTTCTACTTCAAGGACAGTCGCTTTGAACATATTTCAAAAATCGCGGGCCTACCACACGAACACATTTACACCATCGACGTGGACGACGTCACTGGTCGCATATGGGCGGGAGGCGTGGTGGGAATCTGCGAACTTTCCGGGCCCAAAGTGGTGGAAACATACTTGGACTCTTCGGGTCCCGAAGGGGAAATGACCGAAATCCGTGATATCAAACCCGGCGAAAATGACAGCCTCTGGCTGGTCAGTCACAAATCAGGATTGGTTCGCTTTTACATTTCTGATCGGAGGGTCGAAACATACGGGGCCGAAAGCGGCCTGGGAGCATCTCACCCCTTTTGCCTGACGGTTACGGACTCCGACTCCATTTGGGTGGGGACCGATCGGGGATTATACTTTTTTGATGGCTCCGAACTCACCATCCCCATGCCCCTGCGGAAACTGGAGGGCAAACAAATCGAAGACATCGAGTGGGAAGAGGATAAAAAATGCCTTTGGATCCTCTCCAGAGCAGGCATCTTTCATTACTTACCTGAAGATTCCATATTGAGACAAGTCCCCACAGATGACAATCCCCTGCTGGAACGAGGAAGCCAGATTTACATGTCCAGAAAGGATCACCGTTATTGGGTGGGACTTCTAGGCGGCGGCATGGCCATCTTCAATGGCGAACAATGGTCCACGCTGGATCATAGGGACGGATTACCCCACAACACGGTACGGACGGTTTTCGAAGATCAAAGCGGCACCATCTGGGCAGGCACCGATGCGGGCATCTTCAGCCTGATTCCCCAACGTCGCATCCCCCGAGTGAATCTGAAACTGACCACAGAAGTGGGAACTCAATTCTATCAATCCGGGGCACCATCATCCAAACCGTTTGAAGTCGTGGCCGAACGACGTTTGACCATGGAGTATGACCAGCCCAACATGACAAGCTCGCAATCAAAGCAGCAATACCTTTACCGCATACAGCCGCCAATCAACGGTTCGACAAATTGGATCACTCTGAGAGATGAACCCATGGCAGATATACATTTCGAGGTTCCGGGCACTTACAAACTCGAATACAAAGCATTTGACAATGAGCTGAATGAATCCTCCGTGGAAACGGTTCAACTGAGAGTGCTGCCCGAAGATCATTTAGCGCCGTGGTATCGGACTTCCGAATTTATCACTCTGGCATCCATCATTCTCTTTATTCTGTTGGTCGTTGTAATCGCACTGCTGGCAAAATACTATCAGCATAAACGCCGCATGTTCCGGGAACGTGAATTGCACATGCTGGAGGTGGAACAGAAAAACACCGAACTGGAACTGGCAAAAGATGAGGCGCTCCGGGCACTGCATGTAAAATCCGAATTTCTTTCGACTGTTTCGCACGAAATCCGCACCCCGATGAATGGCATGTTGGGGATGAATTTCCTGCTTCTGAATACCAAGCTCAACGATGAACAACGGGACTATGCCGAAACGGTGAAGCATTGCGGCGAAGTCCTTCTCAAAACCATCAACGACATTCTGGATTTGTCCAAAATGGAGGCAGGCAAACTCAAACTCCATCAACACCCTTTCAAATTCAAGGAAACACTGCGGGACGCTTTGAAAGTCACAGAGGGCAACGCGAAAAAGAAAGAATTGTTGTTGCACCTGGACTGTGACCCTGGCATTCCAGAGCAACTGCTGGGGGACTCACAAAGGCTCAGCCAGATCATTATCAACCTGGTCGGAAACAGCATCAAGTTCACCCTTCAAGGATCCATCACCTTGAGGACCCGAAAAGTTCATGAAATCCGGAACAAATTCCGTATCCGGATAGAAGTGGAGGATTCCGGAATCGGAGTTTCTAAAAATTTGCAGAACGACCTGTTCGAACCCTTCACCCAGGGAGACAGTTCCGATGTCCGCGAGTACGGAGGCAGCGGACTGGGATTGCCCATCTGCAAACGCCTTGTGCAGGCCATGGGCGGCGAAATAGGCTACCTACCGGCTCCAATACAGGGGTCGATTTTCTGGTTCGAGATTGAGCTGGAACAACCAGCCTGACCCAACTACTTCAAAGCGGCCCAGATACGATGCACATCATCGTGTTCATCCAGTGCGTCCAAAAACTCTCCGACCTCTTCCAGTTGATCATCATCCAACTCACAAAGGTTTTTTGGAACATACCCGGGTTCACTGGTCACAACCTTCCACCCATTACCGGCCAACCATTTTGAAACCGTGTGAATGTCGCTTCGTTCGCACAGAAACCTGGCCCCGAGAGCGTCTTCAGGAATGTCATCATTCTGGTTGGAGTCCAACGGCTCCACCTCATTGGCCCCAGCCTCAATGGCAACCTCTTCCAGGTCCAATTCCTCAGAATCACGGAAGGCTTCAACCATTCCAACCAAATCAAATAAGAATTTGTTGCTTCCCGGAGCTCCCAACTGCCCCTTACGGAATAAAACACGAATTTCAGGGGCGGTGCGATTGGGGTTGTCGGTCATTGTTTCGACGATCACAGGCACTTTATGTGGAGCATACCCTTCGAAAAACAACGAATCCAGAGAACCGTCGTCACCACCGGCAGCCTTTTTGCAGGCACGATCGATGGTGTCCTTGGAAACACTTGCCTTGCGCGCTTTTTCACACGCCTGGGCAAGACGAGGATTCATGTCGGGATCCACACCGCCCAACTTGGCGGCGACCACGATCTCTCTGACCAGTTTACCAGTCGCCTGAGCCTTCTTTTTGGAAGCGACCGCTTTTTTTGAATGGAGCCATTGACGTCCCATGGCCAGACACATAGCAACCCTTTGAAAGCATTTCAAGCGCGTTCACCAGCCTTGAAACAAAAGATGAAAGATTTCTCCACTCCTTCGTCACTACGGATACAAAAAATGTCACTCCATCTTTAATTGGGTCTGGTTTTCAGAAAAGTAGAATGCCTGCCCGGGCAGCACAGACATCCCCCAAATAAAAGCGGGGATGGTGTTGATCCCATCCCCGCTTGTCATTGCGCTAAATTGGCCGGCACTCGTCTCAAGAGCACCCCAAGCTTTCGCCGCAGTTGAGGCATTTGTAACAAGCTCCGTTTCGAACGGTCACATGCCCACAATTCGGGCAAGCCGGCGCATCGCTTTGATTGACGAAGGATTGGCCTTCCACAATTGCGGGTTTCTGTTCGCGGACTGTGGGGCCATTTTCACCGCCTGCCTTGATATCCAAGGCCTGTTTGGCACGCGTCGCCTCTTCACTGAGCGGAAGTTCGGCGATCGGACGATTCACTTTTTTTTTAACCTCGTCCTCCAGTCCGGGCATTTCAAGCTCGGCCTGAGGATTGATATCTCCTTGCAAGGCTTCACTGGGCTGAAATGTTTGAGACATCCAGCGGAAAACATAGTCCGGTATTGATGAACAATTGCGAATGTTCGGATTTTTGGTGAAACCTGAGGGTTCGAAACGCTGGTGCGAGAATTTCTTCACAAGGGCATCCAGTGGCACACCATACTGAAGTGCCATACTGGTCAATGTCGCCACACTGTCCATCAGACCGCCAATAGTGGAACCTTCCTTGGCCATGGTGATGAACAATTCACCCGGGCTGCCATCTTCGAACAGCCCGACGGTCAGATAACCTTCATGACCGGCGATGTCAAATTTGTGAGTCACAGCCTGACGCGTTTCAGGCAGACGACGACGCAGCGGTTGCGTGGCCTGTTTGCTCAATTGTTGTATCTCCTGCTTCAAGGCCGCAATCTGATTCTCAGAAGATTCACCGCCAGACTCTGTTGAACTCTGATTCGTGTTCAGCGGCTGTGATCGCTTCGAGCCGTCGCGGTAAATGGCCACGCATTTGAGCCCCATTTTCCATGCCTGCACATAAGCATCCTTGATGTCCTCAACGGAACATTCATTGGGAAGATTCACCGTCTTGGAAATAGCTCCACTGATGAATGGTTGTGCGGCTCCCATCATTTTCAGGTGGGCCATGTAATGAATACTGCGCGTCCCGCGATGCGGCTTGAAAGCACAGTCAAAAACACTCAGGTGTTCCGGGTGCAACCCGCTTTCGACCACCTTGCCGTCATCGTTCACATTTTCGATGGTGTCATATTTCTCAATGTGCGCGATGATGCGATCGGATTCCTTCTGGGAATAGCCCAGCCGCCGCAGGGCCTGGGGTACGGTGCGATTAACAATCTTCAACATGCCTCCTCCGGCCAGGAGCTTGTACTTGACCAAGGCAATATCGGGCTCAATACCGGTAGTGTCGCAGTCCATCAGGAAGGCAATAGTCCCGGTCGGAGCAAGCACGGTCACCTGTGCGTTGCGATAACCGTGATCTTCACCGTGTCGCAAGGCGTGTTCCCAGCAGTGACGTGCTTCCTGCTTCAGGTAATCGAACTCCTGGCTGGGATGAATTTCCTCGGCAGCCTGCTTGTGC
This sequence comes from Verrucomicrobiota bacterium, assembly GCA_027619545.1. Taxonomy (GTDB): domain Bacteria; phylum Verrucomicrobiota; class Verrucomicrobiia; order Limisphaerales; family AAA164-E04; genus AAA164-E04. Next base: position 320 of record JAQCFT010000293.1, on the reverse strand, counting down.
TGACGAATCACTGCCAGCATGGAATCGACATTATCCTTGTTGAGTGGATTCTCAACACCCGCACATCGGGCATCCTTGTATCCGGGAAACGGCCCCATGATCCGCGCCAATTCGGCGGATTGTTCGTAAGCATGACCGGTCATGATGGCGGTGATGGCACCTGCCAGAGAACGTCCGGCATCGGAATCGTAAGACAGACCATAGCTCATGATCAACGATCCCAGATTTGCATATCCCAAACCAAGTGTGCGGAAAATATGTGAATTTTCGGCAATATCCGGAGTGGGATAGGACGAATTGTCGACCACGATTTCCTGTGC
>JAQCFT010000292.1 GCA_027619545.1 Verrucomicrobiota bacterium | reverse complement strand
ACACGGACCACTGCGCCGGATTTGAATTGCCCCTGTAGGTCACGCACTCCCTTGGGAAGCAGGCTGCGTCCGTTTTCTCGTAGGGCGATCTTGGCTCCTTGATCCACGATCAAAGCCCCCTTGGGTCGATGGAAAAATGCGATCCAGCGTTTGCGTCCTTTGAGCCGCTTGTCACATGGCAGAAAGACGGTGCCCACATCCTTTCCTTCTGTCATGTCCTGAAGAATGGACGGGTTTCTGCCCGGGCCAATGAACATGGGGATGCCGGATAGAACCGCGATACGGGCGGCTTCCACTTTGGTGGCCATTCCGCCGGTGGCCGTCACGCTGGTGGTTCCCTTGGCCATCGCAATGATGTCGTCCGTGATGGTGGCTACTTCCGCCAACCGTTCCGCGCCGGGTTGTCCGAAATTTTTGATCAATCCTTCCGCCGTGGTCAGGATCACGAGCAAGTCGGCGTGGATGAGGCTGGCGACCAGCGCGGACAAGGTGTCGTTGTCCCCGAACTTGAGTTCCGTGAACGAGACGGTGTCGTTTTCATTGACGATGGGGATGATGTTTCTGTCCAGCAAAGCCACCAGGGTGTTGCGGGCATTCAGGTGGCGGTCGTGATGCTTGAGGTCTGCGTGTGTCAGCAATACCTGTCCGACACTCAGCCCGTGCCGTGCAAACAAATCGGAGTAAGTGTTCATGAGCCGGGTTTGTCCAACGGCGGCACATGCCTGCAGGTCGGCCAGATCACGGGGGCGCTTTTCCAGGCCCAGACTCCCCATGCCGGCTCCGACTGCTCCGGAGGAAACCAGCACAACATCCCGACCCTGCTTTTTCAAGTCGGCGATTTGGTCGGCCAATTGCTGCATCTGGGTCACATCGGGATGGTTGCGGTCATCGGTCAGGATGCCGGTTCCAAGTTTGATCACCAGGCGTTGGGCTTTGTTCAACAGTGTGGTTCGCATATTTGCGCTAAATGCGGATAAACTGCACGGGTCTTGTCCGGGGACCAACGGTCAAAGTTCTTTGACGTACAGACTGGCAAACTCGATGGGGTCGCCATGGTGTTGCAATCCGATGGGGCCGCTCTCGGGCACATTTGGAAGCCGGGCTTTTTCGATCACGGTGATCCCGTTCAATACCACCGTCAGCTTGTCCCCTTGCATGGTGATGATGAATCGGTTCCATTTGCCGATGGCGTTGTCCGCTTTGACTCTTGGTGTGAGTGCCGCCCGTACCGCCGGGTCGGTGTTGGGATCATTACGGTAGCCATATACTTCTCCTGATCCAATGCTCCAGTTCCAGATATTGACCTGGCTTTTGGTGTTGCCGCGAAGAAAAATGCCGCTGTCTCCGGCTGATTGAATCACTTCTGTTCTGCGGTTTCCTTGTGCGTCTTGGGCATAATCACCATTGGGCAGCACGATGGGGAATTCACGTTTCGCTGCCTCGCCCGACCAACGCCAGTCGCAGATCATGATGAAATCTTTGTAAGTTTCCCGGGTCCAGAGGTGCTTGATTTCGGCTTTGCTCTTGCCGTCGTAAGTCAGTTTCCAGTCGGCAGCACGCCAGTGATCTTCACTGCCTTCGTGAACCACCCAGCCCGACAAGTCGACTCCTGTATAGATTGATTTGAACCCTTCGTCCAGAGGCGCCGTTTCGTCAGGGGTGGGGTGGGTTGATGGGAGTTCCTTGATACGGATGTTCCGGTAATCCACCTTGCCTCCTTCGGATTCCAATGCGATGTACCCTTTGCGGTAAATGCAGTCCTGTCCTCCGGAAACTTCCTTGCCGTTGACAGCCAGTTTGATCACACCGTTGTTACAGGTCACACGGTAATGATTCCATTCCGGTGAACTGTTGGAGCGCATTTCTTTGGGGAAACTGCGTGAGCCTCTGCTGGGAGCATCCGGTTTCATGGTGGAACCGTGGATAGGGAAAATATCCCCATGAGTCGTGAACCAGTCTGATTTTCCATAGGCATTGTCGAGGATCTGAACCTCGATGGCTCTGAGGAAAGGGACTCCGGGGGCTGATATGGGTTCCGCCCAGACAAAAAGGCCTGCGTTGCCTCCCGGAACCAGATGACGCCACTCCAATTCCAGCACAAAGTTCTCATATTGCTTTTGTGTGCGGAGCGCTCCGGTCGGCACCCCTGTGCATTGGATCATACCGTCCTTCACCGTCCAGGTGTTGGGGGCGCAATTGACATTGACCCATCCGTCCAGTGATCTGCCGTCAAACAGGGGAACAAAACCTTGTTCCGGTCCGGTGGCGTTTCCGTTGGTCGGCTGGGCCAGTATCACCGCGTTGCACGCAAAGGTGATGATGGTCATCAAATGGAAGCATCTCCTCATCATGTCTCGGCAGTCTTGAGCAGAAAAAGACATTGAGCAAGCCGATAAATCGCCGCATCATCCACTTGTTCCTGCCAAAAACGTTGAGTGTTTGACAACGAAAGCGGGTAATTGGCGGATGCATCTGTTTCCGGCCCATGTTAACGTGGCAGTGGAAATGCGGCGTGCGGGTGTCTGCGTGAGTGAAGTGCGCATCCAAATCATAGAAATCTCCAAATCCATTTGAATTATGGCTAAAAAGAAAGATTCCAAATCGAAAACAGCTTCCCCTCAGGAGGTTCCAGCGGGTGAGAGTATGCTGGATATCCTGAATCAGGATTTTTCCTGGGACACCATCAAAAAGTTTCTGACCTACGAGATTCCTTCGCCTTTTGCATCCCAGCATACTGGTCTGGATGATGTGGAGCTTCGCCAGAATCACATGACCGAGAAGCAAATCCAGGAATACCGGGCGCGGAAGGCACATGTGGGAGACACATTTGGTGATTATCTGGTGGATCGAAGCATTATCACCCCGGACCAACTCAAGGAGGCGCAGACGTTCCGGCAAAAAACCGATCAACCCCTGTGGCGCACACTACTTCATTTGCGCATGATCACTCCCCAGCAGTTGGCCAAGCTGCTGCGTCTGGACTTTCCGATTGGAACACTGCCTGAAAACGATTTCACCCAACATCTGATTCGAAAACGCATTGTCAAGAAGCGGGACCTGAAGGCGGCATGGAAGGCCGCTCAGGAGAAGAAAATGCATTTTCTGGACTATCTGCGCCAGGAGGACATTGCTTCCGATGAGGCCATTGCCCAAGCTCTGGCCGGTCAGCTTAATCTTCCCTATGAAAGCCTGGAAAACATATCGGTGATTCCCGAGGTGGCACTGGACCAGGTGCCCTATCACTTTCCTTTTCGTTACCACGCCATTCCATACCGATTTGAGGATAACGTCCTGTATGTCGCGTTTGCGGACGGGGACAATATTGTTGAAATGGAAGGGATGGGATTGTTGTTTGATTTCGAAATTCAGCCGGTCATTGCCCCCAAATCCACACTCGATCGTTTGCTTAAAACATATGTGCCTCAGATGGATGCGGATACCGCGGAGGAGGAGGGCCGGCAGTACGAGTTGCAGAATGAAATCGCCGACAAACCCGCTCCTCAACTGCTGGACATCATCCTCAAAGGCGTGCTGCGCCGGGATGGGTCCGATATTCACTTTGAACCGCAAAAGGGTTTTTACCGGATTCGATATCGCGTGGATGGGATCCTGCATGACGTCCTGACCCTGCCCCGCGAAATCGCGCGCAAAGTGTTGAATCAGGTCAAAAACCTGGCCGAACTGGACATCGTCAATCCCATGATTCCCCATGACGGGCATCTGGTCATCGTCATGGACGACAAGGACATGAATTTCCGTGTCTCGGTCCTGCCCACTCCGGACGGGGAGAAAATGGTGCTGCGCGTGGTCAAAATGCATTTTGCCTTCAGCCGGTTCGAACAGCTTGGCATGGAACTGTCCCATCGAAAACTGATGGACCAGCTCATGCAGATGCCTTCGGGACTGATTCTGGTGGCGGGGCCGGTGGGGTCGGGTAAGACCACCACCGTATATTCCTGCATGAACTGCCTGAATCCCTTCACCCAAAACATCATGACCATCGAAGACCCGGTGGAATACAAGTTGGTGGGGACCACCCAAGCCCAGGTCAATCACAAGGTGGAAATGACCTTTGCGGTTGGGTTGAAGGCCATTTTGAGGCAGGATCCGGACATTATCATGGTGGGAGAGATCCGTGACGAGGAAACCGCCAGCGTGGCTGTTTCGGCAGCTTTGACCGGACAAAAGGTGTTTTCCACCATTCATGCCAATTCCGCTCCCAATGCCTGCACTTCGCTTCAGTTTCTGGGGATTAGGCCGACACTCATGGGACATGCGCTCGCAGGCATCGTCTTCCAGAAAATTGCTCGATTGAACTGTCCCCATTGCACGCGCGAATTCGATGCCGACACAGCCTTGAAAAAAGCCGTTAAGTGGCCGGCCGACAAACCCCTCAAAATCAAACAAGGAACCGGATGCCCCACATGTCTGCAGACCGGATTTCATGGAAGGACAGGTTTGTTTGAAATCCTGATACCCGACGACCATTTCAAAAATGCGCTGGCCCACAGCCCCACACACGAGGAAATCACCAAAGCCGCTTTGAAATCCGGAATGTTGGCCATGCATGATCATGCCTCAGAGCTTCTGATCAAGGGCAAGATCTCACCCACGGAATTTCACCGCATTCTGTAAGTTGCATTTCCTGAACAAATCCGTCAGATTACCGGTGTTGTCATGAGGGACATGATAGGCAAACAGAAACACCCGTGGATGCGTCAACTGGCTTTGGTTGGCGTGACGGCTGTTTTGTTGGTTTTGCCATGTCCGGCGTTGCTCAGCGCCGAAGTGGCCTTGGGTCGTGAAAAGCAGACACTGACAGCCGACCTGAGAGGGGTGCCGCTTGGAGATGCGCTCAAGTTGGTGGGAGAACGGATGGGGTGGAATGTGTTTGTGGAGCCGGGTTTGGAGACACGCCGCGTCTCGACGCGTTTTACCGACCTTACCGTGGGGGAATCCCTGCGTCGGATCATGGGAGAATTGAATTACGCCCTGATCCGCGGGAGTGGGGAGAACGTCTCCAAACTGCTCGTCTATGCCACGAGTGCATCCAGTGCGACACAGGAAATTGAATTGTCCGAGCAGGTCGTCATCTTTTACTCCAAGCGCATCGACAACGAAATCATCGTGCAGATCAAACCGGGCAGCACCATGACCATCGAGGACATTGCAAAAGCGCTGGACGCCGAAATTGTGGGTGAGGTCGAAGGTTTGAACGCTTATCGATTGCGCTTCAAAGACAAGGCAAGCGCCGATATCGCCCGTGAGCGGCTCAAGGAATCCGATACCCTCCAAATCAGTGACAACCATGAGTGGGGACGTCCGGGAGACAACCAACCGTTTCTCCAGGGGGCGGGAACCGGATTCTCACTCAAGCCCGGCAAAACCGATGGCAACGAAATCATTGTTGGATTGATTGATATGCCGGTGCAGGCCGGAGAAGGTTCATTGTCCGAGTTCTTGCTGCCGGGGATCACCATTGGGGACGGGACCGCAGCCCCATCCGACTTGCCCTCACATGGAACAAGCATGGCACAAACCGTATTGAAAGGCGTCGAATTGGGCAATGAAGGCCAATCCGAAACCTCCGTCCGCATCTTGCCGATTGATGTTTACGGGGGGAGTGAAACTACCTCCACGTTTCAGGTCGCCGCCGGCATCTACGAGGCCGTCAAAGCCGGGGCCAGCATTGTCAATCTGAGTTTGGGTGGCACCGATGCGGCTCCCTTCATGGAACAAATGATCAGCGAAGCCTCACGCCAGGGAGTGCTTTTTGTTGGGGCGGCGGGCAACAGCCCCGGAACAGATTATACCTTTCCGGCAGCCTATCCCGATGTGTTGGCGGTGACCGCCGCAGGACGAAACGGAGAACCCGCCGCCTATGCCAATACCGGAGATTTTGTGGACGTCATGGTGCCCGGCCGATCCTTTGTGGAATACAACGGAACCACCTACATGGTAAACGGCACATCCAGTTCTGCGGCCTACGTCTCCGGACTCGCGGCCTCCATCTCCGCCACCACTGGCAAACCCGTCCGCGAAGTGGAACTCGAACTCCGCCATAACCTCCCGAAGCCGTGAGAAGTGATGCAAGGTGAACGAAACCCCTCATGTCACCCCAACGTCCTTCCAACGAGGCCCGCGGCACATGAAAGGGGCAACACTGCTTTGCCGGCCATGCCTCTCAATACAAATTTACTATTCTCACAGTATTGCGAGTAGGTTTCCTCAGATGCCTATACTGATTGCCAAAAGTATGTGCGCATAACGGCTCGCTGTTGCTTCTTATTCTCACGCCCG
>JAQCFT010000291.1 GCA_027619545.1 Verrucomicrobiota bacterium | reverse complement strand
CGTAAGAAATCGATACTGCTCCTTTACCTGTTCCGATTCATCGTTAATCCAACATAATTTATTCATGTCAAAACGCTAATTTGAATTCATTTCCCATCCAGATCGAACAACATAGTTTGGTTCATCCTGCTCGATCCAAAGCACGGGCTTCCAGCCAAAGCCAATCACTCAGCCGGTTAAGATAGACGATGATCGATTCATTCGACAATGGTTCCACCGCATGTAACTGACAAACCGACCTCTCCGCCCGCCGGCAAACCGTCCTCGCCCAATCAGCAAGGGAACCGGCTTCGGAACCTCCGGGAAGACACCAATCATTAAAGGGGCCAAGTTCCGCCTCCAGGACCCCGATCCTCTGTTCCACTTCGGAAACGTCAGCCTCGGACAAGCTGGCATAGCCGGCGGATCGATACTTTTCAACGGAGTCGCTTGGAGTGGACACCTCCCCCATCACACCGATCAAATCCTTCTGCACCTCCAATGCCCGCTTTTTAAGTTCCACAGGCGTTCCCCTGTGGGCGCGGACCACACCCAATGCCGCATTGAATTCATCGATCGCACCATACGCATCCACCCGCGGATCATGCTTCGTCGTTTCACGGTTGAACATCAATCGCGTCTGCCCTTTGTCCCCTGTTTTGGTCACAATACTCATTAAGGCCCACCTTACCCCGCATTCCTTCGAACGCAAGTCGGAGAACAAACGATCTAAACAATTCCACGCCCCGGAATTCAGTGAGTAAAAAATCCCGCGCATCCTGCTGATCTCTTGAATCCCGCGATTGTGGTGGCTGTCAAAAAGCAAATCAACCAACCTTGCTCAAAACTCAATGGGACCGCCCCCTGATACGCCCCTGCCCCTTTTTCCGTTGGCATTCCGGCTAACCAGTCTGTAGGTTGAACGCCATGTCAAAGGAATGCATTCAATACTTGGAAGACAAACAAGAACAATTTCTGGAGGAACTAAAGGAATTCTTACGAATTCCCAGTGTGTCGGCGCAATCCGCCCACAACGAGGATGTCAAAAACGCCGCCACCTGGCTGGCGAACCATTGCAAATCCATTGGACTCAAAACACGCGTTATCAAAACCAGCGGCCACCCCATTGTCCTGGCAAAAACCCCGCGCAAAGGCAAATCCAAGAAACCTCATTTCATGGTCTACGGGCACTACGACGTTCAGCCACCCGAGCCTCTGAACCTGTGGACTTCCCAGCCATTCGAACCACGCATTGAGGGTGACAATCTGTTTGCACGCGGGTCCACCGATAACAAGGGACAACACTTCGTCCATTTGAAAGCGGTCGAATCCTATCTGAAAACCGGAACGGAATTGCCCTGCGACATTACCTTCCTCATCGAAGGCGAAGAAGAAGTCGGCAGCGAATCACTCGCCCCGGCTCTGGAAAAACTGAAGCCGGAACTGGATGTTGCCGCCATTGTGGTTTCCGACAACGGCATGCCCGACCTGAAACATCCGGCCCTGACCTACGGACTCCGCGGCGTGGCGGCCTGCGAGATCACCTTGACCGGTCCCAACCGGGATCTGCATTCGGGCATTTACGGAGGTGCGGTGGACAATCCGGCCATGGTCCTTTGCCAGATGTTGGCCCAACTGAGAGACGCCGACGGACGCATCACCGTCCCTGGATTTTATGATGATGTCTCTCCTCTCAGCAAACTGGAACGTGACCAGGCCAAACGCTTCCCGCACAAAGACGCAAAACTTGCGCGTGACCTGGGCGTGCGCGAATTGTTCGGCGAACGCAACTTTAACACCGTGGAACGTCGGTCCGCCCGACCAACCCTGGAGATCAACGGCCTGACATCCGGTTATCAGGGAGAAGGAAGCAAAACCATCATTCCAAGCGTCGCATCGGCAAAGATCACCTGCCGATTGGTTCCCAACCAGAAACCTGAAAAAATCCTGAGACTTCTCGAAAGACACCTCAAACGGCTCTGTCCCAAATCCGTTAAAATGTCGTTCGAAAAAGGACACAGCGGCAGGGCATACGTCACCGCTCCCGATGGACCCTTTGCCGGAGCAGCCCTCGAAGCTCTGGAAGAAGCTTTTCAATACCCGCCCGTGCTCATGCGCGAGGGGGGCTCCATCCCCATCGTCACCGATTTCAAACGCGTCCTAAAAGCCGACACCCTGCTGCTTGGTCTCGGGCTGCCGGACGACAATGCCCATTCTCCCAACGAAAAAATGAGCCTGACCGCATTCCGAAAAGGGATGAAAATGAGCGCTCTGCTGTGGGAAAAACTGGCCAGAGCGGCGAAGTAATCTGCCTTAGACCGATAATGAGCCGCAACCTCTTGGTCCACGAAATCTACCTGAGCATCCAGGGCGAAAGCACTTTTGCCGGATTGCCCTGTATTTTCATCCGCTTGACCGGATGCGATCTGCGTTGCTCCTATTGCGACACCGCCTATGCGTTTAAAGGCGGTCAAACCATGTCCATCGAGGCCATCATTCAAACCGTGGAGAACATGGCACAACCCTTCGCAAGAAATGGTACACTCGGACACAAACTGCCACTGGTCGAGCTGACCGGTGGTGAACCCCTCCTGCAAAAGGAAAGTCCTGCACTGGTGTCTCAGTTATGTGACCGCGGATATACCGTCTTGATCGAAACAAGCGGGGCACATGACATCCGAAAGCTCGACCCGCGCAGCCATCGCATCATGGATCTCAAATGCCCCAGCAGCGGTGAATCGGATCGAATGTTTGCGGAGAATATCGAACACCTCAGCCCTCGCGATGAAGTGAAATTTGTCATTTCCACTCACGAAGACTACCGCTGGTGCAAATCACAGATAGAAAAATGGCAGTTGAATGAACGCTGCGAGATCCTGGTTTCCTGGTGCGCCCCATTGACCGCCTCCCAACAGGATCCCAATCTGAAACCCGCTCCCAGCCCGGAAACACTGATCTCGCGGCAGGAAATCATCGATCAGATGATGAAAGATGCGCTCCCGGCACGCTTCCAGGCGCAACTGCATAAAATCATCTGGCCCGCCGACGCCAAGGGTGTTTAACCACTGCCATGCCCCCCAAACGCCCAACAAAGACCGGCAAGATCCTTCAAAAGCTGAAGGACCATGAATCCCAAAATGTCACCTTCATGGCGCCGGACGGATCGTGGCCCATCGTTTGGAAGAAAGCCAAAGGGATGCATGTTTGGGATGTGGAAGGAAGGAAATACCTGGACCTGACCGCTGCTTTCGGCGTCGCCGCCTGCGGTCATGCCAGCAGGGAAGTCACCAAAGCAGGCACTCAGCAAATGCGCACCCTGATGCATGCCATGGGAGACGTTCATCCGCATGCAGGCAAAGCGAATCTCGCCCGGGAACTCAGCCGATGGACCTTTGAACGCTGGTCGCGCACTTCGGCTAAAGTCTCTAAAAAAAACATCCACGCCAAAACCATTTTCTGCAACTCCGGATTCGAAGCCGTGGAATCCGCGCTCAAAACCGCGCACCTGGCCACCGGCAAACAGGGAGTCATCGCATTTGAAAGCGGCTACCACGGACTCGGATACGGAGCGCTTTCCGTCACCCATCGCATACATTTCAGAGGTGGATTCCTGAGCCAATTAAAACAGTTTGGTCAATTCGTTCCTTTCCCCACGAACGAATCCGAAGCAAGTGAATCGATCAAGGCCATTGAGTCGATATTGAAAAAAAAATCAACCGGCGCCATCATTCTGGAACCTATCCAATCCCGCGGCGGATTGCGTATTCCGCCGGCAGGTTTCCTGAAGCAGTTGCGCATTCTTTGTGACCAGCACGAAACCTGCCTGATTCTCGACGAAATCTATACCGGCTTCGGACGCACCGGCAAATGGTTCGCCTGCGAACACGATCCCGTTATCCCGGATCTCATCTGTGTCGGCAAAGCCCTGACCGGCGGATTCCCCATGTCCGCCTGCATCGGCCGATCGGACCTGATGGACAAAGCCTGGCCCCCCTCAGAAGGCGAAGCCATCCACACCAGCACCTATCTCGGACACCCCGTAGGATGTGCGATGGCCCTGGCTCAGTTGAAACAATTGAAATCAAACAAACTCACTCAAGCCGCCCAACAAAAAGGAACGAGTTGGCTGCGAGTGTTGAAGCAAACCTTTGAACCTTGGAAGGAGAGGGTCATCCCACGCGGCAGAGGTTTGATGCTCGGGCTGGAACTTCGTGACGAACACGGTAAACCCGACGGAAGAACAGTCATCCGGTGGACCAACGAGCTTCTCCAAAACGGAGTGATCGTTTTACCCGAGGGAGACCACGGAGAGGTCCTCGGCATCTCTCCTCCATTGATTATCTCGGAAAAAGAAATGAACCAGGCAACGCATAAGCTGGTGAAGACATTTCGGAAAGTCATCCGATCATGAAACTGAACGAGATCAAATCCATTCTGGCAGAGCGAAACATTCTCCTGACCAAATCCCTTGGTCAAAACTTTCTACACGATCAAAACCAGATCAAGCGCATCGCAGACGCCGCCGACATCCAACCCGGCGAGCAAATCCTTGAGATCGGCCCCGGTCTGGGACCACTGACGCGTGAGCTATTGAACCGGCAAGCAAAGCTCACCTCGGTTGAAATCGACAAACGCCTCGTCGAAGCTCTCGAAGTCCTTTTCGAAAACGAACCGAACTTCACACTTAAGCACACCGATGCATTGGCGTGGTTGAAAAAAGAACCGCAGAACTGGGACGACTGGAAACTGGCTGCCAACCTCCCCTACTCGGTTGGTTCCCCCATCCTGATTGAACTAGCACTGAACGAGCATCCTCCCAAACGCATGACTGCGACACTGCAATCCGAAGTCGTCGACCGCATCGTTTCTCCCTACAACACAAAGACCTACGGCGTGATGACCCTGCTCCTCCAAGCTCGCTTTAAAGCCATTGACAAATTCAAAATCCCGGCCGGCTGCTTTTTCCCCGAACCCGACGTCGAATCCTCCTGCGTCACCCTCGAACGCTATCCGGAACCACTCTTGACCCACGACGAACTCAAGACCTACGTCCAACTCGTCAAACTCGCCTTCTCCCAGCGCCGCAAAATCGTCTGGAAACTCCTCAAACAACGCTGGAAACCAGAGGCGCTGGAAGCAGCCAAGGACCAACTCAATCTCGACCCCATGGTCCGCGCCCAGGCCATCAAATTCGAACAATTCGTCACCCTGGCAAAAGCTCTTCACCAATCACCTCAATAAGATAGGGTTTCATTGAACACATTGCGTTGACGGCTGATGATGAACCAACTTAAATGAGCCATATCAACCACCTCCAAACTATGAAAAACTCGTTTTCTTTCCTGATTCTTGCGGGTCTGTTATTGAATCTTTCACTTTCGGCACAGAGCAAGGAACATCCCAACATCCTCTTCATTTTTCTGGATGATTTTGGGTGGAAGGATACCAGTTACATGGGATCCGATTTTTACGAGACCCCCACTCTGGATCGCCTGGCGCGTGAGGGGATGATTTTCACCAACGCCTATTCTTGCGCGGCCAATTGCGCTCCTGCCCGGGCATGCCTCTTGAGCGGGCAGTATACGCCGCGTCACGAAATCTACAACGTTGGCACCGGACCGCGAGGTAAGTCCGAGCACCGTCGACTCAAACACATCCCCGGCACCGACACCTTGCGCACTGATATTCAGACCTGGGCCCATCGCATTCAGAAAGCAGGGTATCAGACCGCCACCATGGGAAAATGGCATCTATCCGACGATCCCATTCCCTACGGCTTTGACGTAAACGTCGGCGGCACCCATTCCGGCGGCCCACCCCGCGGCTACTACCCGCCACACGGCAAGGTTCCCGGATTGCAGGACGTGCCCAAGGACGAGTTTGTCACAACCACCATCTGTAATCGTGCCGCAAGCTTCATCACCGAAAACAAAGACCAACCCTGGTTCCTTTACCTGACCCTTTTCGCCGTACACACCCCCATTCAGGCCAAGAAAGATCTGCTTCCGAAATACGAAGCCAAAACACCCGGTCGGCTTCACCACAACACCAAAATGGCCACCATGATCCAGGCGGTTGACGACGGCGTTGAGCATATCGTGGAACGACTCGAAACGCTGAGATTGACCGATAAAACTGCCATCGTGTTCTTTTCCGACAACGGAGGATACGGTCCCGCCACAGACATGCATCCTTTGAAAGGCTACAAGGGCACCTATTACGAAGGAGGCATCCGGGAACCTTTCTTCATCAAATGGCCCGGCGTTGTAAAACCCGGAACACAAAGCGACACCCCCATCATTGGCGTCGATCTTTACCCTACCTTTCTGGAAA
>JAQCFT010000290.1 GCA_027619545.1 Verrucomicrobiota bacterium | reverse complement strand
GGGGACGACCTGGGTGAAAAGAATGATCTTTCAGGGATTTACCCGGAAAAAGCCAAGGAAATGAAGAAAAAACTGGAGGCCATTAAAAATCAGAACACAGCCCTTTGAGAGCAGAAGATTCCAGTTATCGTTAACGCCACACTTTTTGCTTCACATTTTGAATTTACATGGTAGTTAAATCAGACACTAATTGTTGAACACATCGTTAGATTATGAACGTACGCATATCAAAGTCACCCAAATTAGGATTTACCTTGATTGAATTGTTGGTCGTCATCGCCATCATCGCCATTTTGGCAGGCATGCTCTTGCCTGCGCTGAGCAAGGCCAAACTCAAAGCCCTCGGAGCGGTTTGTCTGAGTAATCAGAAACAATTGGGCTTGGGCTTTGTCATGTATGCCAATGACAACGAGGATAAAATGATCGACACGAACGGCAATCCAGCCGGTGGATTCTGGCCGGGTCCCGGCACACTGGGAGGTGACGGAAGTTTTAATTTTACCGGCATCACTGCAAAGATGACCAAATCGGATGCCACAATGCGGGTGGAAGACGGCATACGCAAAGGCCCTCTTTTCAGCTACGTCTCGGCACCTGGAGCATATCATTGCCCGGGAGATATTCGCACCAAACGCAACAAACCCGGTTCCGGTTGGGCTTATGACAGCTACTCAAAGGCCAATGGTATGAATGGGGGCGGTTGGCAGGGCTCCGGAACTGGGGGATCTTCCTCAGGCCCACAACCTCCTTACGTCAAACTTGGTTCAGTTAACGGCCCGACAGAAGCCATGGTGTTTATTGAAGAAGCCGATCCACGTGATTTCAATCGCGGCACCTGGGTCATCAATGTTCAGCCTTCTTTAGGTTGGGTAGATCCCTTTGCTGTTTTCCACGGAAACAATAGTTCCATAGGATTTGCGGACGGCCATTCTGAAACCAGGACTTGGAGAAACGAAGCAACCGTCAGGGCTGCAACGGATTCATCCAATGGAACAGCCAGTTTTTACTGGAATGGAGGCAATGAAAACAATCCTGATTTTGTCTGGGTTCACACGCGTTACAAACACCAGAAATACCAGAGACTCGCAAACGCAAATTAACCCTTCAACCGGAACGATTTCATTTGATCAAAGCGGACAGTAATAGCAGTTACTCGTCCGCTTTTTTCGGTCAAACAAGGATCTATAGCGTAACTTGCATGCCGCCTGGCTTGTCTCAATTAAGACAGCACTATGAAAAACATCTTTAAATCTGCATTCGCCCTCAGCATGGGGGCATTATTCCTGTCCCATACAGCACACGCGGTCAACTGGCAGGAGGGCATGAAAGTTGGAAATCCGAACATTGCGGCTGCTGGCAGCATCGCTTTTGGTCCCGAAGGCATTCTGTTCATCGCCGATGCCAAATCAGCGGCTGTTCACGCCATTGCGACCGGTGATACGACAACCCCACATGGACAGGCTTCGGTCAAAATTGAAGGCATCAATCTCAAATTGGCCGCTCTTTTGGGAACAAGCGCAGATGAAATCCTGATTCAGGATGTGGCCGTCAACCCGGCCAGTCACAAAGTTTACCTTTCCGTCTCGAGAGGAAGAGGCCCGAAAGCTATCCCCGTGTTGGCCAAAGTGGACCATGCCGGGAATATCTCCGTGCTGGATTTCAATAACGTGTCCTTTTCCTCCGCGGTCTTGCCTGACGCCCCGCCCGATGCCGAAGTAGGCGAAGGTCGCCGTCAAAGCAACCCTCGTCAGGAGTCCATCACGGACATCGCATTTCTGGAGGATCGTGTTCTGGTGGCAGGTCTGGCGAACGAAGAATTTACGTCCTCGACGTTGCGCGGGATCCCCTTCCCGTTCAAAACCATTTCTGCCGGTACAAGTGTGGAGATATACCATGGTGCCCACGGCCGCTTTGAGACCCGTTCCCCGGTCCGGACCTTTGTGCCGTTTCACATTGGTACTGAGCCTCATTTGCTGGCTGCCTACACCTGCACGCCATTGGTCCAGTTCCCTCTCAAATCCATTGAACCCGGTGCAAAAATCATTGGGAAAACCATTGCCGAACTGGGCAATCGCAATCGTCCACTGGACATGATCGTTTACGAAAAAGATGGTGAAGATTATCTGTTGATGGCGAACAGCAGTCGGGGTATCATGAAAATCAGCACGAAGAATATTGAAAATTTTGAAAAAATCGAAGAACGTGTTGAAGGAGGCGGTATCAAGGGGCTTCCTTACGAAACCATCGAGAATTGGACCGGAGTAGATCAGCTGGACCAGCTCGATGACGATCATGCAGTTTTGTTGGTGCGTGCGGAAAATGGGGCTCTGAATCTTGAGTCCCGCCCTCTCCCCTGAAAGGTGCTGGAGAGGTTACTGTCAACGGCGGTCTTGTGCGGGACCGCCGTTGTTTTTTCTACAATGGTGTGAGTTCACAAAATGTGCACTCACACCATGAAAAAGACCCACCCGTTGTTTAAATGTTACCTGATGACATGAACCCCACACGTTCTATCACCCTCTTGTGCTCTTTGGTCCGAACCATCCTGATCCTTGGCACCATCCAAAACTGTTCATCATCTCTCTCAGGAGGAACCATCGAGTGGATCATGAAGGAAGGGGCAGCAGCTCCGGCAGGTGTTGTCGCATCTGGTTTTGGCGATTTTGCCACCAGTGTCGGACCACTCATTGATACACCGGATACATGGGAACCCAAACTCAAGGTTTATGTCATTCAACCTGGTAGTAACATTGTGGAGCCACTTCCCATTCTGGGGACTTATTCCAAAACGAAAGACGGCGTTGCATTCACTCCGAGATTTCCCTTTTCAGAACGCATGGTGTATCGAGCTCAATTCGATGTGCCCCCCATAGGTTCCGCCGTAAAACAACATTTCACGTCGGAATGGAAATCCAGCGCTCCCCCCAAGTCGCCTTCGACAGTCGTCTCCCAAATCTATCCCAGCTCAGACAGGGTGCCTGAGAATCTATTGAAATTTTATCTGGTGTTTTCGGATTCCATGAGTGGTGGAGATGTTTACGATCACATCCATCTGTATGACGAAAACAATCAGGAGGTGGAACTGCCTTTCCTTGAGCTCGGCCAGGAACTCTGGGATACCC
The DNA here is from genome assembly GCA_027619545.1 of Verrucomicrobiota bacterium. Classification (GTDB taxonomy): domain Bacteria; phylum Verrucomicrobiota; class Verrucomicrobiia; order Limisphaerales; family AAA164-E04; genus AAA164-E04. Next base: position 3,218 of record JAQCFT010000290.1, on the reverse strand, counting down.
CCATGAAACGCCTGACGCTGTTCATCGATCCAGGGCGCATCAAACGCGGGGTCAAACCACTGGAGGACATCGGACCTTCCCTGGTTGCCGGACATGCATACAAACTGGTAGTAGACGCGGAATGGAAGGATGCAAACCGACTGCCGCTCGTGAAGCCTTTCCAAAAAAGCTTCATCGTGGCAGAGCCAGACAGAACGGCGATTGATCCCGCCCAATGGAAAAAGCAGATCCCGAAAGCAGGTACCAGCTCACCCCTGATCATACGATTCGGTGAACCCCTGGATGTTGCGCTCGCTCAGCGCCTCATCGAAGTGCGCCAAAAGGAAGGCGTCCCCGTGAAAGGTCAGGTTAAGCTTACAGACCATGAAACCGAGTGGTCGTTCACACCCGATGCAGTCTGGAAGGATGGTCATTATGTCATCCGAGCCACCACCATCCTTGAAGACTTGGCAGGCAACAATATAGGAAAGCCCTTCGAAGTGGATGTGTTCGACAGTGTCCAAAGGTGGATCACCGAGGAATATGTGGATATCCCCTTCCGTATCCGCTAACGCGTCCTTGACTCGATGGAGGCGTAGGCGTTGTGGTTGTGAATGCTTTCGAAGTTTTCGGCTTCGACCCGATACCATTGAATCTGCGGAACCTTCTTGAGCCGTAAAACAACGTTGCGAACCAGATCTTCCACAAACACAGGATTTTCGTAGGCCCGCTCCGTCACAGCTTTTTCGTCAGGCCGCTTAAGCAGTGCATACAATTCGCTGCTGGCGGAGGCTTCCACCCATTGAATAATGTCTTCGATCCAGACGATCTCATCGAAGCGCACCGCAACGGTCACTTCACCACGCTGGTTATGGGCCCCGTATCGACTGATGGCTTTAGAGCATGGACAGAGGGTTGTGACCGGAACCTTCACCTGCAAGACAAAATCCAATAACTCCTTGTCGGCAGATGCATCAAACACCACCGAATAATCCATCAGACTCCTTTTACCGGTCACCGGGGCAGCTTTTTCCAAAAAATAGGGAAAAGCCATTTCCAGGTGAGCGGTGTCGGCATTCAGTTTGAGCCGCATTTCAGCGAGAATTTCCGGAATATTCTCCACATGCACCAAGTTGCCATGGGAATGCAGGACCTCGACAAATCGGCTCATATGCGTCCCTTTGAAGTCGTGGGGAAGATCCACGTACATGCCGACCGTTGCGATGGTTTCCTGATGTTCACGTGCTTTGTCACGTACCTGGACCGGAAACCGGATACCTCTCACCCCCACTTTGTCGATGGGGATACAGCGTTCATCCCGTTGGTTCTGCGTATCTATCAGGGCATTTGATGCGCATTGCCCGGTCTCTGCCTGATTTTGTTTTGGGTCAATAGTCTCCACTTTTCAAATCTCTACTGCGCGTAGAGCATACCTTTCTTGAAGACAATTGCAACGTCCCATAGACAAAAGGTCGGAAGAAACAGACAAGGTCGCCCTGCCCCATCCCGCTGTGCAGGTTTTTGTTTTCAAAAAAAGCGGATTTCGCTTTGTGTCCAGACAGGGTCGCGCTTAGAGTGCCTCCGCATGTTTCGATCATTAATCATCCTATTCGCCCCGCAAAAGGGCTGGCAAACAATCGCCGACCAGTCGTGGAACGTCTTGGTGGTGTTTTTGTTTTCCATTCTCCCCCTACTGGTTGCCGGCTGTGTGGTGGAAGGTTGGGGCATGGCACAATTCGGAGCCCAGACGGGTTCGATTGGCCGTGTGATTCACCTGGAACAGAACCAGATCATCACCTATGAAGTCATTCAATTTGTATTGGGGCTGATCCTCCTGTTTTTTGGCGGAAAATTCATCCAATGGGTCTGCGTGGGATTCCACACAGAAACCTCCTATAGACAAGCCTTTACTCTGACAGCCTATAGTCTGACACCGATTTTCTGGATGCGCTTTCTGGACTGCGTGCCTGCTGTTCCATCCTGGTTATGCTGGGGCATCGGAGCATTGGGTATCATGATGTTGCTTTACAATGGTGTTGCACTCGTCATCCAACCGAATACCAGCGTCGGATTTGGCATGTATCTGGTGTCATCCCTGATCCTCGTTGCCCTGACGGCACTGTGTCATTTCCTGGCCCAGGGTGTCGCCTACGGTAAATTCAACATCAAGCCTATTATCGGCTTACTCTTTTTTCCAATTTGAGGCAGGCCTTTTGAATTTTCCAGGCTGATTGCTCCAAAGCTCTGACAGCGATATCGTATTCCGCTCCCGTCAGCGTGACCACCATCCTGGCAGCCCGATCACGCAGTTTTTCGTTGGTCGCTTGAACGTCGATCATCAGGTTGCTTTTGACTTTGCCGATTCCGACCATCGCCAGGGTGGTAATCATGTTCAAAACGAGTTTGGTGGCTGTTCCGGCTTTCAATCGAGTGGATCCCGTGAGGATTTCCGGTCCGGTCAAAGGGCATAAAATGACATCCGGCCGGTGCAAACGGGGCCATTTCAAGTGGGGATTAAAGCACAATAATCCCTGGCGCGCCTCCATACTCCTCGCATAAGCCAGAGCACCATGCACAAAAGGTGTTCGACCACTTGCAGCAATGCCCAGGACGAGGTCTTTTTGACAGAAACCACGCAGCCCAAGAGCCCGCCAACCCGCTTCAAAATCATCCTCGGCCCCCTCGATAGCGTTCCACAATGCGGTTGAACCACCCGCCATAATGCCCTGAACCATCTCGGAGGAAACCCCAAACGTAGGTGGACATTCACTGGCATCCAACACACCGAGGCGTCCACTGGTTCCCGCCCCCACATAAAACAGCCGCCCCCCCCTTTCAAAGGCTTCGGTGGTCCAGCGGATCCATTTGAGCAGTTTCTTTTTTTCTTTCCGAATTGCCTCCGGAATCGATGCATCCTCGTCGACAAAAAGGTCCAGAGCTTTTGATCCACTCATGGAGTCCAGATTCATGGATGCATCCAATCGTCTTTCCGTGAGTGAAATCCCATTACTTGAGGGAAGCACATCCATTCTCGCAGGAGGTGTCTTACGACTTGGTATCAAGCGGGCAGAAGTCTTCGCTCTTCCTTCAGCTGATTGCTGATCGAGCAGCGATTGAGCCGCATAAATGGTTCCCCAGACACTCTCTTGCGGAATGACATGCACTCTTGCATTTCGCCGTTTGGCCCGGAGTTTCTTTTGGAAAAGTTTTGTGAAAGATGGATGTTTTAAAAACATACC
>JAQCFT010000289.1 GCA_027619545.1 Verrucomicrobiota bacterium | reverse complement strand
CCGGTGGTGTATCCATGGTGGTACCCAACGGCGCCGGGGGCAATGAGGCCAACACGCGGCTGGAATATGATATCACGTTCCCTGAGGCCAATATTTATTACGTGTGGTACCGTGCCAGTGGCGCTGATGGTACCGATGATTCGGCTTGGTTGTATATTGATGATGAACGTCCCTTTGGTCGTGAAGATGGCAACTCTGCCAGTATGACCGGCTTTTCGGGTGCGGCAGATTTCGTTTGGCGCAGTGACGCGCAGGATGGACCTGACCCGTTTACAATCGACGTACTGGCCGGGGATTCAGTTGTCGCCATTGCGCGGCGTGAAGACGGATCGTTTTTTGATAAAATGATCTTCACCCTGGACCCGGACTTTGTTCCAACCGGAACCGGGCCTGCCGAAACGCGCGAAGGTGTCCCGGGGAGGCCCACGGTTCAGTTGACTGGTCCCGCCGACGGAACGACGATTGACGCGGGAGGCAGTCTGGCCCTGAGTGCCACGGGTTCTGCCGACGGTGAATTGCTCATTGAGCGCATCGAATTCTCAGCCAATGGCGAAGTGATTGCCGTCGCAACGAGCAGTCCTTTTGAATTCACCTGGAATAATGTCCCAGCCGGTATCTACGGCGTGAGTGCGACTGCTTATGATGAAATTGGCCAAAGCGTTACCAGCGATTCGGTCACCGTTGTATCCAGTGCCGGATCCGATTCCCAGGCCGCCAACATTGCCTGGGTCAGCTTTCACGCTGCCGATGACGAACCCGCCGGAGCGGCAGCCACTGCCGGTTTTACTCAAGCACCGGATGTTGCTTACACCGACTTGTTGACTTCTGCCGGACACAGGGTGACCCGTGTCGTGACGGGACCAAACCCGGATGTTGGCGTGCTGAATGCCTACGACTTGGTGATTATCAGTCGTTCCGTTTCCAGCGGTGATTATCAGGATCCACCTGAGACCCTTGCATGGAACAGCGTCGAAGCCCCCACCTTGATTCTTGGAGGGTATATCCTGCGCACCAGTCGCCTGGGTTTGACCGATGGTGCAGCCATGGTCGATACTACCGGGCCCATCAAACTGCAGGTGGAAGATCCCGGCCACCCTATCTTCAAAGATGTTGAGCTGGATGGTTCGGGCCTGATGGTGAATGATTACGCCGGTATTGTTGAATTCGATGGTACCGTTCAGCGCGGTGTTTCCATTAACAACAACGAAATTGCCGGCAACGGGGTGTTGTTGGCCACCGTGGGGACCGACGAAGATCCAACCTGGGGCGGTCCGGTGATCGCCGAATGGCAGGCCGGCGACATAACGGCCAACGGTCGAGACGATGTGTTAGGCGGCCAAAGGGTCATCGTTCTGACCGGAAGTCGTGAACATGACGGGTTGACCGCTCAAGGTGCAGGCATCTATGACCTGACCGAAGATGGCGCCAAGATCCTTCTGAACACCGTGACCTACATGACCGGCAAAGAAGGTGGCGACCCTGTGCAGGAACCTGTGGAAGCCAGTATTTCTCTGGCTCGCGATGACAGCGGTATCACAATCACCTTCACCGGCACCTTGCAATCGGCTGACTCTGCGAACGGTCCCTGGGCCCAAGAAGGGGGAGCCAATAGTCCGATGACGGTCGATGCGACGGGTGGAATGAAATTCTACCGCGCCGTGCCTTGATTCTAAAGACGCATCAGCTGATGTGACCCCTCCGCATGCATTGCGGAGGGGTTTTTTTGTGAGTGGCTGGTATAGAGTATGAGGCCCTGAGGATTGCGCGCCGAGACGCCACGCGTTACCTATCTGGACTGCTGTCGCTCAGCTTTTTGGATGAAACCTTTGAGGATGCCGAGATAGCCATCCAAAGCAAAGCCGACATCCTCGCCGAGTTCTGCCTGTAGCTCTTCAATTTGATTCACCGTATCCTGTGCCATGGATTTCAACTGGGGGACATTGACCGAACCGGCCATGACTCCCTGAACCAGTTGTTGATACATTTCATTGGCTTCTGGACCGGCGGTAGTGAGCAATTGCTGTTGGACCTGTTGTATCAGTTGGTCTTGATCCCCGGCATTCAGGATTCCAGGGATCGTCGATGGCAGGGAAGGTTGTGCTGCTTGCCTTGTTGTGGGGGCTTGACCCCCTTGAGGCGTAATCCTGTTGGCAGCCGTTTTCTGAAGTTGGACAAAATCAATCCGCGCAATTTTACTGCGTGGGATGCTCAGGGTTCCCAGGATGTCGCTGTGCAGTGAAAGTGATTGACTGTCCAGAGAAACGACCTTGGCCTGGATTTGATCGCCGTTGATCAGGTAAATCGTTTCCGCTCGTGAGGAGGCGGCAATGTGTCCGATAACGAAGGTGAGCAGCAGGATGAGACGAGTGGTTTTCATAACGGACATAACGATTCCTTTGTTTTTAAGGTTAACTTTCTTCCGGGGGCAACAGGACGACTTTAAGTCCCTTGCCTCCCTTTGTGGAAGCATTCATATTATCGAGCAAACTGTTCGACGAGCGGGTGCTTTGTGATTTTGGTTCGAGGTTTTCGCAGGCTTTGCCTTGATGTGATTCAATGGCCGTGCGTAGCGCGTCCTCCACCATGGTGGTGCAGTGGATTTTGGTCGGGGGCAGGGGACCGAGGTCAGCTGCCAGTTCGGCCCCCGACATGGACATGGCTTCTTCGGTGGTCTTCCCACGAATCAGTTCCGTCGCCAGGCTGGCTGCCGCAATGGCTGTTTCACATCCAAACGACTGGAAAGAAGCCTTGTCGATGACCTTCTTGCCGTCCTGATCTCGAAATTTCAGCCACATACGCAGCATGTCTCCGCATCCTGCGCCTCCCACAGTGCCCACTGAATCAGCATCTTCCATCTTGCCCAGATTCTTGGGGTTGCGGATGGCTTCCTCGACTTTTTGTTGAAATGCGTCTGACATGTTACTCTTTCAAAATAGTAGGCTCAATTTCCCGGAAATCAACCTTCCAATGGTTCCAAACGATAGCGCGCCACCGAGTTGTCCACTTCGCGGGACCACGCGTCAATGCCTCCGGCCAGGCAGCGAACGTTTTTAAATCCCTGGCCCTGAAAATAAGTGGCCGCATCCAGGCTGTTGCGCCCCATGTGATCATAGATGACCAGGAGATCTTCGCGTGGCCACTGGGTCAGGATCATTTGCATGGATTCCTGGGACATATGGACGGCTCCCTCCAATTTGACCGCATCCCATTCTTCGCTGGTTCGGATGTCTACCAGTCGGCAGGGGGCATCGGATTGAAGGGCTTCAGAAACGTCCATGGCGGTCATCAATACTTTGGAGTCCTCATCATGGCACTCCTGAATCTTTCCGATGACTTCGTTTGGATCCAGATTCTCATTGCGTTGGCACAGCGCTTCCACTGTTTCCTCGGGTTGAAAAGCACAGCTGGCGCATCCGCCGATGTGATAGTGTCGAAACAATGCGCGTTGTGCCCATGGGAAGGTTTCCAAAACCTCCTTCATGGTCGATTGGGGTGTAATGTTGGATGCGTCGCTCATGTGATGATCAAGATTTATGGTTTTTCAATGATTTCGGCAGGGCTTCAGCCTATTCCAAGTCGCCGAACCTCTTTTGAATGTGTTCCAATACTTCCAGGCAGCGGTCGACTTCCTGGCGGTTGTTGTAAAAATAAAAACTGGCTCTTGCCGTTCCCGTGACTCCGAATTTTTTCATCAGCGGCTGGGTGCAATGATGGCCGCCTCGCAGGGCGATTCCCTTCTGGTCAGCCAGGGTCACCAGGTCATGGGCATGCATCCCTCCCAGGAGAAAGCTGACCAGACCTGCCCGATTTTCTTTGGGACCGTAGACCTGCGTGCCGGGCAGTTTGGATATTTCGTTGTAAAAATATTCGGCCAGTTCCCGGTCGTGATCGTAGATGGCTTGTCGGCCGATGGAATCGATGTAATCCATGGCCGCGGCAAGGCCCACCGCTCCGGACATGTTGGGTGTGCCCGCTTCAAACTTGTGCGGACCTTCTTTGAATATCGGCCTGTCATACGTGACTTCCGAAATCATTTCGCCCCCGCCGTGATAAGGTGGCAGTTCATTGAACAAATCTCCCTTGGCATACAGTGCTCCGATACCGGTCGGTCCGCCTATCTTGTGACCCGACAGAGCGTAGAAATCACAGTCGATATCCTGCAGGTCCACCGGATAATGTCCGCCGCTCTGAGCGCCATCGACAAAGCTTAATGCTCCGACGGATCTGGCTTTGGCGCACAGAACCTTGGCGGGATTGATGGTTCCCAGGCTGTTGGAAATGTGAACGAAGCTGAAGATTCTGACATCGGGTGTCAGCAAGTTGTCCAGTTGATCCAGATCAAGTTCTCCGAATGTGTCCTTCACCGGAAGATAAAGCAACTCCGCCCCTGTCCGTTGTGCGATCAATTGCCAGGGCACCATGTTGCTGTGGTGTTCCATTTCGGTGATGAGAATCTTATCCCCGGATTTCAATGATTGTCCGAGGCAGGAGGCGACCAGGTTGACCGCTTCCGTGGTGCCGCGCGTGAAAACGATTTCTTTGGAACTGCGCGCGTTAAGGAATTGAGCTGTTCGTTCCCGGGCCGATTCGTAAGCCAAGGTTGCGCGATTGCTCAGCTCATGGATGCCCCGGTGTACGTTGGCGTTGTCGTGCTCGTAGTAGCGACGCACCGCGTCCAGAACCTGAACCGGTTTCTGGCTGGTTGCTGCGTTGTCGAAGTAGATCAGGGGGTGCCCGTTGATTTCCTGATCAAGGATTGGGAAATCCTTTCGAGTACGCAGGCTCAACGCGTCTGTCGTGTTTGTGTTCAAGGTGGATTCCACGCTGTTGTATTACATCAAACCCAGTTGCAACTTCGCGGCTTCGGTCATCATGCCCTGATTCCACTGAGGTTCCCAGACGAGTTCCACATCCGCTTCCGCGACATCTTCGATGCACATGACTTTGTTCTGCACGTCCTGCTGGATCATCGGCCCCATGCCGCAACCGGGGGCGGTCAGGGTCATTTTGACATGCACTTTGAAATCGTTGCCTCCATCAATGGGGGTTACCGCGCAATCATAGATCAGTCCCAGATCAACGATATTGACCGGTATTTCCGGATCAAAACAGGTTTTCATCTGTTCCCAGACCTGAGTCTCGACCGCCTCCGGGGTGACTTCTTCACCTTCGGCAGCAGACCGTATGCGCGTGTCGGCCACTTCCTTGCCGAGTGCGTCCGCATCTTTGCCTTGAATGCGAAACATGTTTCCGTTGACCACCACGGTGAATGCACCCCCGAGGTCCTGCGTGAGGTAGGCAGTGGCGCCTTTCAGAAGCGTTACGGTGTCTCCGGCCGGTACGATGGCTGCCTCGACGTCCCGGGTCAATTCAATGGTTTCCTGGCTATGCATAATGAGTGATGGGTTGGGTCAGTCGTTCGATTCGGATTGAAAGTGCGTGAAATCTTCCAGGTGCTGCCAGACCAGTTCATCCAATTCTTCGCGGAGTTCATCATGACCGATGCGGTCGATGATCTCTCCGGCAAAGGCGTGAACGAGCATGCGTTGGGCAACTGATTTGGGCACCCCTCGGGTCCGCAGGTAATAAATGGCTTCGTCGTCCAACTGGCCGATGGTGGCTCCGTGGGTGCATTTGACGTCGTCCGCGTAGATTTCCAGCTGCGGCTTGGTGTCCGCCGTGGCGTCGTCCGAAAGCAGCAGGTTCTTGTTTGTTTGTTTGGCGTCTGTTTTCTGCGCGATTTGTTGCACCAGGATTCGACCATGAAACACCCCTCGGGCCCGGTCATCCAGAATCCCGTTGAAGTATTCGTGACTGTCGCAATGGGGTTTCGCGTGATCCACGATCATGTGATGATCCGACAATTGATCGCCATCAGAAAGGTATAAGCCATTCAGCACCGCTTCGAGTCCTTCACCATCCAGTTTGGTTCGGATGTTGTTGCGGCTGATGCGTCCCCCCAGGGTCAGGTAATGGGAATGAAAATGTGCGGCGCGACCAATGTTGGCGTAGATGCTGGCAACATGAAACGCTTCCTCGGATTCGTCCTGCACCTTGATATGTTCGACAAAAGCCTCATCGTCCACCAGAAATTCCGAAGTGGGAGCGGACAAATAAACGGCATCGTTCAGAGCCTGATACGTTTCCAGAATCGTGCACTTGGAAAATGCTTCCGCATGCACGAAAAAACGCGCAAACGAAGTGGATCCCGATCCATCAGCGCCGGCCAGGTTCAGGATGTGTAAGGGGATGTCGAGCTGGCAGTTTTTCGGCAGATGAATGTAAAGGCCATCCTGGAAAAAAGCCGTGTTCAACGCGGCAAAGGGATTATCGTTTTGATAGGTGTATTGTCCCAGATGCTTCTCCAGCGCTTCTCC
>JAQCFT010000288.1 GCA_027619545.1 Verrucomicrobiota bacterium | reverse complement strand
TTGGTTGGAGGGCATCCACAAGATCATGTCTCAGCAGATGGCCCGATCAAGCTACTTGCAGGTTGATGAAACCCCGGTGACCTACCTGGATCGGGATGCAAATGGAGGTAGCGCCAAAGGTTATTTGTGGACCTATCTTCAACCGGGTGTGCAAGTGGTTTATGACTGGCATTCCAGTCGCGCAGCCACTTGTCTGCAATCGATCTTGGGAAATAGTTTTTCAGGAAAACTGCAATGTGACGGCTACTCGGCCTATCAACGATTTGCTTCCGACAATCCGTCAGCCAAACTGCATGGATGCTGGGCTCACATGAGAAGGAAATTTTACGAATCCCAGGAACAACACCCTCGGATAGTCGGTTGGATTTTGAGACATATCCAGCAGCTTTACCAGTGGGAAGATCAACTTCGAACATCAAGAGCAGGACCAAACCTCCGGCATTCCATGCGAACCAGCCATCATAAATTGGTCTGCCAACGTCTCTTTAAAGCATTTGAAAATCTCAGTTCAAGAATCTTACCCAAAAGCAACCTGGGTAAAGCGCTGAATTATGCCCTCAATCAACGTGAATCATTAGAACGAGTCTTGGATGCTGGGGAAGTTGAGTTGGACAATAATTTGGTGGAAAATGCCATTCGCCCAACGGCTATCGGGAAAAAGAATTGGTTGTTCATGGGGAGCAAAGACTCGGGACACTGCTCAGCCGTTGTATACACCCTGGTTCAAAGTTGCCGGATGATCGACGTTGAACCATCAGCCTACCTTCGTGATGTTCTCGAGCATTTGCCCACCCTGACAAATCAGGAAATTGGTGAATGGACACCAATGAAATGGGCCGTCCGAAACGGGCTGCTGAAAGCCACATCCAGAGCCGCTTGACCACAAACCGGTAAGCGAACCCTCCAAATTAAACAATCCCATCTGAATTGACAGTATCATTCAGGGGGACTCCGGTACACCGCTTACGCTATACGCACACCAGCCATGGCAGTTCTGGCAAAAGGCGATTTTCATTCCGTGATGTATTTACCTTACTTTTCGCCATCCTCAGGTTGGGGCAAACGGAATCAAAACCTAAAAGTGGACCAGGATTCTCGGGCAACGTTCCCCAAATTAACAGTTGATGACGGAAGCACCGGAAATTTTCCGCTATCAGTTATCCGCCAGTTCAATGTCGATTACCAAGGCGCGTTAGCGTGTTAGTGAGAATAGAGGTTGATGGTAATAAGGCAAATGTTCCACCAACCACCTACGCAAACCATGCAGACGGCTTGACATGAGTAAATGATGCATCGGGTTGGCACAAATAAGTCGTCTTCGAAAATGTTTCTGGGATTGTCTTTGGATAGTGAAAACGGCATTCTGCCAATTAGTGCTTCCCTCATGATAGCTTTTGAGAATCTGTGCACTCATCATAGCCGACTCCATAGCCATAGACATGCCGTTGCCCGTTAAGGGAGGTATGCAGGCGCCCAGATCTCCAATTTGTATAGCTCCGTCAGCAATGCGCGGAGTGGTGATGGGATAACTCAAGCCTGAAGTGAAGCAAACACTGGTCGTAACAATTTCTGAGTTCATGACAGCTTCTCGCCTTCTATGATGAAGGTTTTGGTTCAAGAAATGTCTCCACTCCTTCTTGATGTTCATCGACGTGCCTTTAACTTTCGTTAACCCACAGATGTTGACCTTGTTATGCTCCACACGACATAGACCAACGTAACCTAGAGGTGTGAAATGCATCTCCAAGTCCGCTTCAAGTGTTAAGTTTTCGACGTGCCATTTATATCCGAGAAGTGCCGTTTCACGTTTCAAGTTTGGAAGTCTACCCGTTGCAAAAACAGTGCCCGTTTCTCTGGTATGTAGTCGCATGGGGCATCTTTGCTTGAGTTTCAACTCACCGCCAAGCGCTCGATAACGAGATGCCATTATCTCGTCCATTGAGTATCGGGAAAGGCATAGAGCAGGCTCATTAAGAGGCAAGATTGGAGATTCTGATTCGCTTGTATAACATTTAATCGTGTGTGCGAGGACTGCCCCTTCCGTCATGAATGGGTCGTATAAGCCAAGGAGGTGAAGTAACTGAATTCCCTTACCGCTGAGGAACTCGCCACAGACACGATGCCGAGGATACGTTCCAGCCTCCGATATGAGTGAATCAACTCCTATTTGCTGAAGCTTGATCCCAAGTGCCAAACCACTGACCCCACCTCCAATGATGTGGATTTTGCGACATTTCATGGAGCACTGGCTTTAAAAAAGTGAGAGAATAAGCCGGAAGAACGTTCGGAAAGTATCCATTGTTCTTTGGCCCCGGAATTCCAAATGGAGGACAATTCGGTTGCTCGAAATCCGGCTTTCACACTCACATAAGCGTCATGCAGAGTCACGTCATGACAACCAAGCAGCCGTAAACCGGCCGCACCGAGTAATCCCATACGATGACGACGCGGTTCACAACACACAAACTGGCGAGTCCGACGCATAAGTGGATGCATCAAGTGCTTTAATGATGCATCATCAAAATGATGTAAAAAAAGATTCGCATAGCAGGCATCCAACAAATCCGTGGATTCATCAAGCCAATCTTGAAAATCTCGCACATGTTCGACCACTTGCCACCCTTGTCGCTCGAGCGGCTGTCTTGCTTCCTTCGCAAGTGTCTGGCTACGATCTATGAAATGCAGTGTGCTCCCGGCATTTACTTGCCCAAACGTTTTGAAAATTCTTGTTGCGAGAATTCCATCACCCGCACCCATTTCGGCAATTCGAATGGGACCTCGCTTTTGCATTACTTCGGAGAGTGCATTGCTCAACAATCGGGCATGCCCCATTATCTTATTGATCAATACCAGATCCTTGCGCGATTGTTTCGCACCTTCATCCAGTGGCGATAATTCATCGAGTATTTCAGGCTCTACCTTTCGAGGTAACGGACTGAAAAATGGTTTAATATGCTTTGAGTAAGATACCATGGCTGCTGAATCCCGCCCCAAATGAATTCATCCACCAGAAACCGGAGGGGGAAGGAAGTTGAAGGTGATGCTCCAGCGCAAGGAGCACAAATGGACTGCTGATATTGCCATAGTCTCTCAGCAATGTCCGGCTTATTGAAAGATCGGCATCCTTCAAGCCCATTCGATCCGTCAAGGCTTCCAGCACACGTTTACCGCCTGCATGAGTGATCCAAGCCTGTATCATTCCCTTTTCCAGACCTGCTTTTTCCAACATGTGCTCGAGATCATATTGTGCACTTTCAGCAGCAATAACTGGAGTCTCCGAAGAAAGAATGTTTCTTAACATTCCATTTCGATGCTCAAATCGTAAACTGTCACGTTTCTCTGTTCTGAGGAATGAGGAGGCATCAACCCACTCCACAAGACGCCGATCTCCCGCGGGGGCATCAGAACAAACAACCGCCCCTGCCCCATCCCCGAACAAGCAGGCACTTATCAGTACACCTGGATCATTGTCTATGTAGAATGCGGCACTACAGACTTCAACACAAACCGAAACAACTTTGGCTGCCTGTCCTGATTTGATCAGAGCATGCGCCGTTCGTAGGTTAGGTATGGCAGCACCACATCCGTGACCGACCAGATCAAGCATAATGGCGTTTCGCCTGATACCGGTCCTTTCACTGATGTAACTGGTCAGCCCTGGACACAAATATCCGGTGCAAGTACTCACGATCAAACCATCTATATCACCCGTATGCAGTCCAGCTTGCTCAATGGCTTTTAGAATCGAATCGGAGGCAAGCCTGGGAGCGTATTGCACAAATCTTTGGTGAAGGACATCCGGATTCAAAACAAAGGCATCCTCGATGGATGAGAGGGCTAGTCTACGAGTACGTATACCATTGTCTGCCGCAAGGACTTTTTTCAGAAGCGTCTGTGAACTGCGCGATAGTTGATCGTAGTGAGTGGACGCTTGAAATGCCTTCAAGCAATCCCCCTGTGTGTAAGATCGTTCAGGTACGGCGTGAGATGCAGATAGAAGATACATGCTGGCAGGAATGATAGAGTAAGATCGAGTTAGTGGGAATGTTTGAGGTTGGCAGGCATGATAACCAAAAGCTGAGACAAAATGGATGAAAAGAGGTATTTCTCAGAATGGAGGTTAATCAGCTGGTGCCATTATCCACAGTTCGGGCTTGCCGATGTTACAGTGAACCGCTCGAGACATGAGACCTCCTGAAAAAATCGAAAAGTAAAGCATCATTCGATTTGAATTCCACCCGATCAAATGAGTTGATCGGTATTGATGAAGTCGGTTTTGCACTGCTGGGATAGGATGGAAAATTCTTTCAATCCATCGACCACGCTGAACCTCTCCATCTGTCATGTTGGAAAATTTCTGAATCCAATCTTTAAAAGCATGTTCAGAGCCGATGCTTTGTTGCATCCAGTGATCGATGGCCAATGTCGCACGTCGGCTGGGTGTGGGAAGTATTAGGAGCCCCAGGAAATGAAAGACAGACGATAGTAAACTGAGATGCAATGTGGAAATCAGCCCGCCCTCTGGAAAGCCAACCAAGTAAGCCGAAAGGAGGAAACTCATCAACACCCAAGCACCAGCAAATATCATCCCTCGACTGCGCCAACCTGAGTGTGTGGCCTTTTGGCGACGCATGTGAAGATACCTCATGAAGTCGGCACCATAAGCATGATACCATTTGGACGGCAAGATGATTTGCTCTCGTCCCGGCAATCCCACAATGCCTCCCGAAAAACAGGGATCTTTGCTTTCAACCCAAATCGCCTCCAAGTCTGGAAGAATATGACAAGGACCATCCATCTTCTGGAGGACTCCGACACAAATTGCGGTATGCAGTTGAAAACGAATCGCAAAGATGAAGATTAAGATCAGCAACAGGGCAGCTAAGGACAGTCCTCCAATTTGACCGGCTCCATGCAAAATTAAAATGGAACTACCCAGCACGAGGCAGTGCAGGAGGCTTCCCTTCAAATAGGTTCTTAGTTTCAGGGTGACTGGACGGCCATATTGCCCGGGAATCCAATGACCGGTGATAAAATCCAAGGGCGACATGATCATCGCATATGCAAGAACGAAGGCCAAAACAACAAGAAAATCTGTCAATGCGTTGTCGGAGACCATTGGGATCAAAGTGTGGAAGACCCCCGTGGCTAACAGGGCTAGGCAAAGGAGGTTCATTACCCCCACTGCTGAAATACCTGATAACAATCTTGCGGTGGGATAAGTTGGGGGGAACGCAGCCGCTTTTCGATCCTCGGGCAAAAAGCTGGTCGGCTTTACATTGTTAGAATGATTCGATTGCATTTGAGTTGTTTCCAAGATGGTTCTGAAAATGATAGGCGACAGTTTCCCTATTTTTTTAGCAACCTTCCAGCAGAGCGTTCGCTTCATGTGCTGGAGTATCGTTTCTGGCCCTGAAGATCTGTCAGGCGTGGGCTCAATTTAAGGCGATTTATCCACTGCTCAGGAATCTTGTTCAAACCTGCAGCTGCTCCCAAGAGGGCTCCTACTACTGCTCCACGGTGGCAATTATCGCCGCCTATGTTTGTGTTTGCGATGATGCCTTCGCGAAAAGAGTCGGCGTATTTCCATGCCAAATACAAAGAAGCTGGAAAGGCTTTATCGATGTAACAAGCTGAACTGAAATGATGATCAACTACCTCTCCATCCTCAGTAGCTTCCCAAGTTTGAGCTTTTCGTTTTGAAAAAAATTCTTTGGCATGCGCTTCTATGGCATTTCTCAAGTCTTGTCCGTTCAGCACATGCCACAATATTTGGATGTATGAATCCGCCGCACGATCCAAATAAGCATGATGATGTGTCAACCTGATGTGTTCTTTCACGACAGCTCTGGCGGTTTCAAGATCCTGATTCCCTCCAACCAGCAAAATAGCTGCGGAAGCGAGACCTCCGATGTGATTATCGGGTCCACCACAGGACCTTAATTTCTTACCTCTCGCGTAATTGGTAAAAAACTGACGATGACATTCTTCTATGTAAGTATCAGGATGATTACCTGGTGTGAGCATGTAATCTCGGTAGCGCATCAGGTATGCATCCGCGTCATATTTTCCTGACTGCTTCAAGGTTTCCAGTAAAAGACAAGCCAATTGAAGACTGAGGGTGTTTTCTCCTGGTTCGAGGTGTTGATGGTAGTGTATCCCTCTTTTTCCCCAGTAAACTGATTCCTGGTGAAGGATGTCTCCCTTTGCATTCAGAGGCTTGTAATGACTGCGCCAAAGAATGCTGTCTGGATGGGGATTTCGAGGTGCGAGGAAATCAGTTATCCATCCATAATCCTGCCGCAGAGCATTGCGATCATAATACCAATGGGCAGGCATCGCATGCGCATCCCCGATGAAGGTTCCCAACAACATGGAAGCGA
>JAQCFT010000287.1 GCA_027619545.1 Verrucomicrobiota bacterium | reverse complement strand
ACCCACCGATCGTACCGTTCCAACAATACGAAGTGAGCTTGACGGGACGAGCGAGCCACAGGTCCTTCAAGGGGCCTCTGCTTCGTGTGGATATATCCTTGGGACACCACGGGGCAGTAAAACCAGCAATATAATTCCCTAACTGACTGATCCTGAAAAAAGCCAACTGGTTTTCAAACTCAGGCGAGTCGACATCCTTGCCCGCCGCCGATCCGGGTGTGTTGGGGCGTCCCGGCAAACGTCCTTTGTTCTCAGTTGCATACAACCAGTTTTCGGGACCACTCAGATTGCCTCCCCAGGACGGGTGTGCCAGATAATCCTCGTTGTCACCGGCATACATATGACTCGCCAAGAGCACCTGTTTGACGTTGTTTAAATCAAGTGTCAGTTGGGCCTTGTCCTTGGCCCGCCCCAAAGCTGGCAGAAGCATCCCCGCCAAAATGGCAATGATCGCAATAACGACCAGAAGTTCAATCAAGGTAAAAGCACGCATCCAGCGGAAGCGGCCCATCGATCTTTTTGATACCGAGGCATCTTTATTTGGATCTTTCATAATGTGCAGCCTGACTGTGTGAATGTTAGCTTCAGAAATGACATTGAAAAGGAGATTTTTAGAAGAATAACTATGCTTCTTTAAGAGGATTCCAAACGCGTCGGAATCCCAATTGTTGAAAGTCCTTCACATTAGCAGTGGCCAGTTCGGTGACTCCTTGATCAATCATGGTAAGTGCCGTCCGGACATCATATAATCGTCGAAATGCAAAGGATTTTTGCTAGGAAAACTCCCACATCCGATCATGTAAAGTACGACTTTCAAGAGGAAAACCAATCAATCGCCAACAGGGATGATTTCGGTAAGCGTCAATCACACCACTGGCTTCGGATGCAGATAGTGGAGAAGGTAAAACAGCGGAATTTCGAAGCAAAAACGGCACTACCGGACTAAGCCAGGCAGCGCCGTTTTATGACGAATTGAGCCAAATTAGATCAACCCACCGAAGGAGGTGCGAATCCGTCGCGGTAACTGCGGGACAGAATTTGCTTATTGGCTTCTTCGTGGTTGGTGAAAGTATGTGTTTTGGCGTCCCACAGCAGTTCTTGACCTGGGAATCGGGTAGCCTTGACCGCGAGAAGAGCGGGTTCGGTGATGCGCACGCCGATTTGGAAAGGCGTCCAAATAAACTTTTTGGCTCCCAGACAGTTATCTGCCCAGTCTTCCCAGTGATGACGTGGTTCCACTCTCGCGAGGGGTTCGTTTTCAACCACTTTGCCCTTGCGGAAGATCGTGATGCCTCCATTGGCTTCCAGAAGAAGCGTTCCTTCTTCACAAACAACCATGGTACGATTGGCTCCCACCTTCATTGGAGGCAAGCCAAGGGCTGAAAATGATGGTAGTAATCCTGTGTCATTGTAGTGCACCACAAACTTCTCACGAGCAAAGTTACTGCCTCCCGGGAAGGTAATCGTGCTCTGATTGTGGGACGTATGACCATCGTTTGACGGACGTGGCGTGTGGGTCAACACGGACTCAGGCGAAGGCAGATCATAGGCAAAAAACAAAAGATCCAGCAAATGACATCCCCAATCCGCCAGTTGACCACCTCCGGTTTCCCAGAACCCCCGCCAACGACGCGGTGCCAAATCATCGCTGTACCCGATATCTCGAGTGATCGGCCCACGCCACAGGTCCCAGTTCAGATTCGACGGAACCGGCTTGGCGGCAGGCAGATCGCTCCAAGGATCCGGGAAGTAATGTCCACGTGAAACACCACCGGTCCAGACATAGGCTTCCACCGGACGTCCCAGTTGGTT
This sequence comes from Verrucomicrobiota bacterium, assembly GCA_027619545.1. Taxonomy (GTDB): domain Bacteria; phylum Verrucomicrobiota; class Verrucomicrobiia; order Limisphaerales; family AAA164-E04; genus AAA164-E04. Next base: position 4,577 of record JAQCFT010000287.1, on the reverse strand, counting down.
GCGTTTCAAGAGTTCAACAGACTGCATGCGACCTTCGTGGCAAGCGCGCTGGTTGCCCATCTGGGTTACCAGATCAGGGCGGGCGGCCAATCCTTCGCGGATCATGCGCAGCTCATCCAGCTGGTGAACGAGCGGTTTTTGACCAAAAATATGTTTCCCGTGCTTAATGGCAGTCATCATCATGGGCGCGTGATGGAAATCCGGCGTATCCACGATCACGGCATCGAACTGATCGGAGCGATCGGCAAAGGCTTGACGATAATCCGAAACCTTCCAGGCTCCATGCTCATCAGCCACCTTGTTCATGACGTCACTGTCCACATCACAGAATCCGACGAACTTGGACCGCTCGTGGTTCTTGAGTCCATTGCGCTGCAAGCCACCAATGCCGCCTACGCCGATCTGGAAGATCTGAAGCCTGCTGTTCTTGTTGGTTTGCGCACGAGTTGAGAAGGAAGGAGCGGCCATCAGTGTGGTCACAATGGCCCCATTTCGAAGAAAAGTGCGCCGCGTCACGCGTGCCGCCGGTTTATTGGACTTGGTAGTTTTCATAGGAATCCCGCACATCTTAGCCGGCAAAACGACATCCCACAAGCGCAAGGATGAATCCGAAAACGCAAAAGAACAATATAGGTTGAAGGGAAAGCAATATGGCTGCATGGAAGGATTTTTAAGACAGCAACCCCAGTCTGTCATTGAAACGCTGTGGGCAAAGCTATATACATGACCTGATGATGTTTCATGTTGTAAAAAAAGTAATGACGTACGGCTGGCTGATGCTTTTCCTGGCGGCCTCCCAGCCGGTTCAAGGAGCAACCATCAGTTCACGCGTTCTGGATCTGCCCTTTGCCTACAGTGACACCCCCAACATCATCGAAACATCCGAGGGACTTTTGATGGTCTGGGCGAGTGGCACGCGGGAAGGTTATTCAGATGTCAAACTCTATCGTGCACATTGGAGCGGTCATGCCTGGACCACCCCCAAAGAAGTTGCCGCCTTCGAACGCGAAGGGTCAGGTATCCAGGAAGCCTGCTGGAATCCTGTTCTGGTCCAGGGCCCGGAACGTCAACTGGCCTTGTTTTACCAAGTTGGCTCAAGTCGCGCTTCCTGGGAAGGACGGATGAAGTTTTCCTATGACGGCGGTCATTCATGGACCCCTGCGCAGGATTTACCCAATGGCTACCACGGCCCTGTCAAAAACAAATCAGTCGAATTGCCCAACGGCAAGTTTCTTTGCCCCTCGAGTCTGGCCGTCGCAGGCTGGCAGATCCAAATGGAATTTGCCACCCCCTTCAGGGAAAACTGGGGTTGGCGCAAATCCAAACCTCTGAATTCTCCAACAGAATATCGAGCCACCGATCCCGTCATCCTGATGCATGATGCCGACCATATCCAGGTGTTGTGCCGATCCAAACAAGGATATATGACAGAACTCTGGACCCACAACGGCACCAAGACCTGGACGAATATGAAACGCGGCCCCCTTCCCAACCCCAACAGCGCCTTTGACGTGATCAAAATTCATGATGGAAGATTTGTCCTCGTTTACAACCACAGCTCCCGGTTTACCGACAGGATCAATCTGGCGGTCAGCAAGGATGGTAAAAACTGGGAAGCCGTCAGTGTGCTGGACCAGTCTCCATCCACCCGAATTGAAAACCCGTCCATCATCCAATCCCTCAACGGTCATTTGCATTTGGTATACGTCATCAATCAAAACCGGTTCAAACACGTCCGACTTGACCCCATGGTCTTCAACGGGAAACCGATCATCGATGGCGTTTGGCCGATCAAGTAAGAAACAACTTGGAACAAGTTACTCCCTGAACTGCGGAGGAAGCTTGCGGAAGCCGTTCAATCATGTTTGGATGCTTCCTGACTGATACAACGCATTCCATATGAGCGCAGAAGCAAACATTACAAAACTGAATCTCACCCTTCCTCCTGCCCCAGCACCGGCAGGCGTATACAAACCGGTCGTCCTGCAGGGAAGCCTTGCCTTTGTTTCTGGACAAGGCCCTGTCACGCAGGATGGATCGCTTTTGACTGGCAGGGTTGGAGCGGACGTGGACAAAGAACAGGGCAAACTCGCCGCCCGTCAAGTGGGATTAACCATGTTGTCCACCCTGAAGAGCCAAATTGGCAGCCTCGACCGTATCGCCCGAGTGATCAAACTTCTCGGCATGGTGAACTCCACACCTGATTTCGGAGAGCACCCCTATGTAATCAACGGATGCAGCGAACTCTTCGCGGAAGTTTTCGGCAGCGACAATGGCATCGGCGCACGCAGCGCTGTCGGCATGGGATCACTGCCCGGTAACATCACCGTGGAAATCGAGGCCATTTTCGAATTAAAACCGGAATAGCCCCCAACCTCTCAGCCGAACCAATACGCCCATGGAAGATCCTTCAACCGATTGGTTCAGTATTCAGAATGCGGACGAACTGAGTTCTCCGGCACTTCTGGTCTATCCGGACCGGGTCCGAAACAATATCAAACGCATGCTGCAAAGGGTCGACAACGACCCCGCGCGCCTGTGCCCGCACGTCAAGACAATCAAAACGGAAGCATTGATCCGCATGATGGTGAACGAAGGGATCACCCAGTTCAAATGCGCCACGATTGCCGAAGGGGAAACAGCACTCAAAGCTGGTGCCCTATCCGTTCTCCTGGCTGTCCAACCCTCAAAGCCTGTCGCGGAACGATGGATCACACTGGCTAAAGCCTATCCGGATCGATCCCTTTCGACTGTGGTGGATTGTCTGGAATCCCTGCAAATGCTCGGACAATTGGCCGGGGATCAACAGGCAGCGTTTAATCTTTATCTGGACCTGAATGTGGGGATGAACCGAACGGGCATAACTCCCGGACCGGCAGCTTTGGAACTTGTGGACTCCATCCAATCTGCGGAAGGCCTCAACTTCAACGGTCTTCACGCCTACGACGGACACTTGCATCAACCCGATATCAAAGAACGTCAAGAAGCTTGTGATGACTGGCACCGCTCACTGCGCGCATTTGCAGATCAAGTAAAGCAACATACAGGGACACCCCCTCGTATCATAGCGGGAGGCACACCAACCTTTCCCATGCATGCGGCGACCAGTGATCTGATCTGCAGCCCCGGCACATGTGTTTTGTGGGATGCCGGCTATGCCCATCATTTCAAGGATCTTGATTTTCTCTGGGCGCTGGTTGTGATGTGTCGAGTGATATCCAAGCCCACTCCGAACACTCTTTGTCTGGATCTGGGCCACAAGGCTATCGCCTCGGAAATGTCACCTCCGCGCATCGCCTTCTTCAATCTTGAAGCAGGGTCATTTGTGTCCCACAGCGAAGAACATCTCGTGGTCTCCTCCCCACAAGCCTCTAGACTCAAAGTCGGATCCATCCTGTATGGAGTCCCCTGGCATGTCTGCCCTACCGTGGCGCTGCACCAGCAACTCCATGTCGTCGAGAACCATCAGGCCACCTCAACCTGGGAAGTCGTGGCAAGAAACCGCACGATCAATTACTGATCGCAAACGGCGCCGTCACACTATCCTACAACCTTGAGATTGAGTAGCTGCGAACACAACCTAGATACCAGCCAATCGCGTGTCGGAATCTCCGAAATGCTCGAGTTTGACGTCCATGCGATCCATGATGGAGAGGTAGAAACTGCAAAGCTTGCGGTCTTCGTCTGATTTGTCCAGGTAGTTGAGGACACGTCCTGTTTCCAACGTACCATCCAGACCGCCCAGGGTCAGCAAAGGCACTTTGGTGGAGTCGTGTTTACTGCCGGACCACATATTGGAAATCCAAATCAGGCAGGAATGATCCAACACCGTCCCCTCCCCTTCCGGCATGGCGTCAAGGCGCCGGGCAAGGTGAGCCATCTGGCTGACGTAATAGCGGGTGATGCGTTCGAACTCATCAGACTCGTCATGGTGGGATGCGGAGTGATGTGCATTGCGGGCATCCAGAAACGGGTAAAACAAACCGGAAATATCCCGACACAACAACAGGGTCGCCACGCGGGTTTTGTCGGTTTGAAATGCCAACGCAATGATGTCGCACATCAGGCGCATGTGTTCCCGGATGTCTTCGGGCAAACCGTTCTCCGGTCGTTCCATGGTGAACAGTTTGGCCGGTTTATCCAGCACCACGTCATCGGCTTTGTCCTTGAGCTGTCGTAGTGATTCAATGCGTTTTTCCACTTCTCGCACACTGGTCAGGTATTCGTCCAATTTGGCCTTGTCGGCGCTGCTGACCTGGCGACTCAAATCGCCTGCCTGCTCCATCACACGATCCAGGATGCTCAGGTTGCGCATGTTCCCCTTGTTTTCGTACAGGCTGTCGAAAGCCAGTGATGGATAGACTTCCATGGGCACGGGCGAGGATTCGTTTTGCCATGAAATGTGTGAACCGTAAGCCATGGAAAAATTGGTTTCGTGGTATCCGGTCACCGGCTGTTCACAACCCAGTACCATGCTCGGTTGAACTGTTTGCAGCCCGATATGATTGGCCAGCACCTGGTCCATGCTGATGTCGCCGCGAAGCTCGGAACCCTTTTTCAGGGCGGCGCCGGAAAGG
>JAQCFT010000286.1 GCA_027619545.1 Verrucomicrobiota bacterium | reverse complement strand
TTGATTAATGCCAACCTTTTCAAGCAGAGAAGAGTGATGTTGTCGTGAGGGGCGGCCCTTAAAACGTGACTAAGTAATAATCTGCCACCTTTTCCGGTATGTTGTTTTTGGGGATTCAAAGCGTCACGTTCGGCAGTAATGAAGCAGAAATCGCCACAGCAATAAGGCCACGGGTTCGCCCAAGTCGTCCAAGATAATTCAGGGCTTTACTCAAATCTTGTTTTGGCGCGTCGAGGACGTCACGTTCTACCCAAAAAATTTGGCATTTATTTGGTTTCCTTGCCTGGAACTTCACTAAATTGCCCGGCATCTCATATTTTAGTAGCAAGCCTAATCTGCCGCCTTTAGCCTATCTAACAACCTGCTAAAAAGTGGTTTAAATGGGCGGAAAACGGGGGGATTTGGTGGAGCCATGGGGAGTCGAACCCCAGACCTTCTCATTGCGAACGAGACGCTCTACCAACTGAGCTATGACCCCATCCAAAAAGGTTCGGCCAAGGTGGTTTGTTTCCTTGACTGTGGGCTGATCATACGGATTTCGTTTACCTTGTGTCAAAATCAAAAAGGGTTTGCTTTTACCCAAAAAGGATATCCGGTGAATCCTGTTCATCGTGTCTAAAAAAGGAAAATGCTCAGGGAATCCGGGAAGGTTGGTGTGCCACGCTTTGGCAAGCGCGGCTACTTGTTTCATCTTATCCGGTGAATCCTGTTCATCCTGTCTAAAAAGGGAAAATGCTCAGGGAATCCGGGAATGTTGGTGGGCCACGCTTTGGTAAGCGCGGCTACTTGTTTCATCTAATCCGGAAAATCCTGTCCATGGTTAGAAGTTCCGGGCGATACTTTCCATTCCTCCTTCCTTTGACAAGCTGCGCGCTCTGTTTTAATAAGGGGCATGATTCTTCGTTTGTTTATTTTTGTCCTGTGTTGGATGTCTTGGCAGTCCAGGGCCGCTGAGTTGCGTCCGGCGCGTTTGGATGAGGTCGATATCCTCAAGCATCTTCGGTCGAATCCCGTTGATGCGTCCAACAGCAGCGGAGAGAGGGCCGCCACAATCAATCAAATTTATCTACCCGAAGGTTTTAAAGCCGAGTTGGTCGCGGCCGAACCTGACATTGTTCAACCAATCGCCTTCACCTTTGATGAATTGGGGCGTTTGTGGGTGGTGGAGGCGCTGAGTTATCCGGCCAAACGCCCTAAGGGTGAAGGTAAGGATCGAGTGGTGATTCTGGAGGATTATGATGGGGATGGTTCGTTTGAGAAGCGTACGGTTTTCACAGAAGGTTTGAATCTGGTTAGTGGCATCGAAGTGGGGTATGGCGGTGTCTGGATCGGCGCGGCGCCGCAGTTGTTGTTCATTCCTGATGCGGATCAGGATGACAAACCGGATGGGCCGGCTCAGGTGTTATTGGATGGTTTTGGGTTTCAGGACACACACGAAACGTTGAACAGTTTCATTTGGGGGCCGGATGGTTGGTTGTATGGCAATCAGGGGGTGTTTAATTATTCTCAAATCGGCAAACCCGGTGCTCCGGTTGAGGAACGAACGGAGATGCGGGCCGGAGTGTGGCGGTATCATCCAGTGCATCATCGTTTCGAAGTGTATGCTCACGGAGGGAGCAATCAGTGGGGATTGGATTACGATTACCACGGGCAATGGTTCATGACGCATTGCCGCAGTTATTGGGGGAAAGGATTAACCACTCACGTGGTGCGTGGCGGGCATTACTGGAATCAGGCCAATGCGCATTACCCCGACTACATCGAGCCCTATCCGCCCGAAGAACTGAGTCACTTCAGAAATTTCCTGCTGGCTTCGGCGCGTTATGGTCATGGAGAAGGTGGAGCTGGGGCAAGTGGAACACGTCGGGTTTACGGGGGACATTCCCACATTGGTACCATGCTGTATCAGGGGGACAATTGGCCAAGCGAGTATCGGGATCGTCTTTACACTCACAATCTTCATGGTCACCAAATGAATGTGCAGGTGAATGTGCGTGATGGTTCCGCTTACAACACCGTGCATGCCGGTCAGGATTTTCTTTTTTGTTCCGATCCACGTTATATTGCCATTGATTTGAAGTATGGTCCGGACGGGGCGGTTTATATCAATGATTGGTATGACACCCAGCATTGTCACAATCCAAACAGCGAGCAATGGGATCGGAGTAACGGGCGTGTTTATCGTGTTCAGTATGATCGCACCTTCAAACCGGTTCTGGTGAATCTCAGTAACAAATCGGATCGTGATCTGGCCTGGATGCAACTGCATCAAAACGCGTGGTATGCCCGTACGGCGCGTCGCCTCTTGCATGAGCGGGCACAGAAAGGAGTCATTGCCGAGGAGGCGTTGGATGTGTTGCGCACGATGTCGTTGGAGCACTCGGATGTGAATCGTCGTTTGCGGGCCTTGTGGGCGTTGTATGTTTGTGGCGGTATCGGCGATCGGGATTGGAATGCCTACCTTGGTGATGAGTCGGAGTATATTCGAGCGGGTGCCGTCGAGTTGTTGACGAGTCTGGAACAAGCTCCTTTGTCCCCATTGGGGCAATTGATCCTTCTGGCCCAAAGTGATCCTTCTTCATTTGTGCGCCTTCGTCTGGCTTCTGCCGCCATGCGTCTGTCCGGGGAGCCTGCCTGGGATCTTCTTGAGGTTTTGATCCGGCATACGGAGGACGCGCACGATCGATATGTGCCGTCCATGATCTGGTTTGCTGTAGCCCAAAAAATGCCGAACAACCTGGATCGTGTGTTTCAGTGGATCGAACAGGAAGGGCAGGTGATTCCTGTGTTGAAGGACTATATCGTCTGGTATGCCGCGAAGCTCAAAGGGGCGGCTCTGGACCGTGCCATTACGCACCTCGATCGTTCGCGTGCGGAGGATCGGGGTCGTTTGATGGGAGCGATTCATCTGGCATTGAGAAACGAGAGTCGAGTGCCGATGCCGCGTGGTTGGGCCAGTGTGGCATCTAAATTGTATCGAAGTTCAGACGACGCGGTGCGCCTGCCGGCTGAGAAAGTTTCCGCCCTATTCGGGGATCGAACATTACTTCCCAAGATGCGGGACATGCTCGTCGACAAGGGACGTCCCCTCGAAGAACGCATGCACGCACTCGAGATCTTGAATAAATCAGGAGATGAATCATCCGTGCCTCTTTTTATAGGATTGCTGGATGAAACTGAATTCCAAACACAAGCCATCAATTTGCTGGCTCGATTCGATCACCCGGACAGTGCTGCGGCGTTGCTCGAAAGATTGCCGCGTTTTGAAGGCAAGGATAAGGTGGCTGCCTTCAATACACTGACAGCCCGGACGAGTCTTGCTGTTCCGCTTTTGGATGCCGTGATTGCTGATGAAGTGGACCGGGATTTGCTGACCGCGTTTTATCTGCGCCAGTTGCAGCAGTTGAACGCTCCGTCGGTGAATGATCGCATCGGCCAGATTTGGGGAACTATTACCCAAACATCGGAAGAAAAAGCCGGGAAGATTGATGCCCTCCAGCATATCTTCAGCGAAGCACCTTTATGGGCCTACAGTGCGAATGAAGGAAAGCAGCATTTTCAATTGTTATGCAGTACGTGCCATCGCGTAAACGGTGAAGGGACGGCTATAGGGCCGGACCTGGACGGTGCTGGTTCGAGCGGGAGTCGTTATTTCCTGGAAAACATCATCGATCCCAACGCCGTCATCGGCCAGAATTATCAGGTAACCGAGATTGAACGGATGGATGGGGAAACGATTTCAGGTTTGTTTGTCAGCGAAAGCGAAACAGGTGTTGTTCTGCGCACACTCACGGACAACATCAGTATCGACAAAAATGCCATCGCCACCCGAAAGCTCGCCACCCATTCCATGATGCCCGAGGGTTTGCTGGACGGTTTGAACGAGCGGCAGGTGATTGAATTATTGAAGTATCTGGACTCTCTGTAAAACAAGAATGATGTTGAACTGGGATTGAAACCTTCCTCCATGCCAAATGGGTTCCGCAGACCAGTCCTGGATTAATTTCCCAAAGAAAACCCATCATGAAACATGGTAGCTTAAACGCATTGTCCTTGCTGGTTTTGGGCTTGTTCTGGCCAAACGCACCTTTCAGGGGCCATGCAGCCCAAACCCCACCACCCAATATCATTCTCATGATGGCGGATGACATGGGGATGGGGGACACCAGCGCTTATCAGGATTTCACCGGAAACGATGATTCCGTCCAGGTGCATACACCCAATATGGATCGTCTGGCACGCATGGGAGTCCGGTTCACCGATGCGCATACGCCATCGTCGCGTTGTACCACCACTCGATATAGTTTGCTGACCGGGAGATATTCCTGGAGAAGCAGGATGAAACACTGGGTGTTGTTTGGCGCGCAGGGCGACCCGATGATTGAACGGGATCGGCCAACCATTGCGACGATGTTGCACGAGGCGGGGTATGGGACGGCAATCGTCGGCAAATGGCATGTGGGATTGCGCTTTCGTCAATCGGATGGAAGGCCTGCGGAGGGATGGAAGGATGCTGACCTGACGAAGCCATTGTATGATTCTCCGCTGGATCATGGATTTGATTTTGTCCGGATTACTTCACGTTCGCACGGGACTTCAGGTCCGGATGCGGGGAATGCCCTAGGAAAGGGGAATGGTCCCAATCAAAACGTCGGCCCGGGCCACATTCATGGTCGTGAGGTCATGGCCGCATCAGGAAAGGGTCGATCCCTGATGGAAGAAAGTCCTGATGCGTATGTATTGTCGAAGCTAGGCAGTCGTCATTCCAACAGTGCCATGGAGTTTTTAACGAACCACATCTCTGGTGAATCTTCAAAGGATCAACCTTTTTTCCTTTATTACCCATCCAATTCCAATCATGCCCCTTATACGCCGGATACAGACATAAGCGGCAATCCTGTCGCCGGCGCAGCGAGAACGGTGTCTGGTTTGCCAATGGACACGCGTCATGACTTTATCTACGAAAATGATGTGGCATTGGGGCGTTTGATCGATTGGTTGGAGGAGACCGAAGATCCGAGAAACCCTGGGCACAAATTGCTTGATAACACGATGGTCATCTTTACCAGTGACAATGGAGCGGAAAAAAATAGCGACACAGCCACCGGTCCTTTTCGCAGCAACAAGGCGTCGGTGTTCGAAGGAGGACATCGTGTGCCTTTCATCGTTGCCTGGAAGCGTGGGCGAGTGGGTGATGGTGATATGAGAACCTCAGGTAAAACAAGTGCGGATTTGTTTGCGTTGCAAGACATGTTCGCCACCTTAGCGGCTGTGGTGGGAAGTTCATTGCCGGATCTGGCAGCGGGTGAAAAGGGGGCTGAAGACAGCTTTAACGTATTGCCTGCCATGCGTGGTGAGTCGTTATTTCAATATCCGCCAGTGTTTTTCAACGATCACAAAGAAGCCAAAGACGATCCAGCAGTATGTGCCATTCGTATCGATTCGCCCGTTGTAAACGGTAAAGTGATGGACGGGCAGTGGAAGCTTTTTTTCGACGCGCGGTTGCTGCGCGAGGGGAAAGCCCAACCCTTTGCGCTCTATAATCTGGCCGAAGACAGGTATGAAAATGAAAACCTCCTTGAGCGTTCTGATTTGGCTGGATTGGTTCAATGGATCTCAGATCGTGCAGCGACCTTGCGCAATCTTGGTGGACATCGGTTTGAGGCACTATCGCTAGGGCAGCGTTTTAATTACGATTGGAGAAATAATGTTCAATTGGCGCCAGGTACCAATGGTCGGTTTATTTTGGACAAAAAGGATGGCTTGGAGACACTAACCATGACGATCGCGCTCGAGCGGCAAGGAGAATGGGTCCGAACTTTTGGTTTCACGAAGCACGCGGATGGTTTCGGGGTCTTTGGTGGCCGTTCTATGAGAGTTGATGATGGTGAGGCGTTGATATTTCGATTTGATCACGATGTCCTGGTGGAATCTGTTTCATTGGTGGCTGGAGATGGTGGACGGTGTGGTGGATATTACACAGTAGGTGAACATCATCCTTTGGCCATCTATTGTGTCGACGCTGACAATGACGCCAAAGATCAGCAAGGAATCCTAAGCGACCTCGGAGTGCTAAAACGAGGACAACCCCTCAGGTTGGATACGCGTCCTCACCTTGGTGTTGAGGCGCCGGGGGATTGGCGCGTGGCAGGGCTTTCTGTTCGAACGCTGATAATGGATGGGCAATAATGAATGTTGAAGGAGTCCCTCTGGTAGAACGTGCCGTCCCTGGCGCGTCTCTTGCAGTGATCATGTTGCATTTGTTTTTCCTTTTGGGAAGTCGGTGGTTTTCAATGTCCTGTCCCATTAGGAATTTTGGAGATGAGGGTGTGAGTTCCATTGCGTCAGGGGATTCCTTTGGGGAGTGTTTTATACTGATTGCCAAAAGTATTTGCGCATAAG
>JAQCFT010000285.1 GCA_027619545.1 Verrucomicrobiota bacterium | reverse complement strand
TAGGAATTATGAAAAAACAACAGAAATCATTGAATGCGTCTCTCATCCTGTTTCTCACCGTTTTAGCGGCCGGGCTTGGTATGGATACCCGATTGAGGGCTCAGGACAACAGCGTTGAGGCTTTTCCTGTGATTGAATTCGAGACTCCTGTGTATGAATTTGGCACCACCAAACAGGGAGAGGAAATCCGCTACGACTTTAAATTTTTCAACAAGGGAAACCAGGTTCTGACCATCAGTGAAGTCCGTCCGGGTTGCGGGTGCACCACAGCCGGTGAATGGACCAAGACCGTGAAGCCCGGCGAATCCGGCATCATCCCTATCAAACTCAACACAGATCGATTCAAAGGTCCCATCACCAAATCGGTAACGGTCAGCAGCAATGATCCCAAGCGCGCCAACTCGTTCCTTCAGATCAAGGGGCAGGTCTGGACCCCGGTGACCATCAATCCTGTGGTGGCAGCCTTTCCTGCGCTGAAAAAGCTGGACGAAGTCAAGAGTGTCAAAATCAAAGTGGAAAGCCATGTGGAAACGCCGATGGAAATCAGCAATCTTCGTGTTGAACGTGGGGACAGGTTCAAAGTGGCCTTGAACACCGTCAAAGAGGGTAAGGAATACGAAATTGAAGTGACTACCGTCCCGCCTCTCGTGTATGGATCCAATCGGGCCACCGTGTTGTTTGAAACGAATATACCTGAAGCAAAATCCAATTCCTTTGCCGCCTCGGCCTACGTGATGGCTCCGGTTCAGATAGTGCCCAACCGCATCATGATGCCGAACGGGGTGCTCGCCAAGGAGATGAAGAAGTTTGTCACCGTGTTGACCTACGAGGACACTCCTCTTGAAGTTTCCGACATCAAGGTGTCGGTGGAAGGTGTCAAGGTGGAATCCAGTCAACTCAACAACGGGAAACATCACCGGCTGGTCCTGACCTTTCCCGAAGGACTGAACGTGGATGAACTGAAAGACGCCAAATTGACATTGAAAACCAGCAATGAGCAGTTCAAGGATTTTGAAGTGCCGATCGGTTCCTACCGTAAATTGACCCAGTAAAACCACGGCATTCGCGTCGTCAGGCTGGAGTTTGGCTTGGGGAAATCAAAGGGTTCATGAAAAATGCTTGGCCAGAGTGGCTCTTCGTATTGGGGGTGGGATTGTCGCTTTCCGTGGTGTTGAATCACCACTCCGCGAAAGGATTGGACCTGGCACGGGACTACTTTCCCTCCGGCATGCCGGCCGGATCTGGCAGGACTGTTGGTTCAGCGGAATCATCCAGTGGTGCCTCGACTGCCCCCACTTTTGAAAACGAAGTAGCCGAGTCCATTCAACGTCTGGAGCAAAAGGGATTTCAGGCGATCGGAACCGATGAGGTTCTGGCGCTTATGCAAGACCCCCGTTTGGAAGCGGGTATGGTGGTTCTGGTGGATGCCCGGAATGAAACCCTGTTTCAGGAGCGTCACATTCCTGGTGCTTATCTGTTTGATCACTATCAGATGGATCAATACGTCGACTTGGTGCTTCCCATGTGTCAGATCGCTGAACAGGTGGTGGTTTACTGCAATGGAGGGCATTGCGAGGATAGTGAATTTGCCGCGACTGATTTGGTTCAACTGGGTGTGCCTCAGGAAAAACTGTTCATCTATGCTGCAGGCATGCGGGGTTGGAACGAGGGAGGGCATCCTGTGGCACTTGGGGATCGTTTTGACGACTTTGATGAACTGCGGACCTTGCTGCAGGTATCTCCCGAACCAGAGGATGAGCAGCCATGAAGAACATCGTTGTGACATTGATCCGCGTCCTGATTGGGGGGATGTTTGTTTACCTCGGCTGGACCAAGACCCAGGATCCGGTTGCGTTTCTAAAGTCCATCCGTGAATTCGGTGTATTGACAGAGTATTGGCAAATGAATGTTGTGGCCGGCTGGTTGCCATGGTTTGAGGTCTGGTGCGGATTGCTGTTGGTGCTTGGTGTTGGAGTCAGGACCGCGGCCGCAACGGTCGGAGGATTGCTGCTTGCATTTACCGGGATGATTTTGTGGCGTGCCGTGCAGGTTCATGCTGCAGGGGACATTGCCTTCTGTGACATCCAGTTTGACTGCGGATGCGGCACCGGAGAGGTGGTGGTCTGTTACAAACTGGTGCAGAACAGTCTTTTGACACTTGGTTCCTTCGGGTTGGCCTTCATCAAAGAGCATCGTCTGGCGTTGTGGCCGCATGTGCGGATCGGCAAACCTCTGGAAGAGTGAATTCGATAAGGTAATCGCCTGGGCCTCTTGACACGCAGCCCTCTGGTTTGTGACGCAACTCTTCCGGCGTGATTCCAATCATTTTCTTGTGTGCTTGCATCGTTCATTCCTTCCGCGGGCTGATCGAAAGCCTTGATCATGGCATTTGGGGTTATTCACCATAAAACAATTGCCCGAAGGGGATTGCTTTCTGGCGATTTCCATTTATTGGTAGTTCAAAGCAATGAGCGAACAGACCGAGTCAGCAAGTAATGTATTGGGAACCCCTTTGGAATCGTGTTGCATGGATCCTGTGACGGGGTATTACCGCAATGGGAAATGTCACACGGGGCCCGGGGATTATGGGTTGCATGTGATTTGTGTGGAAATGACAGACGATTTTCTGCGTTTTGGGAAAGAAAGGGGCAACGATCTCATCACTCCCCAGCCTCACTATCAGTTTCCGGGTTTGGTGGCCGGGGATCGCTGGTGTGTGTGTTTGCAACGATGGATTGAAGCTTTGAAGGCAGGTTGCCCTCCACCCATCCTCCTGAAGGCCACGCATGTTTCCGCTCTGGAGTTTGTGGATTTGGATGAGTTGAAAAAATATGCGCTCGATTGGGAGGAGCCTGCTTCATGAACCGGCAAACCGTCAGCAAATTTGTCATCCTGATCCTGCCGTTTTTATTGCTTGTCTTCTTTGCTTTTGCGGAGCGGTTCGGGATCAAGATCACCACCATCTTCTCCAAGTAAAGCGGTCTCATGCGGGTGTAAACGTCAGGCAAGCTTCCGTTCCTTTTCATCTCCAGGAGATGCTTGAGGAACAGGGATCGAAAAAATTGGATTATCCAGTTGACATCTCGCTTGTTTTGTCGCTTCCTTCCCGCTTGATGATTTTCCGAACTAAAAAGAGATTACGCCGTTACAGTCGTTCCAAACGTCTTCGATAAGACTTTAGAGCGACGGATTCTCTTTTTTTATTTCCATCATTCTCTCCCGTTGCTTCCACCTTTGTTTTTCAAAGCTATGAGTATTTCATTTATTTCAGGATCAGTGACGTCTCCCCAGGGTTTTTCGGGGGAAGGTATCTTTTGTGACGTGAAACGGTTGGGGACCGGCAAAGGTTCCAACAAAGGCAAGAAGCGTGATCTGGCGGTGATTTATTCCGAATCCCCATGTGTCGCGGCAGGCATGTTCACGACGAATCAGATTTGTGCCGCGCCGGTCAAAGTGTGTGTGGAACATCTGAAACATCCCACCTGCAGGGCGATTGTGGTGAATTCCGGCAATGCCAATGCCTGCACCGGACTCCAGGGGCGCAAGGATGCCGAGACCATGTGCAAACAGACCGCCAAATGGCTCAAAATACAGCCTGCCGAAGTGATGGTCGCCTCCACCGGACGCATTGGATTGCCATTGCCCATGCCGAATGTGCGAAGCGGCATCCAAACCGTCTGCGCTGGCTTGAATGCCACCGAAGAGGCCGGGGACCACATTGCGGAAGCCATCATGACCAGTGACACGCACCCCAAGCAGGTGGCGGTGGAACTTGAATTGGGTGGCAGGAAGATTCGCATCGGAGGTGTGGCCAAAGGGGCGGGGATGATCCATCCCGGTATGAGCCCGACCGGAAAGCGTCCCTACAGCATGCCTCTGCATGCCACCATGCTTTCATTCATCACCACCGATGCCGCCATTGCCAAACCGACGCTGCAACGATGCCTGACCGAGGCTGTTGCAAGCACGTTTAATCGTATCACGGTCGACGGTGACATGAGCACCAATGACACCGTGATTCTGCTGGCAAACGGACTGGCGGGCAACAAGTCCTTGAAACATACTGCTCGGGACACGGACTCCAAAGCCGACCTGGCGTTGTTCCAGGAAGCCTTGAACAAAGTGTGCTTTTCTTTGGCCAAGATGTTGGTCAAGGATGGGGAGGGAGTCACCCGGTTTGTTACGATTCGGGTGAGCGGGGCCAGGAACGACAAGGAAGCCGATGCAGCGGCCCGGGCCGTGGCCAACAGTTCATTGGTCAAGACCAGCTGGTTGGGGGGGGATCCGAACTGGGGAAGGATCATCGATGCACTGGGATACTCGGAAGCCACCGTTGTAGAAGAGAAAGTGGATGTGGGATATAGCTCTCCCGGCGGAAAGAACATCCTGTTCTCGCTGAAATCCGGCAAGCCCACACGGGCAACTTTCGAAGTGCTTTGCAAGGCGGTTGCGGATCCTGAGTTTGATCTGCATATCCATCTCAACCTCGGAAAGGGCGAGGCGTTGATGTATGCCAGTGATCTGACCGAGGAATATGTCGAATTTAACAAGGGAGATGTCACCGATCCCGCATCCCTGGGAGGTTAGAACGAATCATGGAACAATTGATCACCAAGGCGGCGGTGTTGCTTGAGGCACTGCCTTACATTCAAAAGTTTAATGGCGCCACCTTCGTGGTGAAATATGGAGGAAGCTTCATGGATTCTCCCGACCCGGCCATACGGCAGGGGGTGGCACGGGATGTGGTCTTTTTGGAAGCCGTGGAAATCAACCCTGTTGTGGTGCATGGAGGTGGCAAGGCCATATCACGTGCGATGAAGGAAGCTGGACTTTCTCCGGAGTTCAAGCATGGACACCGGGTGACCGACGAAAAAGCGGTCGAGCTGGTGAATGAAGTGTTGTCCAATCAGATTAATCCCGAAATCGTGGCCACCATTAATGAGCTGGGTGGCGCAGCGAAGGGCTTTGCCGGAAAGGACATTTTTACTTGTCGGCGCAAAGCCGTTCCCGGGGAGGACGGGGAGATGATAGATATTGGATTTGTGGGGGAAGTGGTGGATGTGAATATCGGCCCCCTGCGCGAGTGCATTGCGAAGGGCATCACGCCCGTCATCAGCCCGACTGCCACAGGAGAAGACGGTCGATTGTACAACTGCAACGCCGATGTGGCGGCCGCAATGACAGCCAAGGCGCTCACCGCAAAACGACTGGTCTTTATGAGCGATGTGCCCGGGTTGCTCCAGAATCCGGAAGATCCGGAGTCGGTTATTTCACACCTGCGCGTTCAAGATGTCACTGATTTGAAACGAAGAGGTATCATTGCCGCCGGTATGATTCCCAAAGTGGACAGCGCGACCGCCGCCATTGAAGCGGGGGTCGACAAGGTGTCTTTTGTGGACGGACGAGTGAATCATGCGGTGTTGCTGGAGATTTTTACCGACAAGGGTGTGGGTACTGAAATCGTTCTATAGCCCCGTGGTTGATTCCGCCTACTGAACTGATAATAACAACATACGAAACGATGACATCAAGTGAAGCTCCATCTTCTTCGTCTCCATCCGAGGCGATTCGGTCCCTATTCGAACATCATGTGGTGCCGACCTACGGCCGCTTTCCTTTGACGCTTGAACGTGGTGAGGGGAATCATGTTTGGGATGTTGAAGGGCGCCGTTATCTGGACATGGGAGGTGGGATTGCCGTCAACGTGCTGGGCCACGCACATCCAGAACTGGTCAAAACCTTGTCGCAACAATCCGCCAGGTTGATGCATTGCTGTAACCTCTATTACCATCAGGGTCAGGGTGAATTGGCAAAACAGATCGTTGATCGCATCGGTTCGGGTAAATGCTTTTTTGCCAACAGCGGCGCAGAGGCGAATGAAGGGCTGTTCAAACTGGCGAGAAAGTTCGGGAGTGAAGAAGGGCGGTTTGAAATCCTGACCTGCCTTCAATCTTTTCACGGAAGGACGATGGCCGGAATAGCCGCCACCGGCCAGGAAAAAGTCAAACAGGGGTTTGAACCGATCATGCCGGGATTTCGACATGTTCCGTTCAATGATTTGGAGGCCATGAAATCCGCGATCAGTCCGGCAACCGTCGCCATCATGATCGAAGGTGTTCAAGGAGAAGGAGGCATCCAGCCCGCTTCACCGGAATACCTCATGGGGTTGCGGGAGCTTTGTGACCGACATCGTCTGCTGCTTCTTTGGGACGGCATTCAATGCGGGCATTACCGAACCGGAAACTTCCAGAGTTATGATTCCATCTTGAAAGATCACCCGGACGGGGCTTCGTTTTTGCCCGATGCCATATCGCTTGCAAAATCCATAGGCGGCGGCTTTCCCATGGGGGCTTTCTGGGTGATGGAACCTCATCAGGATCTACTGGGACCCGGGTCCCACGGAACCACT
>JAQCFT010000284.1 GCA_027619545.1 Verrucomicrobiota bacterium | reverse complement strand
TTTTTTGGCCTCTTTCTTGGCTGTTTTTTTAGCTGTTTTCTTGGCCGCCTTCTTGGGAGCAGCTGCAGGAGCGTCCTTCAAAGCTGCCTGTGCAGCCGCCAAACGAGCCACGGGCACGCGATACGGAGAACAACTAACGTAGTTCAAACCAACCTTGTGGCAGAATTCCACGCTGGAAGGATCTCCTCCATGTTCCCCACAGATACCCAGCTTGATATCCGGGCGTGTGCTGCGTCCTTTGGCGGTGGCAATTTCCATCAACTGCCCAACACCGGTTTGATCGATGCTGGCAAATGGGTTGGCGTTGACAATTTCCATTTCCTGGTAAGCAGGCAGGAAGCTGCCACTGTCGTCACGGCTCATTCCCAGGGTTGTCTGGGTCAGATCGTTGGTTCCGAAGCTGAAGAACTGAGCATGATGGGCGATTTGATCGGCGGTCAGAGCGCCGCGAGGCACTTCAATCATGGTTCCAACCATATAGTTGAACTTCACCTTCTTCTCCTTCGCCACTTCTTTGGCTACGGAGTGAATCACCTCAATCTGCAACTCAAGTTCACGGTCAAAACCGACCAGCGGCACCATGATTTCCGGGCAGCACTTGATCTTGTTTTTCTTTTGAACATTGGCTGCAGCTTCAAAGATGGCGCGAGCCTGCATGGCGCTGATTTCGGGGTAAACAACACCCAGACGACAGCCACGATGACCCAGCATCGGATTGAATTCATGCAATTCGTGAACACGTTTGGTGATCAGGTCGGCACTCACACCCAGCTTGTCGGCCAGTTGGGACTGCGCTGCGTGATCGTGAGGCAGGAACTCGTGCAAAGGCGGATCCAGCAAGCGAATGGTCGCAGGCAGGCCTTTGAGAGCCTTGAAAATACCTTCAAAATCTGCACGTTGGAAAGGCAGCAGCTTGTCAAGGGCCTTCTGGCGGTCTTCAATCTTGTCTGCCAGGATCATTTCACGCACGGCATCGATACGATCGCCTTCGAAGAACATATGTTCCGTACGAGTCAATCCGATACCACTTGCGCCAAAGGCAACGGCTGTGGCGGTTTGATCCGGGGTGTCCGCATTGGTGCGGACATCCAAACGGGTCACTTTCTTGCACCAGCCCATCAGTTCTGAGAAGTTCTGGTAAGTGCGGCTCTTATTAGGTTTGAGGGATTTCTGCACCAGAACCTGAATCACTTCAGAAGGAGCAGTGTCAACCTTGCCGGCGTATATGTCTCCTGAAGTACCGTCGATGGAGACGAAGTCACCTTCCTTGAAGACGTTTTTTCCGACGGTCATGGTCTTGGCGTGGTAATCAATCTTTAGATCAGCAGCACCACAGACACAAACTTTACCCATCTGACGAGCCACCAGCGCGGCATGAGAACTCACACCACCACGAGCGGTCAAAATACCTTCCGCAGCAATCATTCCGCGCAAATCCTCAGGTGAGGTTTCGACGCGAACCAACAGGACCTTCTCTCCTTTATCGGCAGCTTGAACACAACGATCGGCATTGAAATAAATCTTGCCAGTCGCAGCACCAGGTCCGGCAGGCAGACCGTTGGCAATTTTCGTGGCCTTCCTGATGGCGACGGAGTCAAAAATAGGGGCCAGCACCTGATCCAGCTGTTCAGCCGGAACACGTCCGATGGCGGTCTTCCAGTCGATCAGTTTTTCCTTCACCATGTCGCAGGCAAGCCGGACAGCGGCGATACCCGTACGCTTCCCGTTTCGGGTCTGAAGCATGTAAACTTTGCCTTCCTCGATGGTGAACTCAAAGTCCTGCATGTCTTTGAAGTGAGTCTCAAGGGTCTTGCGGATTTTTTCGAGTTCCGCATAGGCCTTGGGCATAACCTTCTTGAGTTCTGCCACGGGCTCCGGTGTACGGACCCCGGCCACAACATCCTCACCCTGGGCATTGATCAGGAATTCGCCATAGAACACCTTGTTGCCGTTGGCGGGATCACGGGTAAACGCAACACCTGAACCGGAGTCCTCACCAGTGTTGCCAAACACCATGGCCTGAACGTTGACGGCAGTGCCCCATTCATGAGGGATGCCGTATTTGCGGCGATAAACCTTGGCTCGGTCATTCATCCAGGAACCGAACACGGCGCCCACAGCACCCTGAAGTTGCTTCCAAGGATCATTTGGAAATGCTTTTCCGGTGCGTTCCTTGACCAGTTTCTTGAATCGACTGACCAATTCTTTCATTTGCTCGGCGTCCAGACGTGTGTCTTCCACATCGTCTTCGCCGGGCCAAAGTTCGTTCTTGTAGCCTTCGATCACGGTTTCGAAAGGTTCGTGATCTTCACCAGGACGGCTTTGAACTCCCATGACGACATCGCCATACATCTGAATGAATCGGCGATAGCAATCGTAAGCAAAACGTTCATTGCCACTGGCCTTTGCCAATGCCAGAACGGTTTTGTCGTTCAATCCCAGGTTCAGGATGGTATCCATCATGCCGGGCATTGAATCGCGAGCGCCGGAACGGACGGCAACCAGCAAAGGACGGTTTACATCGCCGAATTTGCGGTTGAGGATTTTTTCCATGTTGAGAACACCGGCCTCGATCTGACCTTGGAGTTCCTTCGGATATTTGCGACCGTTGTCGTAGAAGTAGGTGCAAACTTCCGTCGAGATAGTGAATCCCGGAGGCACCGGCAATCCGATGCGAGTCATCTCGGCGAGATTGGCTCCCTTACCCCCGAGGAGTTCCTTCATCTTGCCATTGCCGTCGGCCTTCTTGTTACCGAACGTGTAAACGTACTTTGTGTTTTTGGTTCCTGATGCTTTTTTAGCCATAATTTTCTTTATGCAGTGAATCTGAAAAAATAGATTGCTGAAGTCATTCGCCCCGTGCCCCTATGTGACACAAAATGAGCGGGGAAAATATCAGACGTTTCCATGTTGTCAATGTCCGAGTTGAAATCAAAACCTTCCATCATCACTCTGACTACCGACTTCGGGACGCAGGACTGGTTTGTCGGCGTGATGAAAGGTGTCATTGCGCGTATCCACCCAAACGCTCATGTCATCGACATCACCCATCACATCACGCCCGGGTCCATCCGGCAAGGAGCATTCGTTTTCAACCAGTCCCACCTGTGGTTTCCCAAAGGAACCATTCATGTCGTTGTGGTGGATCCCGGAGTTGGGACTTCCCGCAAAGCCATTGTTTTGAAGACCCATCATGGATACTGCATCGGGCCGGACAATGGAGTATTCTCCTGGGCCCTCGACGAGAATCGGGTGGATGGTGTATTTGAAATTCGTCCGGATAAACTGAATCAGGAGACGAGCCAGACGTTCCATGGTCGCGATCTCTTTGCGCCTGCTGCAGCAAAATTGGCCAGGGGCGAGGATCTTTACGACTGGACCATTCCATGCCAGGACTTCCAAAGGCTCAATTACCCTGCCCCTCAAATCAATCAGAGGGAGATAACCGGTGAGATTCTTTACACAGATCGATTCGGCAATATGGTTACCAATCTGCCATCAGCTCAAATCACTCCCATTTCAGATAGGTTTACTTTACGGAAAAATCAGGAAACCGAACCGGAACCGACAGGAATCTTCAAGACCTACGGACTGGCACCACCCGGCAGACGATCACTGATCACCGGATCAACCGGGTATCTGGAATGGGCCGTCCCCAACGGCAACGCCGCCCTGTCCTGCGGATGGAAAGAGGGAGACCTCTTCCACCTTATCCCGTTACGAAAGTGTTGAAGGGGGATGATCTTCCACTACCCGACACCGGGCCGGAAGGTGGATTCTTTACGCAGTTGCTGCCAGAGTTCCGTTTCCCGCTCATTAAGCGTCGTCGGGCATTCCACCTTCAACTGGACAAACAAATCACCCACGCGGTCAGAACCAATCGGCAAGCCCTTCGACTTAAGGCGGAGCTTCTGACTATTCTGGCTACCCGCCGGAATGCGAATCTGAACGCCTCCACCAATCAAGGGAACACGTATTTCGCTCCCCAGGACGAGATCCCATGGCGCCAGGGAAGCTTCAAAATGAAGATTGCCCTGTTCCACGGTAAAATCGGGATGCTTGGCAAATCTTACCCGTAAAAAGAGATCTCCTGCCTGGCTGCCCCCCTGCCCCATCTCACCTTTTCCGGCTAGCCTCAGCTTTTGCCCATCGGATACGCCTTTCGGGATCTTCACTTTGAATGTCTGCACATCGCCGGCTCCATTCCGGTTCTGAACTGAAATGGAACGGATGGACCCATTGGCCACTTCCTCCAATGTCACAAGGATATCCGCTTGCACATCCGCGCCTCGAGCTTGCCTGGCCGCTCCTGGCCCCCGGCCTCCGCCAAAAGGACTGTGACCGCGCCCACCGCCAAAAAACTGTTCAAAAAAGTCGCTGAATCCTGTGCCACCAAAATTGAAATCAAAGTCAGGCTGACCTCCGCGAAATCCTCCACCCTGCCATCCAGGAGGTGGCCTGAAACCGCCACCCTGCTTCCAGTTTGCCCCCAACGTGTCGTATTTCTGACGCTTATCCGGATCGCTCAATACCTCATAAGCCTCATTGATCTCTTTGAACTTTTCCTCCGCCTTGGGGTCATTGCCCGCCACGTCGGGATGATACTGACGCGCCAATTTACGAAAGGACGATTTGATCTCATCCTTTCCGGCCCCCTTGGTGACGCCCAAAATTTTGTAGTAATCTTTGTAGTCCACGTTCCACTCTCTGCAACAACCTGACGCAGACGAAAAAGAAAATCAATAGTGTGGTTTCATGCGGCGCAACGATTGGGGTGATGCCCATGTCAGGCAAACAGATGCCGATATCACCCGGAGCAGGGAGACGGTTTTAGAGTGTTTTGACAGGTCGGGAAATCACTCCCCCATCATCACCAGCGGTAACACGACAACGTTCGATGCAGACATGATGCCTGATGGCAGATTTGTGGTGGCCTGGAGTGAAAATGACGGAAGCATCTTTAACGGAAGCTCCATTGTTTATGCTCAAAAATTTGACTCACGAGGTAGAAAGGAAGGCTCCGTCATACGAGTGACCCCTGAAGATAATGAATCACCGTCCATGGTGAGCGTCAGCATGGACGAAGAGGGTGGCTTTGCCATTGCCTGGCTGCTGCGCACATTCCCTCCTTTTCCAGCCATCGAGAAGCACATCGCTTTGAAAGTCGCAACCTTCGATGCCGATGGAAATGCTCTGACAACCCAGGTGGCCATGGAAGAGCGAATTGAAGGCATCCATGAGCATTTGCCTCCCGTGATCAAAAAGACATCCAAGGACGGTTGGATCGTGCTGACCACCCACACTGAAAGATTGATTGGCCCGGAAGTTCTCGTTGCCAAAATTAAAGGAGCGTATCAGAAAACTGCGGACGCCCCAATGCAACATCTATCCCTCCCTGTTTCCACCTCTTATGGTGGGATCAATGGATTCAACCTAGCACGGACACAGGATGGGCGAATGGTGCTGAACGTCGCCGGGTTGAGCTCAGAACCTGATGTCCCCCATTATGCAATATTTGAGGACTCACTTCCTCTGCTGGCTGATTTCCACCCGATCCAGGAAGAATCCATACCTTCACTGAACCCCATGCTCATCACATCGATCGCAGCCCACCCAGAAGGCACGTTCATCTATACAGCCACTTACTATCCACCAGGATTTCCTGACAATGCCTATTATGCGGTCAAGGCTGGGGTCATCAGGCCGCCGTCAGAAAACCAAAACACTGCTCCCACCCCTTTTCTCAACTGGAATTCCTCAGGCAAACTGGATTTGAATTTTGAAAGCGATGAAGGGCAAACCTACCAATTAGTGAGAGGTTCGCAACTGGACTCCATGGAAGAATCCGAACTCATCGAAGGCACTGGGACGACCATAACGCTTACCATTAGTCCGGAACAAAGTACTGAGTTCTTCTCAATCGTCCAAAAGGAATGAATCACTCCCGAAGGGGCGGCAGGTGTTCAATGCCATAATCCAATAGCAGAAAAAAGGCACTGAAACAGGTCTCAGGTCTCTCTGGTTTGAGCACCTCTTTAACAAGGGGGATGAACTGTTCAGGTTTGTCCTCCATGTCCATGAGGAGATGGATGGATGCAAGCACATCTCCAGGCTGACCTGAGGTAAGTCCGTCTTCAATCAACGCCAGCAGGTTTTGTTGTTCCTCACTTCCTTTCAATTCTTTCCGAACAGTTGAAACGCTGGTGCCATTCTCCCAGTTCAAAATGGATTCACTCGAGAGCAACTGAGGTTCTTCATGTTGCAACAATTTTGCTTTCATGTATTTGTCCTCCATTTGATTAAAACGATGCAGCGTCGACAAGGCATCCGAGTGGGATGAATCATGACACACCAGAATGTCTGCTGCAATTTTCCGCTTTTGGTTCTTCGACAAAAACAGTGGAATTGAGCATTTGAAGCTATCGTGAGATGATGGCTCCATGAATAT
>JAQCFT010000283.1 GCA_027619545.1 Verrucomicrobiota bacterium | reverse complement strand
GTTGCCTGGCTTTCCTTCTCAGAATATATGTAGAGCGGAATGATCGGGCATTCAGTTTCCATGGCGGCGGATAGAGCCTGATGATCTGATAATCTCAGATCCCGCCGGAACCACATTAGTATGGGAGCTTGTTTGTCCATTTTTGTTGATCTTACTGTGCCACGCAAAAACCGTCCTGCAATGAAGAGGACAGTTTTTTGAAAAAATAGTGAACCAGAAAGGGGTGAGACACCTGCCGGGCCGATGAGGCAATGACTTCAACTATGCTTCAGCACCTCACTGGAGGCTTGCGTGGTCGGGGTTGATTTTAATTTCCAATAACGAATGCCCGCTCCTGCAACGACGAGCACCACAACCAGTGCCAGCCCCGGCATGACGAGGGCCATGACTGAAGTGCCTACGGCTCCGCCGAGTTCGGCTGTCGCGATCAGAGGATTTCCCAGACCGCCGGTCATCAGTGTGCTGCCGCCTCGAATAAACGCCATGGCCACATGAATGGCTCCGGCAATGCCGCCACCTGCGATCAAGGCCAGCGACCAGGTCATGAGCGGACTCATCTCGGTAAACATCGATGCGCTCACGACCGAGCCGGCCACCACTGCCGCAGGCCCGGCAACAGTATCGAGAAAGTGATCCAGTATGGGGATGTAGTAGGCGCCCACCTCGAGAACCACCGCTGATCCCAGAGCGATGACCGCCGGCCAGGTGTTCAGCCAGGCGAAATTTTCGGATAATTCAAGGTGCCCGCCCATGGCCGCCAGACTGATGATGAACGGCGGCACAAAAATTCGGAATCCACAGGAGGCACTTAATCCCAGACCGATGAGGATGCTGAGCAAGCTTGAGGAGGATGGTGGAATGAGTTCCATGGTAGTGATCGTGGTTTTTTTAGGTGTTCTGAACTTGTTGCTCTGAAAAACACCGTCATATTGCCCGAGGTTTCAAGAAAATGCTCTTACAAAGTACTTTTTGAATTGGAATTTTCGAACACGCCCTCATGGTGTGGGCTCTATAAAACGATCAAGATGTTTGGGGTTAATGCCATTAGGGCTGCTTGGAGAAATTTTGATGTTGGTTATGAAACTTTGGTGTTCAATGATTGATTTGGA
Source organism: Verrucomicrobiota bacterium (assembly GCA_027619545.1). GTDB lineage: Bacteria > Verrucomicrobiota > Verrucomicrobiia > Limisphaerales > AAA164-E04 > AAA164-E04. The sequence goes on along the minus strand of JAQCFT010000283.1, from coordinate 5,344 downwards.
GTTGCCGTGTCGGTTGAGAGGGCTGCTCGGGTTGGTGATTGCTCTGTCATGTGCCATGGTTTCAGGGTGCCGCCATGACCATGGAGGATTACGCTCAACCGGACATCCTGCTTCGTCGATCGAAACTGATTCCCCGTCAGTTGACTCCTCCACGACTTCAACAGCTTCATCCACTGTGTTGATGCTGCTCCATGTTGAATCAGACACTCTTCAGAATCTGATTCAAATCTCTGATCGGGTCTATTCGGGCGGGGAACCTCACGGTGAAGATGCATTTCGGGAACTGGCAGCACTGGGGATTCAAACCGTTCTCAGCGTCGATGGGGCAAAGCCGGATCTGACAGGAGCCAAGCGCCAAGGGCTTCGTTACGTGCATGTTCCTATCGGGTATGACGGTGTTGAGACGCATTCGGCATTGTCCATTGTTCAATTGATGAGGGAATCCGAAGGCAAGATCTACGTGCATTGCCACCACGGACGACATCGGGGGCCGGTTGCGGCTGCCATCGCCTGCATGGCTGATGGACAAGTGGGGCCCGAAGCTGGATTGAGTATTTTAGAGGTCGCTGGAACCAGTCGTGATTATGCAGGACTTTGGCGCGATGTGGCCGCCTTTCGTCCACCGGACGCCGATGTCATATTGCCTGAACTGACTGAAGTGGCACGGGTAGGAGATTTGGCTGAGTCGATGGCCAAGATGGATCGGGTATTTGATCGATTGACACTTTTAAGTGCGCATCAGTGGCAACCTCCTGATTCGCATGAGGATTTGGATGCACGACAGGAAGCCATCATCCTTCGTGAACTTTTGCATGAATGCGGGCGTCTATTGGATGCCGGTGCCGCCAAGGACCTTTACAAACGATTTGATCACTCTGAAAAAGAAGCCGGAGCACTCGAGAACGCATTGGAAGCTGGGTATTTGGAACGATCGACCCACTTGCTTGGGCAAATTAAAACTTCCTGCAAATCCTGCCACCAGCAACACCGAAACGACCCCGGTCATTAAGCCGCTGTTTGCTCTTGCAAAATCTGTAGCAAGAATTTGCAAATCATTAAGTTTCCAGCCAAAAGTAATTGATTCTCTTCTGCAATTAAGCTTTGCTCGTCCTATTCCCCTTTGTTTCACAGGTTAAACTGAATTGCAGATGCAATGTTACAGATTTGTGGAGGTGTGGACGTTCATGGCGGAACTCCACTGAGCCACGCAAACATCATGAAGTATATGAACAAACTAAAAAACAAACTGAAATACATGGCGGGATTGGCTGCCTTGGTCTTGACGGTGGGTCAAGCCGTGGCGCAGCCATCAACACCCCAGGGGACCATCACAGGGCGTGCCTGGCTGGATATCGGCGGCACGGCAATTGGTGATCTCACTGGAAATGCAAAGTTCCCGGATAATTACGATGTCCAGGTTTGGCTTCCTTATTTTGAATGGAACCCGGATCCCGATGGGAACATCTTTAATCCTTCCAACAACGCCTTTGGCGACAACTATGGGGCCCAGATCCTGGGTTATTTCCACGCCCCAGCGACTGGAGACTATACATTCTGGATTTCGGCGGACGACAACGCTGAGCTTTACTTGAGTACCGACGAAGATCCGGCAAACAAATTACTGATTGCCAGAGAATCCGGATGGTCCAATCCACGTAACTGGGATTCCATTGGTGGAGCTCCCAGTGTCGTTGAGGAAAAAAATTCCAGCACCTACACCGGCACCCAGTGGCCTGACACCAATGCTGATGGCGGAGCCACTATCACGCTCCAGCAAGGTCAGGCTTACTACATCGAAGCTCTCGTCAAAGAGGGGGGCGGCGGTGATAATCTGGCTGTTGCCGTGGAAGATCCGAACGGGATCATTGATCCATTCCTTCCCATCCCAGGCGAATACCTTTCCTCCCACGTTCCATCCGGGCCCTTGGCAATTACCAGTCAACCAGTTGGAGCCACAGTCGATGCATTGACCTCTCTGACTCTGTCCGTGGAAGTGTCTGGAACACCCCCCTATGCCTTTCAATGGAAAAAGGACGGATCAGATGTTGATGGGGCTACAAGTGCTAGTCTCACCATTGATCGTGTGGGTGCTGGCGATGCCGGTTCTTACACCGTCGAAGTTTCCGGTGCCAGTGGTTCTGCCACAAGCAACGCGGCAGTCGTTGCTGTCAACAGTGATGACGTAGCTCCAGCTCTGACCTTTGTTACCGGGTCTGAAACCTTTACCGTTGTGAAGGTCACCTTTTCAGAACCTGTCGATGCCGCCACCGGTGGTAATGCATCGAACTACAAGCTCTCAGGTGGTATCAACGTGACCGGTGCAACCGTTGCCGATGCCCCGAATGACAACACTGTTATTTTGAACACCAGTAAACAGGACGAAGGCACGATGCTGACTCTGACTGTAGAGAATGTCCAGGATCTGTTCGGAAATGCCATCGCCTCTGCTTCCATGGAGTTCTCGACCTTCGTGTGGCAGGAAGGTGTCGTGTTGCACAAGTTCTGGGAAAATATGACGACGAACAATCTGGATGGTTTGCGTGCCGATCCACGTTTCCCGGACAATCCGTCCTGGGTTTCTCTTGAACCATTCTGGGAGTATGGCCCCGGTGGTTCCAACGAAAGCGGCAGCAACTACGGCAACCAACTGGTTGGCTGGTTCGTTGCACCCGAGGATGGCAACTACATCTTTTTCACCAACTCGGACGATCCTTCCGACCTCTACCTGAGTACGGATGATGATCCGGCCAACAAGCTGCTCATCGCTCGCGAGGCGGGCTGGTCCAATGCCCGCAGCTGGAATTCGGTCGGGGACGGAAGTGTTGCGGATGACAAACGTTCCGATTTCTTCATCGACAGTGAATGGCCGACTCTTGATATCAAGTTGGAAGCCGGAAAGCGTTATTACCTCGAATCCATCCACACCGAAGGTGGCGGTGGTGACAATGTGGGGGCAACCGTTATCAGCAGTCTGGATCCAGATCCAGCCGATGGCGATGCACCTACCTTGACCGGCTCCTTGATCGGAACTTACCTCGATCCCAATGGTGCGGAAATCACCATTGACCAACAACCTTCCGATGTCACCACTGATGAAGGCCAGTCCGTTACCCTTGCAATCGGTGCATCCGGGATGTCCGCTTACGGCAACACCGTGGGAATCCAATGGCAGACTGCCGCGGCCGGAAGTTCCGATTTCAGCAATGTGGCAGGGGCAACCACAGAAACATTGAATACGGGCGTACTGACCACTGCCGATTCGGGAGTGCAGTTCCGGGTTGTTTTGACTGTTCCTACGCTCACCGTGACCAGCGATGTGGCCACCGTGACGGTTGAAAGTGATACCAATCCTCCTTCGATCGTGGGTGTTTCCGCCACTTCGGCCAACACATTGATTGTTCGCTTCAACGAGCGCATTGATGAAACCACCGGTTCACAGGCCGGGAACTTCAGCCTCAGCGATGGTGTCAGTATTTCCAGCGCACAGGCAACCGGGAGTACGGTTCTGTTGACCACCGGAGATTTGACTCCGGGTGGTTCTTATACACTCACTGCTGGTGGTGTGAACGACTTGTTCGGAAACGCACTCGCTGCAGGTTCGACCAAGAACTTCACCGTCAATATCGTAACCTATACCGACATCATTCTGGAAGACGGTCCAATCGTGTTCTACACATTTGATGGCGATAGCGGTCAGGTGTCCACCAACCATGGAACACTTGGTAGCGATGCTGATGGACTCTGGATGTCCGGTGCCGGTCCTGACGATTCCGTTGAATGGGATGTGACCACTGAAGAAGGTCCCAACAGCGGAGAAGGTTTTCTTGGTTTTGCCGGAGACAACCAGGCCGCTTCATTCAATGGCGATCTTGACGCCATCTGGATCGACGCTCAGGGCTCTTGGTTGAGTAACCTGGATTCCTTCACCTTGGAATATTGGGTCAAACCCACCAACCGTGAAGGTAATGGCTGGAATCGAGTTGGGATCGTTGGTCAGAACGATACTGTGGAATACGGTTTCATTAACGGAACGACCATTCAGATCTGGACCCCGGGTGGCGGTTCTCTGAATACCACCTATGAATTCGGTGATGACGAGTGGCATCACGTGGCAACCATCGCCGATGGGGGTCAGATTGTGAACTACTTCGACGGTGTGTTGATCAACAGCGGTGGTGGAGCAACTGCCAACTATGGTGCTGCTGACTTCAACGTGCACATCGGTGGTGGTGGTGTCTATGACGCAACCGGCAATCACTTCGAAGGTGCTTTGGACGCAGTGGCCATCTTTAACAAGGCCATCCCTGGCGAGCGAGTGGAAGAACACTTCCGGGCTGGTCGTGAAGGTGGTTCCATTGCTGAAGCTACCGGTATCGACATCGCTTGGGTGAGTTTCCATCCTGCTGACAACGAACCAGGCGCCGATGCGGCTGCTGCCGGTTTCACCGAAGCGGCTGACAAAGGTTATACCGACCTGCTGCGCAAGGCCGGGCACAACGTGACCCGCGTCCTTACTTCCGGTACTCCTGATGTGGCGGCATTGAACGAATACGATCTCGTGATCATCAGTCGTTCGGTCCCAAGTGGTGATTATCAGGATGCTGCTGAAGCAGCTGCCTGGAACAGCGTGGAAACGCCCACCTTGATTCTGGGCGGTTATATCCTCCGCAATAGTCGTCTGGGATACACCACCGGAGGAACGATGGTGGACACTGATCGCGTGATCAAGCTGTTGGCCAATGATCCTAATCACCCCATCTTTGCTGATATTGCATTGGATGTGAATGGTCTCATGGTGAATGACTACGCCGGTATCGTGACCGCTCTCGACAATGTTCAGCGCGGTGTTTCCATCAATAATGATCCTATCATTGGTGGCGGGAAATTGGTTGCAACGGTTGGAACATCCGATGATCCTACTGTCGGCGGGATGGTTATCGGCGAGTTCAGTGCCGGGACCTCCATGTCCAATGGCGGAGGAGATACCCTGAACGGACATCGCATGGTCTTCCTGACCGGTAGCCGTGAGCAGGGATTCACCTCGCAGGGTGCAGGTATCTACGACTTGGAAGCCGACGGCGCCAAGTTGTTCCTGAACGCCGTGAACTACATGACTTCTCTGCCTGACGCTCCTGCTGGTGGCGCTGCCATTGCCATTGCAAATGAGGGTGGCAACATTGCCATCACTTACGAAGGAACCTTGCAGTCAGCGGACAGCGTGACCGGTCCTTACAGCAACGTGACAGGAGCTTCCAGTCCGTTCAGTGTCACAGCTGACGCGCCTCAGAAGTTCTACCGAGCCGTTCAGTAAGATCTTCGGATTGAGCTGGAAATTATACACAAG
>JAQCFT010000282.1 GCA_027619545.1 Verrucomicrobiota bacterium | reverse complement strand
GATCGCGCTGAAGGTGTTCGAATGTCCATGGCGTTGACGAACGCGCTTGCGGACGTGCAGCAGCAAATCACTACCCATTTTTATACTCTATGAATTCTTCATCTGATCCAAATCAACACTACGAATCCCGCATGGACATGACGCGTCGGTATTTCTTCCATCGCGCCGGGTTGGGTATCGGTTCGGCCGCATTAGGTTCCTTGTTGAAATCCGATCTGCAAGGCAGTGAGTCGAGGAACCCGCAGGGAGGATTGCACGGGCTTCCACATTTCACTCCCAAAGCCAAGCGAGTCATCTACCTTTTCCAGAGTGGCGCTCCGTCTCAACTGGATTTGTTTGATCCCAAGCCGGGACTGGATAAGTTGTTTGATCAGGATCTCCCCGAATCGGTGCGACAAGGCCAGCGTTTGACCACCATGACCTCGGGACAGGATCGGTTTCCGCTCGCGCCGTCGAAGTACGCCTTCAAACGCCATGGCGACAGCGGCGCATGGATCAGTGAGTTGATGCCACACCTGCCTCAGGTGGCGGACGATTTGTGCTTCATCAAATCCATGCACACCGAGCAGATCAATCACGATCCGGCCATCACCTTTTTTCAGACCGGATTTCAGTTGGCCGGCCGGCCCAGCATGGGATCTTGGGTGAGTTATGGTTTGGGATCAGCGAACAAAGACCTGCCGGGTTTTGTTGTGATGGTGTCCCGCGGCACCGGACGTCCCAGTTGCCAGCCGCTTTATGATCGACTCTGGGGGGCGGGCATGTTGCCGTCCCGTTATCAGGGGGTGAAGTTTTTATCGGTTGGGGATCCGGTGTTGTATTTGTCGAATCCGAATGGAATCGACCGTAAGACCCGTCGTCGTCAACTGGATGACCTTGCCGTGCTCAATCAACATCGCCATGAGCAAATCGGTGATCCGGAAATATCCACCCGCATTGCCCAGTACGAACTGGCGTATCGTATGCAAATGTCCGTGCCTGACCTGACCGACACTTCGGATGAACCCAAATCCGTCCTGGATATGTATGGTCCGGATGTGCACACACGCGGAACCTATGCGAACAACTGTTTGTTGGCCCGGCGTCTGGCTGAACGAGATGTGCGATTCATACAACTTTACCACATGGGATGGGATCAACATTTCACTTTGCCAAAACAGATCAGCGGTCAATGCCGGGATACGGATCAGCCCACCACCGCATTGCTGCGAGATCTCAAACAGCGCGGGATGCTGGACGATACGCTGGTCATCTGGGCGGGTGAGTTCGGCAGAACCGTCTATTGTCAGGGGACCCTGACACGCGAGAATTACGGGCGTGATCATCATCCAAGGTGTTTCACCCTTTGGCTGGCGGGAGGCGGTATCAAACCAGGCATCAGTTATGGTAAGACAGATGAATTCAGCTACAACATCGTTGAGAATCCAGTCCACGTGAACGACCTCAATGCCACCATTCTCACGACACTTGGAATCAATCATAAGGCGCTTTCTGTTCCGTTTCAGGGATTGGATCTGAGGTTGACAGGTGTGGAGGGGCACGACACGGTGCGGGATATTCTGCTTTAATTGGAAGCTTTCCCGGGGAGGGCAGATCGGGTTATTTTGGCGCCATGACAAGAATGAGATGGTTGCTGGTGGTGACATGTTTCATATCCGTGCACTACACATGGGCTGAGGGTAGACAACCAAATATCCTGGTTATCCTGGCCGACGATATGGGTTATGGTGATCTGGGGGTGACCGGAAGTGTCCACTTGAGAACACCGCACTTGGATTCCCTGGTGAAGTCGGGCGTTTTCTGTCATCAGGGTTATGTTTGCAGTCCTGTTTGTTCTCCATCGCGGGCGGGATTGTTTACCGGGCGCGATCCGAGGCGTTTCGGTTATCAGGCCAACCTCAATCAGGGAGCGGCCGCCTACGATACGCGTCCGGAGCTTCTGGGGCTTCCCCCCGGAGAACATACATTGGGCGATCATCTGCGATCTGCCGGTTATGCCACCGCACTCATCGGTAAGTGGCACATGGGGATGGGCGAGGCCTTTCATCCTTTAAAACGGGGGTTTGATTATTATTGCGGAATGCTGACCGGGAGTCACACTTACTTTCCAAAAGCAAATCAACACCGGATTGAACGAAACGGTCAACCGGTTCAGGAATTCTCAAATCCTTACCTTACCGATTTTTTTACCGACGAAGCATTGAGTTGGCTTGATCAGCATCAGAACAAAAAGCAACCCTGGTTTTTATTCCTGAGTTATAACGCGCCTCATGGGCCGATGGAAGCTACAGGTGACGATCTTGCATTGTTTGAGCATATTGAAAATCCGAGACGGCGAACTTATGCCGCGATGATGTATGCCTTGGATCGTTCGGTCGGTCGTCTGCGGCAATACCTGAAAGTGCAAGGGGCCTCACAAGATACCCTGATCGTGTTCTTTTCCGACAACGGAGGCGCCACCAACAATGCCAGTTGGAACGCCGATTTGTCCGGAGCAAAGGGATGTTTGCGAGAAGGAGGAGTGCGTGTGCCGATGGTTTATAGTTGGCCGGGCGTCTTGCCTGCTGGCACGGGCTATGAGCAACCTGCGTCCAGTTTGGATCTTCTGCCAACGTTTATGGCCGCCGCCCATGCAAATCCGCTTCCACTCAGAGAACCAATGTCTCATGAGGATAAAAGCAATTTTAAAAAAGGGGTTCAACACTACGGCCCCTACGACGGCATTAATCTGTTGCCCTATCTGAAAGGGGAACAAACCGCGCCTCCAAGGAAATTGTTTTGGCGATTGCAGGGGCAGGCGAGTGTATTGCAAGGAACCGAAAAACTGATCCGTCTCTCACATCGTCCGGCACAACTCTTTCGGCCTGCGTCGGATCGTGGCGAAGCCCATGATCTTTCCGGCCTGGAACCCGACACGTTGCAATCTTTGTTTGAGGAGTTGAGCAAGTGGGAAAGCATGTTGCCAACGGTTCCTCTCTGGGGATCTTCACCTCATTGGATGGGGCAAAGTGCCAAGATCTACGATACCTATGTGCCAGGATCCGAACCAAAGTGAACGTTTAAGTCTCCATTCCTGTTCGTTTACTTGCGGGATTGATTGGGCTGTTTGAATCGCGTAAAATATGTCCTTTGCCAATGATTGTTTCATTATGCCATCTTCGATTGAATTTGTCTTACAAAGGTGTCTTGTCGGTATTGTGGTTGACGCTTTTGGGGGACATGGATGCTGCGGTAGAAGGAGATCGCTTAGCTTCGAGTTATGATGAGCATGTTCTTCCCTTTCTGAATCGTTATTGTTTGGATTGCCACAGCGGAGACAAACCCAAGGCCAAGTTTGATGTCAGTCCTTACCAGCAAACGGGTGATGTGATCGCTGATTTTGGTCATTGGGAACTGATTCTGGACATGCTCCAAAACAGAGAGATGCCGCCCGAGGACGAAGAACTTCAACCCAGTGATGAAGATCGCAAACAAGTGATCGACTGGATTCTTGCCGTAAAACGAGAAGAAGCCGAGAAAAACGCCGGCGATCCCGGGATCATCCTTGCCCGCCGCTTGAGCAACGCCGAATACAATTACACCATTCGTGATTTAACCGGTGTGGATATCCAACCCACGCGCGAGTTTCCGGTGGATCCGGCCAACGAAGAGGGATTTGACAACACTGGCGAATCCCTGACCCTTTCACCCGCTTTGTTGAAAAAGTATCTGGAGGCAGCCAGGCAAGTTTCCGAGCACCTGGTGGTGAAGCCGGATGGGTTTGAATTTGCACCCCATCCGGTTTTGACCGAAACGGATCGGGACAAGTACTGCGTCAATCGTATTATCGAGTTTTATCAACAACAAAACACAGAATTGGGGGATTACTTCCGTGCGGCTTGGCATATTAAGAACAAGAGTAGGATTCCATTGTCCGATGCTTCATTAGAAGAAGCGGCATCCACTCATCAGGTAAGCACCAAGTATTTGAAGACCATCTGGGACATGCTTGAAGACGGACAACAGAATTGGGGGCCTGTCGCTCGGTTGAGGTTGTTATGGAAGGAGGCATGCAAGGAAGAGGACGCCGAGCTTGTGTCGGAAAAGATTCAGGCCATGGTTGATTATGCAAAAGAAGCGCGAGCTGCGTTGACCTTTGAAATTCCGCACATTCGTGTCCAGGGGATTCACAATGGGTGTCAGGCTTTCGTGCTTTGGCGCAATCGGGAAAAAGCCAGACACCGAATGTTGGGAGATATTCAACGATTGATCGACCAACCAAAAGAATCCGATGAAGCATTGGGATTGAAATTGCCACCTACCGGTAGGGCCCCGCTGCGGCGGGGCCGCGGTGCGCGCGAGATGGATCATTTGCCTGATGATGTAAACGTCAGCGTTGCCCAAACCAAAGCCGCCCTCGAACGCTTCTGTGCGATCATCCCCGATGCTTTCTACATATCCGAACGTGGACGTGAGTTCCTGGATCCCGATGAGAACCGTCAGAATGCTGAACAAGGCCGGTTGTTGAGTGCTGGTTTTCACAGCATGATGGGTTACTTCCGTGATGATCAACCACTCTACCAATTGATCCTCACCCCGGTTCAACAAAACGAACTCGACGCCCTTTGGCAGGAACTGGATTTCATCGCCTATGCACCCATGCGCCAACATCAGGGCTTGGTCTGGTTCGAGCGAACCGATTCCAGATTCATGCGTGGCGAGGAATTTGATTTCGCGCGCGCGGAAGACAAGGACGTGACTTCCGAAGAGAAAATCAAACGTTTGGCTGAGGTGTATCTTGCCAAAGCTCTGGAGATGGGGGCCGATGCTTTGGCTGCACAGGCAATTACGGAGCATTTCGACTTGATCAATAAAAGTGTTCGCTGGGTTGAAAAAAACCGACTCCTGGCACGCCCATCGCATTTAAGAGCGTTACTCGACTTTGCAAGCCGTGCTTATCGTCGTTCTTTGAGCCAAGCGGAAACGCAGGACCTGATCGCCTTCTACAGTCAACTCATGGCGGAGGGGAATCTGAGCCATGAGGATGCCATTCGTGATTGTGTAACGAGCCTTCTGGTTTCACCTCATTTTTGGTATCGCTTTGACATCCCTTCAACACAACCCGGGATCCACCCTGTTCCGGATCTCTCCCTGGCCAGTCGCTTGAGTTACTTCCTATGGTCGAGCATGCCGGATGAAGCATTGCTCCGGGATGCCCAAAACGGGCAGCTCCATGAGCAGAGTGTTCTTCTCGCTCACGTCCGACGCATGACACAGGATCAACGTTTTCGGGGGCTGGCGGTGGAGTTTGCCGGCAATTGGTTGGGGTTTCGTCGTTTTCAAACACACAACAGCGTCGATCGACAACGGTTCCCCCAGTTCACGGATGCACTGCGACTTTCCATGTTTGAGGAGCCCCTGCAATTCTTCCTGGATGTGGCTCGGGCAGATCGTTCCATTCTGGACTTTCTTTACAGCGACCATACCTGGGTGAATCCTGTATTGGCTGAGCATTATGGGATTCCAGTGCAATCAGGACGTGATGCCATCGGTTGGGAACGGATCCATGTGAAAGAGTATGGACGCGGAGGATTGTTGCCCATGGCCGTGTTCCAGACCGTCAATGCCCCAGGACTCCGCACCAGTCCGGTGAAGCGAGGTTATTGGATTGTGCGGCAGGTGTTGGGGGAGCACATCCCTCCGCCTCCACCTAATGTGCCGGAGTTGCCGCCGGACGAAAGTGCCATGGAACTCTCTTTGGCAAAGATGTTGGCACGTCATCGTGAAGTGCGGGATTGCGCCACGTGTCATGAAAAATTTGATTCCATTGGCCTCGCCTTTGAAGGTTACGGTCCTGTGGGGGAACGGCGCGCAATTGACCTGGCCGGACGTCCCATTGAGAACCGGGCGGTCTTCCCGAAGGGTGAAGAAGGAACTGGACTTGATGGTCTGAGAGAGTATCTTGCCCAACATCGCCAGCCCGAGTTCGTGAATCAGCTTTGTCGGAAATTGTTTGCTTATGCCTTGGGACGAAGTTTGGTTCCATCGGATGAACCGATATTGGAAACCATGCAGACCCGTCTAGCAAAGCATGGATATCGTTTCCAGATTTTACTGGAAAGCATTGTGACAAGTCCGCAGTTTTTGAATCGACGAGGTATGGAGACCTTGGCGCAGAACAACGAGTGATGAACAAGATGAACGCACGCAAAAAACGGAACATTCGTGAGAACGCCTTTTCACGGCGCCGGTTCCTTCGGGGAACAGGCGTGGTGATGGCACTACCCTGGCTGGAATCGGTTTCCGTCTGGGGCAATGAGCCGGGATCCACCTCCAAAGTGCAGCCATACCCCAAACGATTCGCCGCACTTTTCATGGCCAACGGGGTCAATAAACATCATTTCTGGGCCAGGCAAGGCGAGCAGGGGCTCACACTGGGGAAGAGCCTTGAGCCCCTGGTGCCCTTTAAAAAGAAACTGAATTACATCTCCGGACTATTCAATAA
>JAQCFT010000281.1 GCA_027619545.1 Verrucomicrobiota bacterium | reverse complement strand
CTTCTTGGTTTACTGGAATGAATCGACCCTACGCCGAACAATCCGCAATGTAAAACCTAAAACCGCGTTTGAGTTTGGAATCATGATATGGATTAGTGGCAAGTGCTGTGGTCATGCCCGGTTCATTCTTGCTTCCTCATCACTTCAAGTGGCAATACCGTGGCAAACTCAAACCCGCGCTGTCATTCGCCATTCTAAATTCCATTCCTTTGTTGTATTTCGGTGGGTGAGTCTTTATGGTCGGCCACGTTTCCATGATGAATACATTCAAAGCAATGATATGCCGTTCTTTCACGGGCTGTTCGCTTGGTGTGGGGATTATTTTGGGGGTGTTGCTGAGTGCCTCGCAGGCGTGCGGCGCATCTCGCAAAATAGAGATGGGCGTGATTCCCGGCGGTTTGAAATACAACATCACCGAGTTTCAGGTGAGTGCCGGTGAATCGGTTGAGTTTGTTTTCAATAACAACGGTTTGATCCCGCATAACTGGTTGCTGACTCGCCCGGGTAAGCTGGATGACGTCATCGCGGATGCAATGGCTCTTGGTGTCGATGGTTTGGCCAAGGATTTCATTCCGGATTCATCGGACGTCCTACATTCCGTAGCCCTGGTTCAGCCCGGCAAATCCGTCATACTTCAGTTCACTGCTCCGGACGCCGTGGGGGATTATCCATATGTTTGCACTTTTCCGGGACACTTTAACCTGATGCGCGGTGTCATGAAGGTTGTGGGCAAGGAAACCGAAGTGTTGGCGCCTTCCATCACGGAAGGGGTGAGCCACCAGATTTTAAATGCCCTCGGCCGATCCGGTGTTGAGCCGTTTCCAAAAGGAACAAAGGAAAAACCATATGTGATCCGGACCTTCATGCCTGAACCAAATCTGGATCCTGCCATTTTTACTCGACATCAACGCGGCTACGCTGCAGCCAATTATAGTCCCGCAACCGGGACCGATGTGCCAGGGATCGCCCGCACGGACCAAGGATTGCCCGCGGCTATGGGTGTGAACTTTGGTGATGAACTTTCGTATTGCTGGGACACGGTGGAATGCCGCTTGATGTATGTGTGGACGGGTGATTTTCTCGACATGAGCGTTTACTGGGGAGGTGGAGCAGGGGGAGGTCGCAAGGGATTTGATTATGTTCCCCGTATCATGGGAAACCTTCGTTTTAAAACTCAGGGTGAGCATCCCATCAATGCCAACTTTAATCCGGCTCAACCCGTTCCATCACCTCGTTTTCGCGGGTATCGCGTGGTCGATGGGTATCCTGAGTTTCATTATACTGTCGATGGTTTATCGGTTCGTGAACGGATTTCGCCCGGGGATCGGCGCTCGTTTCGAGTCGATCTTTCCATCTCTTCCGACAATGCTTCGTCCATTCGACTAGCTTTTGATACAGCCATTCGACCCAGTTTGCAGGCCTCCCATGGTATTTGGGAAGGTGACGAACTCGTATTGACTCCGGACGAAGCGGTTCAATTCAATCTGGTTCAACGGTTTTAAAAACTCGTGAAGTGCCCTGTTTCAAGACAATGAATATTTTCAATCAGAATAGAACTTGCTCGATTTTTTTGGCCTGTCTCTACCTTGTTGGCAGTCTCGGCCATTACCCGGGGCATGCTGTGGAAATGCCCGCTGAGTATTATGAAGTGCAAGAAGTGCTGCTTCCTGTGGGAGTGTCTCCTGAAATAGGAGGACTGGCATTCAACTCCAGGGGGGAGCTGGTGGTGCTGACGCGACGTTCCGGCATTCTCATCGGGAAGCCTCATTTGGATCCTGCTCAATTCGAATGGCGCACTTTCAGCGAGCACAGTATGCACAACCCGATGGGGCTGTTATTGGAATCCGATCATCAATTGCTCATTCCTCAGATGGCAGAGCTTACGCGTGTCAGCGACTCTGATGGAGATGGAGAAGCGGATGAGTATGAAGCGGTCAGTACGGCATGGGGGGTCAGTGGAAATTATCACGAAACCAACGCCGGTCCTGTACCGGATGGTCGCGGGAATTGGTTTGTTGCCATCGGAACGGCCTCACACAACGGTCCCACATTTGATTATGTCCGTGGTGAATTTTCCAGGATTGGACGTCGGGGTCGAAATTACTCGGCGGTCAGTTACAAGGGGTGGGTGGTGAAAATCACTCCGAATGGTGACCTTATCCCATGGGCGAGTGGATTTCGAGCGAACAATGGGATTGCCATGAGTCCCTCCGGAGATCTCTGGGTGACCGACAACCAGGGAGATTGGCGAGGAACCTCGCCTCTATACCATGTTCAGAAAGGTCATTTCTACGGGCATCCTTCGAGTCTGGTGTGGGACGATACATTTTTTCCAAATAACGGAGATCCTTTGGAATTCGGTGTGGATCGCTTGAATGCGATGCGCACACCTGCGGCAGTGCAGTTGCCTCACGGCCTGGTATGCAATTCTCCCGCCGAACCCGTGTTCGATACCACGGGCGGCAAGTTCGGTCCGTTTGCCGGTCAAATGTTCCTCGGCGACATTGCCGGGCGTCGCATCGTGCGGGTCATGTTGGAGAAAGTGGATGGAGTTTATCAGGGAGCCTGTGTTTTCCTGGTGGAACAGAGTGGGCTGCGGGGGGGGAACAACAGGTTTGCCTTCAGTCCTTCCGGGGACACTCTTTACGTCGGCCAGACCTATCGAGGATGGGGCGCCCCGGAGGAAGGTCTGCAGCGTATCGTCTGGAAAGGCGTGGTGCCGATGGAAATTCAGAAAATGAGCCTCACCCAAAGCGGATTCGATCTCACGTTCACCAAACCTCTCAGTCCGCAGGCCGCGACGGATGCTTCCCGCTTTAACGTGCAGAGCTACCGTTATGGCTATGGACATCAATACGGAAGTCCCCAGTTGGACAAGAAAGACGAGGTGGTACAGGCGTTGTCCCTTTCGAAGGACGGGCGCTCCGTGTCCTTGCAATTGGATGGTGTGCAATCCGGCAGGATTTACCAGGTAGATTTGGGGAACATGTTTTCATCGGATGGGTTGCCTGTGATCAATACCATGATCTGTTACACCGTCAACCGGCTGCGATGAATGAAACTCAATTTCACGATTACCTCTTAACGCTATGAGTCAAAACACCTATCAGGATCCTCCAAAAGATTGGAAGGGCATTGCCAAACAACTGGGCCCCGGTCTGATTATATCAGCCAATATCGTTGGATCCGGAGAATTGATCGTGACCACCAAAGTGGGAGCGGATGTGGGGTTCATTCTTCTGTGGTTCATTATCCTGGGGTGCATGATCAAGGTGTTTCTTCAGGTGGAGCTCGGGCGTTACACTATCACGCATGGTAAAACCACCTTGCAAGCCATGGACGCCGTGCCGGGGCCCCGCTTTGCATTTATCTGGCGGTTTTTGAATCTCAGAGCGGAGGGGTCCTGGTTGGTTTGGTGTTGGATTATCATGTTCATCGCCACGTTTTTCCAGGTTTCGGGAATGGTTGGTGGCATCGCAGGAGTATTTGAGACGGGGGTGCCTTCTCTATCGAATCCGCCCGGATGGTACGCCGCCGGTAAATCGGGACTTACAGCCGCTGAACAAGCTTCCTCCTGGCAGGGGTTGCTGAATATGGGTTGGGCATTGGTCATTACGGGGTCTTGCGCGGTACTGCTGCTGTTGGGGCGATACAAATTCATTGAACGCTTTTCCACCACCATGGTGGCGGGATTTACCCTGTTTACCATTTTCGCCGTGTTTTCCCTGTATACCACTGAATACGGCATCACGGCCGGACAGATCGCCCAGGGATTACAGTTCAAGCTGCCTGAGAATTTCATGACTGCGTTTGCCGCGTTTGGAGTGATTGGTGTTGGTGCGGCGGAACTGATCTATTACCCCTACTGGTGTCTCGAAAAAGGATATGCCAGACATGTTGGCCCCAAAGACGATTCCCCCGAATGGGAAACCCGTGCACAGGGCTGGATGCGAGTTTTACGCTGGGATGCCTGGGTTTCCATGGTGATCTATACCGGGGCAACCGTCGCATTTTATCTGCTCGGGGCTGCCGTCCTGAATGGCAAAGGTCTTGAAGTGACCAATGATGCCCTCATTCCGACCTTGTCCAATCTTTACCGTGAATCCTTTGGTGTCATGGGTTTGTGGATTTTCCTCATCGGTGCTTTGGTCGTCCTTTATTCCACTGTCTTTATCTCCACCGCGTCAAATGCCCGTCTGTCTGCAGATCTATGGATGTTGTTCACCCGTAAAGACAAAGCGGAAGGAGTTGATCGGGCTTCTCTAATCAAGAGGGCATGCGTCCTGATTCCGGGACTCTACTTTGTTTTTTACGTATCCGTTGGAAAACCGCTGACCCTGGTCTTTATCGGAGCTTTGGCGCAGGCTTTGATGCTTCCGTTTCTCTGTTTTGCGGCTCTTTACTTCCACTACTTTCAGACACACCGTGCATTGCTTCCAGGTAAGCCATGGCTGATTTTATTGTGGGTTTCCAGTATTCTGATGACGTCAGTGGGCTTTTATCAGTTGTTCAGCCAGTTGACCAAATAGACATCTACGAAGGGGTGGGAGATTGCTCTGATGGCCGCCAAAGTGACATCCCTGTTCGGTGACGATCTCGAAGACCATTTTTACACATGGTTGGTGGACAGCCGATACGAAGATCCCCGCAAGGTTTTTTCATTGCACGGTGGTGTGCTGAAAATTTCAGGAGATGGATTGGGGTATTTGGCCACCCACCAGGCCTACGAAAATTATCACATCAGCCTTCAATTCAAGTGGGGTGAACGAAACTGGCATTGGGGTGACCGCATCGGTAAGGCACGGGATTCCGGATTATTCCTCCATGCCACCGGGCCGGACGGGAACAGTCATGACGGAAACGGCGCTTTTATGTCAGCCATAGAATGCAACATCTTCGAAGGTGCTGTGGGGGATTTTCTCCTGATAAGAGGAGATGATGCCGAGGGCAAGCTCATTGCCCCTCGCTTAGAAACGCAAATCACTGATCATCTTGATGAGGATGGGTGGCCGACATTTGACACGGGAGGCACATCGAAATCCCTTGAACGGTGGGGGCGGGTCAATCATCGGTTCAAATCAGCATCGTGGAAAGATGTTACCGGATTCAGCGGGCCTGGGGAGCTTGTGGTTCCAGGGGCGTGGAACCATTTGGAATGTCGTTGCATGGGGGATCAGATACTTGTTTTTGTCAATCGTACTCTGGTCAATAAGGCTCGAAACGTCTGGCCGAATCGAGGGCGGGTTCTTCTCCAGTGCGAAGGTTCAGAGATATTTTTTCGCAGAATGGAAATCCGCCAATTGTTGTGAAAACCGGTCACCCTCCGATGTGCACTTCGTGTTCTGAAGGAATCTGATTCTCTTTCCGTATTTTTTCCAATGTTCCATGCAGGCGTTTGAATGTCCACGTACCGTGGGGGTTGGGGCGGTAAGGAGGGTTGGGGGAGTCGGCCTGCTGTTTTGAGTGTGTGTTTATTATGCGGTATGTGAGGGGGTATAAAAAATTTCTTCTTAAAATGTGGAAAAAACGTCAAGGATATCTAGTATGCGACAACTATATCTATAATACGACATAGAAATGACATTTAATAAAGATTTAATAAAGCTGAATGAATAATGATGAGTCAAATCTATATTAAAATTGTTTTTTGTTTGAAACATTTCATGAGGTATGCTTGATTCTATGATGTTCTTATGAGCAAAAAAGCTTCCTTATCAAGCTACATTCCCTCCTCGCTTGATGGAACGACAGAAGTGATCGAACCGCTGCGTTCTGCTGAACAGAACAAGCTGGTGGACTGCGAACAGACCATCCGACGAGGCATCAAGGCATTCTTTGAAGTGGGGAAAGCGTTGGCAATTATCAAAACAGAAAGACTATATAGATGCGAATACCAGACTTTTGATCAGTATTGCGAAGAGAAATGGGATTTCAGCCGGATACGGGCGTATCAGTTGATCAATGCAACGGCATGCATGGAAATGTTAACAAATGTTAACATCCCGCTTCCGCAGAACGAGGCGCAGGTAAGGCCTTTATTGAATATTCCTGAGAATGAAATCGCGGAGACCTGGCGGATGTTTGTTGAAGAAAAGGGGGAGCGTCCATTCACGGCGCGTGATGTTCGAGATTTTGTGGATCGAAAACTTGGAAAGGCAGTCGGGCCAGTTGCGTCTCGATCTTCTGGGAAAGTCAGTCAACGAAATGAATCTTTGAGCATGACTTTTGAATTGTCCACATTGGTAAAGGAAATTGCCCGAAAGACGGATCGCTATGGGAGTGATGATGAACTGCGGACCTTGGTGGTCAAACTAAAAGACTGTGTGGATAGGATACAGGACCGGTGTTTGCGGCAATAAACGTATCTCACTATAGATTCTTGTCGGTTTCATTTAGAAAAGTAACTATTCATTTGACATCTTTTTACTTTGTTTTATACATATAGTATCGAATTAACGCATCTCGTGATGTGCCCTGCACCCAATTCGATATTTGTTTCT
>JAQCFT010000280.1 GCA_027619545.1 Verrucomicrobiota bacterium | reverse complement strand
TGCCGCGACCGACAGCTTCGACATGTTGCCGGCGATGCTTGGAATTCAAGATGAGGATGAATCGATCCGCCCCCATCTCCTTACGCAGAGCTTTCGAGGTGAATTCCAAATCCGCAAGGGGAAATGGAAATACCTCGATCACCAAGGTTCGGGTGGCAACCGATACGATCGTTCTCCTTTGAATCAATATGCCCTCCCCGACACCGCGCCAGATGCGCCGGGGCAGTTGTATGATTTGGAAAAGGATCCGGGTGAAACGACCAATCTTTACTTCAAGGAGGAAGCCAAACGTGAAGCACTGAAATCTCTCCTGGAACGCTTGAAATCAAGTGGACGCAGCGCACCGAAGGGTCGAAAGCCTATCGGTATTGAAGGTATTCAGGCATTAAAGCGTTGAAGTGTTGTTCTTCTAAGATTGCTTGGTGGGCCACCTTCTAGCGAAGGCGGCTACGTAGCCGCATTTGTAAAAATGTGGCCATTGCTTTACAAATGGTTAGGTAGGTGGAAGAGTTCTTTTCTGAAACAAGAATGCTCATGCAAAACGATCAGGACCCATTCAAGATATCGGAACAAGCCTGGAAACAAGCTGTGCTGGTGGTCAAGGTGCTGGATGCCGCGAACTATCATAGCAAACCGATGAAGTATGTTTACAAGACGTCCAATGCTTACTTGCAGAGCGATCAACCAACACGGCAGACTTTTGCGCTTCACGTTCTTCGATTTCTGTATAAATCCGGCCGCGCAACCATCGGTTGGTTAGCCAAGCGCCGTATCTTGGCTATGCTCAGATCGCATGATTCCCTGGCGGTCAGGTTGGCCGCATTTGATGTCCTGGGTGCCATCATGACCCAGACGGGTTCGAGGTCGGGTGTCAAGGAGTCTGATTATTCTGATATCATGGATTTTCGAAAACAGATGTTACAGAGATCACGCGAATTGGAGTCCTACGAAATGAACGAAGCGACCACCTTGGCCGCCCGTTTTGTTTCAGAAGAAGATCCGCTTTCTGTGGTGAAACGTCTGGTCAATGGTGTGACATAAGTCTACTTTTGCCTGTCTTGCAAACCCGTGACATGAAGGTCATTTTGGCTCAAAACATCACGTAAGTGTCAAAAGACATGAGATCCTGTCGTGTTCTATCGATGAAGTGTTGGTTCCCTAGTAGTATGCCGATAGTGGATTTGGTGTCTGTTGAATCCTGGCTGTTCAAAAGGTTGGTCACACACCTTTAGCTTTATTTTTGAAAGCAGTTAAAACCGATCTCGAATCGGGAAATGTTGCAGAAAGGCGACCATGATAAATCTTACCCGATCTCAACTCCCCATTTTATATGTTTTTTGTATCTCTTGCTGGTCTATATCATCACCAAATCTGCGAAGGATACCCAGGGCACTTTGGCCGTTCATGGATATAATGACCGTTCGGACAGAAAATCCATCGTTGTGAATGATGTTCAGAATGCGGGTGCCGAGGTAGCATTCAATGAGTGTCCAAACAAAGAAAAGCTTGCGACTTGCAATGCCTTCCAGATTGGATCAAGGTGTTCTCATTCCAAAGGTTAACACCAAACACGTTCAACTGAGGTAATGTCATGGATAATCACCAAACATGGAACTCATGGAAACGCCAATCATGGCAGAGGATCTACGTGTTAGTGACGTCTGTGGGCGTGTGGTTAATCTTCTTGGGGATGTGCCTGGGTGCAGTGCCTGAGTCGGTGTCCGATGACGGTCAGCGGTTACGTCAAACGACACTTGATTTGGTTGAGTCGGGGCGGGATCACTGGGCTTTTCAACCGCTTATATGGGATTTACCGACATCCTCTGCCGATTCGCTTTCATCTACGATTGATTCCTTCATCGAAGCACGCCTTCAGGCCGAGGGGTTGGAGTCGGCGCCTGCGGCCGATACGTCGGATCTGGTGCGTCGTCTCCATGTTCAGTTGACCGGATTACCCCCTTCCACAGAGGTGAGGCAGGCATTTGTCGATCATCCTTCAGAATCTGCCTTGGAAGGTTTGGTGGATCGGCTTTTAAGTTCGCCTCAGTTTGGCGAGCGGTGGGGGCGACATTGGCTGGATCTGGCCCGGTATGCGGATTCCAATGGATTGGATGAGAATTTCCTGTTCCGTGAGGCCTGGCGTTATCGGAACTGGGTGGTGCGGGCGATGAACGATGACATGCCTTTTGACCGTTTTCTTCTCGAACAGATCGCCGGTGATTTGTTGTCTTACGATTCCATTGAACAACGAGACCAACAACGCATTGCATCGGGATTCCTGGTGATCGGTCCCAAGGTGCTCCTGGGAGTGAACCCCAACAAGCAACGCATGGATGTCGCCGATGAACAGATCGACACCATTGGCCGGTCTGTTCTTGGGCTCACGTTGGGATGCGCCCGTTGTCATGATCACAAGTTCGAGCCTGTTCCGACCGAAGATTACTATGCGTTGGCCGGTATTTTTACTTCCACTCGCGTCATGCAGCAACGTCACATGCTCGGACAACAACGTGTGATGGAACAATTGGTTGGATTGGGCGAAAAGGGGGATGAGCTAAATGCCGCCTACGAAAAATACTGGCGCGAGCGGCCCAAAGTCGTCGAATCCAAAAAGCAAGCCGAGTCAGCCTTGGAACTTCTGGAAAAACAGGATGAAGCCGAACTGGACAATCTGGCTGAAAAGGACCCCGGGGCTCTGTCTGTGCAAAGCAAGGATCGGTCGCTTACTTATGAAGCCCGGATACGTTTTCAAAAGGAATGGATCGAATCCTTTGCAAACATACTGAATCACCCTCCGGAGATACCACCCCGGGCCATGGTGCCGACCGATGTGGATGAGCCAAGGGATGAAGCGGTGCGTCGGGCTGGTCAGTTTGATAAACCGGAGAATCAGGTGCCTCGTGGTTTTCTACGTGTGGTGGGAAAAGAAGAAACCCACATCCCTGACGACGAAAGTGGGCGTCTCGAGTTGGCGCGCTGGTTGACCGATGTGGAAAATGGGGCGGGGCGATTGACCGCGCGAGTATTTGCCAATCGGGTTTGGCATCATCTGATCGGACGTGGTTTGGTTCGAACCGTGGATAACTTCGGGCGAACGGGGGAACAACCTTCTCATCCAGAATTGCTCGACTACCTTGCTTCACGTCTCATTGAGTCCGGGTGGTCCGTCAAATCCATCGTCCGCGAAATCGTCCTGAGCCGAACCTTTGCCTTGAGTAGTCAGCACGATCCAAAGGCGCATGCGACCGATCCGGATAATACCATGCTCTGGCGAGCCCATCGGCGGCGTCTCGACCCGGAAAGTCTGCGTGATGCCATGTTGTCCGTCGCCGGTAGACTCGATTTGACTCCGATGCAGTCGTCGGTCTGGTATCTGGGCGATCAGGCCACAGCGGTCGGGGACAATAAGAATCGGCGCCGAACGGATTTTCCGAATCGCAGTCTTTATCTCCCTGCCATTCGAAATGATCTTCCCGAAATCTTTGATGTGTTCGATTTCGCCGATCCACATGCCACTACGGGAGCGCGTCCGCAAACCACCGTGGCCATTCAAGCGCTCTACCTGTTGAATGATGACATGGTGATGGATTTGTCCAAAGCCACCGCACAGCGGTTTTTGATGGAAGAGGCATCAACCCGATTGAGTCAATTATATGAAACCATGTTTCAACGAACAGCAGTCGAAGCCGAGTTGAAGCCCTTTCAGGATTTCATAATGCAAACCCAAAAACAGTTGGAACGTGATGGGGCAAAAAATCCCGAACTGGAAGCCTGGTCCGCTCTCTGTCATGCGATGTTTTCCATGAGCCGATTTCATTTCCTTGATTAGATATGAGTTGTCATTCCTTCACACCCTTGATCAGTCGACGCGGCATGCTGCAGACCAGCGCTTGTGGGTTTGCTCATATGGCGTTCTCATCGCTCCTTGCCCAGAACGGGACACCCGGCAAACCGATGGGGGATGGCTTCAAGAAGCGTCCACATATCCGCCCCCGAGCCAAACGGGTGATTTTTCTCTTTATGTGGGGTGGGCCAAGCCATGTCGACTTGTTTGATCCCAAGCCCATGCTCAATGATCGTGCCGGTTCGCAGCTTCATGGTAAGGATCTTGGATTGGATCGGGGCAATATGGGGGAATTGCTGGGCTCACCGTTTCCGTTCAAACAGTATGGTCAAAGCGGCATCTGGATGAGCAACCTCATGCCCCACCTGGCCAGGCAGGCTGACAAACTCTGCATGATTCGTTCTTTGCACACCGAGGGGCAGGCTCATGGTGAAGCCTTGTTGAACCTGCATACAGGCCAAGCCAATCTGGTGCGACCCAGCGTGGGAGCTTGGGTCAGTTATGGGCTGGGAGATGCGCGAGCTGATCTCCCTGCGTTCATCACCATCTCACCTCCACGAGGCCACGGCGGTGTTCAGAATTACGGCAGCGCGTTTCTTCCGGCCATCCATCAAGGTATGGCCATTGGATCCGCTGAAACGCCCATTTCCAAGGCGATCATTCCCAATTTGACCAATACGAGACAATCCACTCAATCTCAGCGTTCGCAATTGGACTTCGTGCAATCCATGAATCGCAAGCATCTCGAGCAGGCTGCACGTGATCCGGGTATTGAAGGGTTGATCGAGAGTTATGAACAGGCCTTCCGAATGCAAACGACTACCCCTCCCATTATGGATTTGGACAACGAATCCAAATCGACCCACGCATTGTACGGAATCGGTTCGGAGCCCACTGACAATTTCGGACGTCAATGTTTGCTGGCGCGTAAGTTTACGGAGCAGGGAGTACGGTATATTCAAATTTCGACCAACTACACCTGGGACCATCACCAAAAGGTCGAGCAGGGCAGCATTGAAGAATCTGCCAAAGTGGACTTGCCCATAGCCGGGCTTTTACAGGACCTGGAACAACGAGGCATGCTGGACGAGACTCTGGTCCTTTGGGGCGGGGAATTCGGACGCACACCCACCGCCGAAAACAAAAACGGGCGCAACCATCATCCGCAGGGATTCACCATGTGGATGGCAGGCGGTGGAGTGAAAGCCGGGTTAACCTACGGAGCAACGGACGATTTTGGTTATCGCCCAGTGGAACACCCCATCCACATGCACGATCTGCACGCTACTTTGCTTTATGCCCTGGGACTCGATCACGAACGCTTGACCTACCGTCATGCTGGCCGAGATTTTCGACTCACTGATATCCACGGCAACATCGCCCATGAGCTTTTCGCGTAACGATCTTCGGAAGAAAGTGGTTGTGAACATGATCCTTATAGGATCGCTGATAAAATAATGTTCGGAACTGATTTTTAAACATGCCGGAAAATGTGGCAGGAAGACAATTTTAACGGGTTATCAAAAAGTTTTTTTATGGTCAGAATTGAGGGGGACGTATGAGATTCATTTTGGTCAATGCCATGATGTATTTGGATTACACAAACCGTAAACCAAAACCAGAATTTAAATTACCTTCTGCCGTGAACCGAGATTTTAAAGAATGGCTAATGATGATCATGTGCAGCGCCGTCGCCTTTGGCGGGTTGAATAAAGGAATTTACATCCGACGAACACGGATATCCTTCCAATAAGTTCGCCACCCTGACTGCCAGTGCTTACCTCCGTGAACCTGCAGGCCGATAGAGCCGGCGGGTTGTACCACTTTCCTTGCTTTTTCGGTGTTGAATTTCGGGTGTTTGGTTTTCGAGGCGTCGAAACGACAGATCTTCAAACCGTTGATCCAAGTTTCGATTATGGGTAGTTCTCCTCCGGTCACTCGAATACGCATCCGGTTCCAATCCTCTGTTTTCCATGCCGCCAGGAATTCTTCTTGGGTGCAAGTCTCTTCGTAAACGCCTTCGGTAAGGTTCTCCGGACGGCGGTCGGGTTCCATTTTTAACTCGGGTTTAGTGGGGTGGATTCGTGAAAAACCGAATGGACGAAACGCCACGCTGTAGGGCTTTGTTTCAAGTCGGATATGACCGACATTGCCGTTGTCGTGGTGGTCGATGTAAATCTGCCAGCCGCCGCCGCGTTCATCCGTGCGCACGAACACTCCACTATCAGGACCCCAGTCAGGTTTGAAAGAAAGTTCCAACTCGAATTCCGAAAAGGATGTATCGCTCAGTAGAAGTCCGCCATTGCCTGATCCAGGAGGATTTTGCTCGCCAAAGAGGCAGCCATCCTCGGTGATCCCCCAGTTGCCGCCGCTTCCGTGCTGTCCTTTCTCTTTCTGTATATGCCAACCTGAGAGGTCCTTGCTGTTGAATAGTGAGGCCCACTGGTTCGAGGGTTGTGCCTTGAGGGGCAGTGTTGCAAATGTAAGAATTGAAATGAAAGAAGCTGAACGCATGAAGAAATCTTAGCGATCCGAATCAGATGTGTCGCGAATTTTTCGTCATCCAGCATGCTGCGTTTTCAAGTGTCGGTTGCTGTCTGACTTTCTTCGTAATACATCTATGATTTTGACGCGTTATCGAGTTGATGATGGAATGCCATTTGTCCGG
>JAQCFT010000279.1 GCA_027619545.1 Verrucomicrobiota bacterium | reverse complement strand
GATGGGAATGCTCGGGAAGTTTTGCGCTTGCATCAATATTCCAATAAGCCAGGGTCATCGAATCCCCGTGCACAAAGCGGACTTCAAACCCTGGAATCAGCTGTTTCGCTTCCAGATCCTCATGTCGATAAAAGGGCATGGGGAAATTGAACCCCGATCCATCCGTTCACGAAAGAAAAAACAACAGCATCCGACCTTTACAAGCCGAACCGGATGTGCGAACGCTGTGGGATGTATATCGCAATGAATCGCTTTCAAATCGCCCCGGGCTTCGAATCCGCTTTTGAGGAAATGTGGCGCAATCGGGAATCCTATCTGGATGAAGTTCCCGGATTTAAAGAATTCCACCTGCTCAAAGGCGCGAAAGAGGACACCCACACGACCTATGTGTCCCATTCCGTGTGGGCCTCTCGTCAGGTGTTCGTCGATTGGACCGAATCCGACGCTTTCCGCAAAGCCCACAGTCAGGCTCGATCACCTGAAGGCATGCACTTATCACACCCGAGGTTTGAGGGATTTGATGTTGTCCTTTAGGCTGGCATCACGGGCATTTCAATTTCTGCACCTGTTCTTCCAGCCAAATCTGCTGATGGACAAACAGTTTTTCGGGACGAATCATCTCGGCGATTGAACAGGCATCCTCCACTCTCAATTCACGGCAAAACGTCTCAAACCGGGCCAGTTGATAGGTTTCCTTGATTCGATCCGGGATAGCATCAGGATGAAAAGAGGCAAGAGCCCTGCCGGTTTCCCTGAGTCGGTTGTTTTGAAGCAGGGCATGGATATGCGTCACGGCAAGATCGCGATCCTGAGGAAACCGCTGTATCAAGGAACCTGTCAACGCAATGGCCAGCGCTGGATCCCTTCGCAAGGCAAGCAAAAGAGAAGCAAGATGGTGCGCGTATTGCTTTGAATCAGGAAGCAACGCACACAAGTGCCGGCAGGCATCCAATTGATAGCGCTCCCATTGCATCTCACTTCCAAAATCAAAAACCTCCTCCCAAAAAGAAACACTATCTTCATAAAAAGGTTCCAAGGCCCTGAACCGACGCAACGCCATATATTTCAAACCTGCCTCCCTGATCTTTCGTGCGGCCTGCCATTCAAGGCGGGGCAACCGAACAGGCGCGGCCAGCCATTTGTGGTAACTCTCCTTAGCCGCCTGCGGATTTCTTTGCCCTCGCCAGGCCTCTGCTTCAAAGAAAAAGGACAATCCTTCCATGTTAGAAACCAGTGACCTGCTGCGCATCCAGACAGCAAGGGCCTGCAAGTCCCCCCATCGTTCATGCTGCCCAAGAAGCGCGGCATAGTAGAATAGCAAGTCCGGTGAGGATGGAAACATTTTCAGCAAGGAATGGATCTTTGGAATCAACGAGGCTGATTGATCCGATCGTTGATAAAGAATTCCCCACTCGATCAACTGGTCCACATTGAGCCATTCCAGATGGTTGCCTTCTTTGATCTCACTCCAAACAAGATGCCCGTTACCTGCTTCGATTTGCTTCCTCCAGTAGATCAAACGATGCCAGTTACGTATGGGGCCCGACCACTGATATTCAGACATCCAATGCCGCAATTCTTCGGCGGTTCCAGACTGCGAAAGCACCCAAAAGCAAAGATTATCCTTCAGGACCTGCAAAAGATCTTCGCCATCACTCATTCCCGTCAACGAGAAATCAGGCAAAATGCTGCCACTCGTAACATCGCTCCAATTTCCGCGACGCAACGCAATGGCATATTGCCCCAGCACACCCGCAGAAGCATCACCCTCCGCATGCGCATCCCTCAAAGCATTCATCCAGATGTCGGGCAACTCCCGGTTGCCCAGGAGAATGATGGCTGCCAATACCCCCAGGTGCTTCAGGTTTTGGGGCGGCTGCCCGGAAAGGACCAGATCGGCAGCTTCTGTGACAGCCCCCATCCAAACGAGAACCAATGGAGCAAACATGCGATCAAGGGATTCCCCTGTCATCATTTCCGACAACTGTCGACCATAATCCACCACATCAAGGACATGGTGCCGGTTCGGATGCTCAAGCTGCACATAAGCGCGCAATGCCTGTATGAGGTTTGATTCATGATAGGGGTGATCCGAGATACACGATTTCCACGCAAGCAGTGCCAAAGGATACCAGCCCGCTTCTTCATGAATTCTGGCCTGCCGCTTTGCCAACCATGACTGGACACAGTCCACGCCACTCACTCGCACGTTCCGCGAGGAATTTTCAGGGGATACTTTGAAGACTTTGAAAGTCCCCATAGCAGCGCACAAGCACGCCAATATGATTCCGACTCCGGACAACCGGAACCCCCTGTTCTTTTGCCCCGACAGATCCTGTCGGGGCCTTTTATTTGATCTATTTTGAGTTGCCATAACATTTGCGGGGATCCACTCACCGTACAAATGCAGGCAAAAAATGTCGCTATGGGCTTTCCTGAGGGGATGTGTTCAACTGTATTTTTAAACTTTCCAGTTTAGCTTCATAGCCGGGAAATAAACGATCCTCTTCCATCAAAATAAGAAGGCTGCGCGCCTCTTCCAATCGTCCAAGTTGGACGAGTCGGTCAAACTGTATCAAAGTCATCAACGCTTTTTCATGGGATGCAAGCGACTCGGATTCGATGCTGTTCAACTGAGCTTCCAATCCGGACACATCACCCTGTAACCACCGCGCGCTGGCAACCAACAGCCTTTCGGAATCAGACCAATCGCTTGCGGATCTCACCTGAAGAAAAGTCCCCAACGGCTGTTCCGTGTCATCAAGCATCAACACCGCCTTTTCCAATCGACGCTTGGCGGTCACGGGGGCGGGGGCGCTTGCTTCCTCCAATGATTTCATGGCAGCAGACAACGCGGCAGGATTTCCAGCCAATTTGGCGGCCTGGAACATCAGGTCAAAAAACACCGGACGGTCTTCTATCATAGCGTCGTGCAAGGCCAAAAACTCCAAGGCCAGATCTCCGTGCCCCACTTCCACCATGCCCTGAGCCATTCTCGTCACCATCGTTGCGTTCTTCAGGGGGGACTCCTCGATCAAACGTTTAAACGCGGTCGTGGCAGGCATGGTCATCTTCTGTTTACCCAACGCCAAACCCTCAATGAAAAAAGCGTAAACTTTGGTGTCCGCTATACCGCCCCTTTGAGTCCTCAACTTCACCGCGTGACTGATGACGTCCTGCCACTGTTGAGCCTCAATCAACAAATCGCCAAATTCCATCCAGTAACGAGGGTTGTCCCCAAAGGTGGGTTCAACCAATTGAAAAACCTCCCATGACCGATCGGACAATCCCAGATCCAAATAAGCCTTGGCCAACTGAACCACAGGCTCCAATCGAATAAACCGGTGCTGAATGACCTGCGGCCAATACTGCGCCGCCAGTTTTCGGGCATTGATTAACTGTCCGGAACTGGAGAGCAGTTTCCAGTATAAGGCGTGCTGTTCCGGTTGGTCTTCCTCGTTTTTTTGAATTTCCTGAAATACTTCCTTGAACAAATCAACAGCCTCCAGGTGACCATACACATCAAGACGCAATTGACGCTCCAATGCAGAGTTAGAACCCGCTCTCATTCGATCAATCATTGCAACCGCGTTTTCCTCACTTTGAGTTTGGAGAGCCTGAACAGCCGTCTGGTAAAGATCGGCCTGGGATCTGAGGTCGGCAGGCAGGCGGCCCGCATGCAATGTGTAGGCACGTTCAAAGTCTTCGACACGGCGGGACGTATAAAGCAAATGAAACAATTCCATGACCTGATCCGGAGTCGGGTCAGGCAGGGCCAAAAGCATGCCCGCAGACAGATTATCCTGCCCCCTGAGCCTGTTGTAGGTGAGGACCAGGTTCAAATCGGCGGCATTGGTAGCAGTCAGTAAGAGAAGTTGCTCTCCCTTCAAGGCCACATCCCGGATTTCTGACGGACTCTGGGCATCGAATGCCATCCCATTGGTAAGGACCATGCGATAAAGATCGGGGTCCAGACTGTTTCTGCTCAGTGCCATCCGCAGCAGAAAGGCTGTTTCCTCCAGATCGTCCTGTTCGGCGGCGGCGATGGCCTTTTCTTTCCACCCCCTGGCCTCGTGGATGCGATACAAACTGGCTCGAACGGTTTTGCCATATGTTTCGGGCGCAATATTCCAAAGAGGGGCCACGTACAATCCGGCACCAAGAAAACACAGGATCAATGCCAACAGCGTATAACGAAAGCCAGGTTTGTTCACAAGGATGAACAAGAAGGCGGATTGACCGGCTTTGCGCTCCAACTTGCGTTTCCAACTTCTGGATTTGCTTCTCTTTCTATGGTTTGGCGGCATTTAAAATCATTTCATTTTGACAAACTTCGTCGGTTCAAGAATGGGATCGAGATAACGACATCTCGGCGTGGACCTTGTCAACGAATTCCCCCCAGGTTGATACGGACCATTCCCTGACACGCAAGGGGTCCACCCCATAGGCCTGCTCAATCCAGGCAAAAATTTCGGCCAAATCCAAGGAATCCAGTCCCGATTGCGAATCAAATATCGGAGAGTCCAAATCGAAATCATCCACTTTGTCCCTGTGGCGACGCACAATCTGCGTCAACCTGGTCCTGATTTGATCTCTTATCTGTTGTTGCTCTTGCGACATGACACATGGACATCATTTGACTTGGCTGGCCCAGAAGCTACCGAACACGGTTCAGGAGATTTCGACCAATAAACGAATCAGAGCAGCCCCCCTTCCCTAGGAAAGCAACTGAACCAACCTTCCCTCACTCTCCACTATCATGTCAATCCCAATCAAGAGGTTGCACTATGCCCGACTATGGAAATCAATCAGAATGGTCTTGTCCTGAGAGGACGCCGTTTGAGGCACCATTGAGGGATTTTGACGCGCCCACTGCTGGGACTGCCTGTATTCCGCCCACCAATTCACCCTGTCATTCAAGGTCCACGGAGGAGTGCCTTCACATTGAGCCAATTGCTCGGCCATCTCTGCCACAGAATGCGGTCGCTGCGATAGATCTTTGCTGAGACATTGGAGCAGGAGCGCTTCCAATGCCGGATCCATGGCGGTTCCGGCTTTTTCAGAAGGTGGAACAGGAGCTTGGGTGAGGTGTTTTTCAAAAATTTCCATCATGGATTGCCCCTCGAACACGTAATGACCGGTCACCAGAAAATACCCAACGGCGCCAATGGCATAAATGTCGCTTCTGGGATCGGCATCATCCGGATTCCGAATGGCCTCCGGAGCCAAAAATTGAGGCGTGCCGCTAACGGTGCTGGTCATGGTAACCTGGGTCTTGTCTTTGTTCGATGCCCCATAGTGACGCACCAAACCGAAGTCCAGCACCTTGACAAAATCCGGAACACCGCCTCGTTCACACAGGATGATGTTGGCGGGCTTGATGTCCCGATGAATCAGTCCGGCACGGTGCGCTTCCTGAAGGGAATCACATATCTGCCTCAGTATATGCACCACGCGTGATGAGGATTGAGGACCATCCCTGATGACAAGCTCCTTCAGATTCACTCCATCCAGATACTCCATGGCATAATAAAACAACCCTTCCGGGGTGTGCCCATAATCGTAAATCTGTATGGTATTGGGATGCGTAAGCTGGCTTGTCAATTTGACCTCGCGCTCAAATCGTTGAAGCGAGAGTTCGTCCGCCTTGTCCGGCGTCAGCAACTTGACCGCAGTTTCGCGCCTGAGCAATGCATGCCGGGCACGATAGACCGATCCCATGCCTCCTTCACCAATCTTGTCTTCCAGATGATATTGCCCCAAACGCTTTGCTTCCAACTGCACCTCTGCCAGCTTCTTTTTCCATCGGACATTCAACACCGAAATCAGAAAGATCACCACCGATGCCAGCAGCAAAAGCAGGATGAGAACGATGAACACCCAACGCAACATCAGCAAAGGACGATACGCTTCCTGTGCATCAATCTGGGTCGCCATGCCGAGTTGGTATTTCGGCAACCAGGTCCAGGCAGCCACGACATCCACCCCCCGATAATCCCGGAACGGCTCCACCACCGTTTTCTGAAACGACTGACTGATGGAGGAAGTGTCCGGCATGTTCACATGATCCAGTGTAGTCTGTGCCACAAGTGTAAGGGGCCAATCTCCGGAAACCTCTCTGTCCACCACATCGCCGGAGGACAATGCGCTGCCCGGGTCTCTCAGGTATAAATTCAAGGCAGAAGAAGCGTTGCTGTTTTTGTCCAGCAATCCGATGGATCTCAATTGATCATCAAACCGGCTCATGGAAACCATCAGACCGGACGCATCAAATGCATATGTCTCGCCGCTTTCGCCCGGTCGTGCCACGGACATGATCCGGGAGAATTCACGTTCCGGATCAATAAAGAAAGCAATGATGCCTTTCACCTCTCCATCCTCCCCCGCAACAGGTGCGGCCACCTGCATCATGGTGTCCTGCTGCATGAGTTCCATGAGATGATCCGGAATCTGACGCGGAAACCTTCGCCCGCCCGAAGGACCACCCTCCCGCCTGGGGGAACGAATGCGATCGGGCGGAAAATCA
>JAQCFT010000278.1 GCA_027619545.1 Verrucomicrobiota bacterium | reverse complement strand
ACGATTTCACTGCGCACTTTTAGAAAAAAGTCTTTTCCTTTCAAGACCGGCCACTGCGATAACACTTCTCCCGCCAGAATCACTCCCATACGTGTGGCGTTGTCATGCCCCTTTTGCGGAGCGCCCCAAGCCACATTAACATGATTCACGTCGCCGCAAGCGCCGGTGGTATAAACCGTCACCATCTCTTCGCCGTGATAACGCTTCAAGGTTTCGCTCAGTGCAAAAGGCAAGTCCGCGGAGATTTCCAATCCTCCTACGTTATCGAGATGCACAGCGTAGTTTATATACGTTGCCAAGGCCGCTCCTTCGGTGTTGGAAAAAAACACAAACGGCACTTCTGGATCAATGGGGCCGGCTGCCTTGATAATGTCGGCATTCTGTTTGCCGGGGTTCCATCCAACCGTACCGTCTTTCATATGGAATCGTCGATTGAACGCAATGCTGTCTTCTACTCCAATCGCACCCTGAGCCTGGGCTTCCTGAAGCTGTGCATTGGCTTTGACCACGGAATCAGCTATGAAAGCTGGCAAGGTTCTGGAGTATTGAAGCACCAGCTCATCCTTTCCTCCTCTCGCTTCGTCGAGAGTCGATTCACTGGCCAGCACCGGGCCGGTATGCGCGTGAGTAGCGCTGATCATGACATGATCTCCGGGGATATCGGTTGAAGCTTCAATCAAACGACGCGCATCCTGCACGAAGGATCGTCTGGTCGTAATGAGATCCAGACTGACGATGGCGGCTTTGACCCCGTCTTTTTCCAGGACAATCGTCCGCGCATACAGTTGATCGTGAATAGAGGATGCTCCGCGCTCATGATAATAACCCGCCATGGGGATACCGATGGGCGGAGTGATGCTGACCTGTGCGGCACCGATACGTAGGGGATCGGCATTTGTTTCGCTCACCAGGCAACCATGGAGCGCCAGCCCAAACACCCACCAAGCTCTCTTGGCAACTGCTTTCATGTTACTCCTTTGAATGAACCTACTCCTTGGTTTTCTCAGGTAATTTCCGCAAGCGAATGTCACGAATAGCGGCCGATGTCATATAAGTGGCGACACCAAGAGGAATGGACTCTTCGATCTCTCCGATACGCATACTGATAGAGACATCCACGGTGCTCACATCAACGAACAATTTACCATCAATCCAGGCCTGAATACGATCATCCAGAACTCGCAAGGTGATGCGGTACCATTGGTTCTTTTCGAATTTCTTATATTCGGTGGTTTCGTTTTCTGAGGCGTCCATGCCATTGATGCTGGAAACCCCGATCACGCCCCCGCCCCATCCCCCGCAAACAAAAGTGAAATGCTCATCCTTATAAGGAATGGTCAATCCGCAGAAAAAATCACCCCCATCCCGCTTCATGGCTTCCAAGGTAATCTCATAATTGATCTTGGGCGGCTGATTGGTGTAGTTCACGCCGCTCAGGGCCAGTCCCATGTCGATTTCGATGGCACCATCTTTGACACGGGCTTCGCCTTTGCCGGCAAAGTTGGTCTCTTTCCACCCTTCCATCGTTTTACCGTCGAAGAGCGGTTTCCAATCCTTGGCTTCCAAATCTGGGGCGACCGTCTCCTTCTCATCTTCACATTGAACTTGAAAACCAGTGATCCACAACAAGGCAATCATCATCAACCGCAACAAGCCATTCGTCATCGTAACCGGGAAATGTTTCATGCGCTGAATATGACCTGAGCAGCCTATCAGGTCCAGTTTTCTCTTTGTCACTTGCAGTTTGGCGCAGCCTGAGCATAGTCGTGGCATGGACAACGCCGACGTCGTGGATATCCTTGAGGAAATTGCCGTATTCCTGGAGTTAAAGGGAGAAAACCCCTTCAAAACCAGGGCATACGTCAATGGCGCCCGCACCATCGAAACACTGGCCACCCCCATCGCACAGCTGGTGGATGAGGAGCGTCTGGGGGAACTCAAGGGATTCGGAGACGCTCTCCAGCAAAAGGTCACGGAACTGGTCACCACCGGCCGATTGAAATACTACGAAGACCTGAGAAAATCCATCCCGCCCGGCCTGATAGAGATGCTCGACATCCCCGGTCTGGGCCCCAAGAAGGTCAAACTACTGCACGATACGCTTGAAATCGAAACGCTGGAGGCATTGGAGGAAGCCTGCAAGAACGACCGGATTTCAGGCATCAAAGGATTTGGAGCAAAGACTCAGACCAAGATACTTGAAGGCATCGAGTTTCGGCAAAAATACGCTTCCCACTTCCGCCTCGATATCTGCATTGCAACAGCTCAACCGATTTTGGATATCTTGCGCGAACATCCCGATGTCATTCGTTGCAGTGAAGCGGGTAGTTTGCGTCGCCGAAAGGAGATCCTGCATGACATTGATTTCCTGGTCTCGTCCAGGTCACCCAATCAGGTCATCAGTTTCTTCACTTCTCTCCCTTATGTCACCCACATCCTGGCCAATGGAGACACCAAGGCATCGGTCATTCTCAATGGCGGATTGCAGGCTGACCTGCGAGTGGTGGAGGATCGTTCCTTTCCGTTTGCTCTGGCTTATTTCACCGGTAGCAAAGAGCACAACATCATCATGCGTCGCCGCGCGATAGAACGAGGTTTGCGATTGAATGAATATGGCCTGTTTCGATCAAAAGAGGAAACCAAAGATCCGGAACTGTGCCTGGAATGCCAGAGCGAAGAAGACATCTTCAGGCACCTGGACCTGACATACATCCCGCCCGAAATCCGCGAGGATCAAGGAGAGTTCGATGCCGCATCCTCCAATCAGGTTCCACGTCTGGTTGACTGGATTGAAATGAAAGGTTCCCTCCACAACCACTCCGACTGGAGTGATGGCAGGCAATCTCTTGATCAAATCGTTGAGGATTGCCTTGAACTCGGCTTCAGTTACTGGGCGGTCACGGATCATTCCAAATCTTCCTTCCAGGCAAATGGATTAAAGGCGGACCGACTGGAGAAGCAGATCAAAACCGTTCAGGCCATTAACCAACGTTTGTCCGAAGAAAACACCGCTTTCCGATTGTTGACCGGCAGTGAGGTTGACATCCTGAGTGATGGCAAACTCGATTTTGACAATGAAACGCTGTCCAAGCTGGATGTGGTGGTCGCCAGCATTCATCAGGGCTTTAGCCAATCCAAAGAACAACTCACCGATCGTTTGATCAAGGCCGCCGAAAACCCTTATGTCCATATGCTGGGGCACATCACCGGCCGACTGCTTCTGGAACGAGAAGCCTACCCCATCGATCACACGGCGGTCATTGATGCCTGCGCCCGGACAGGCACATGGATCGAACTGAATGCCAGTCCATACCGACTCGACATGGACTGGCGATGGTGGAAGGCCGCTCGGGACAAGGGTGTCAAATGCGTTATCAACTGCGATGCGCATCATCTTGATCATGCAAGTTTCCTCCGACTTGGTGCTGAGCACGCACGCAAAGGCTGGTTACGTCGCGAAGATATCATCAACACCCTGCCCTACGAGGAATTGATGAACGAGCTTTCCAAAAAAAGACAACAACGCAAGTGATGCGCCGCGAGTTATGCTGAATCAATGAACACCAAACAACGCCTCAAGCCTGAGCACCTTGGATTCCTGTCGGTTCTGGCAGGCGCTGGATGCATTGGGCTGGCCCCGATCTGGGTGCGATTGAGCGAACTGGGGCCTGTTTCCACAGCATTTCACCGTTTACTGTTGGCGTTGCCGCTGCTCTGGATCTGGCAAACCTGGGATATCAAGCAGGACAAAAAAAAGCAAATCCTGAACAAACCCATGCCGGCTCTCAAATGGTTTGCGCTGGCCGGATTGATGTTTGCCCTGGACATGGCTTTCTGGCATGAATCCATCCATCACACCACCGTGGCCAATGCCACCCTGTTGGCGAATGCCGCTCCCATCTTCGTGACCATTGCGGCTCG
Source organism: Verrucomicrobiota bacterium (assembly GCA_027619545.1). GTDB lineage: Bacteria > Verrucomicrobiota > Verrucomicrobiia > Limisphaerales > AAA164-E04 > AAA164-E04. The sequence continues at coordinate 2,646 of JAQCFT010000278.1, read as the reverse complement.
ATTTCTTTTCAATGAACATATCAGCAAAGGCTTTGTGGGAGGCATGCTTTTGACCATGTCCGGCGCCGTCCTCCTGACTGGCGCCAGCCTGAGCACTTCAAAATCCAATCTGTATGGGGACCTGATCGCCATCGTGGCGGCCGTTTTCTATGCGGGATACATGATTTCCCTCAAACACCTCCGTCAATCCGTTGCCACCGCTCCTCTCATGGCGCGAACCGCCATCTTCAGTGCCGTGGCCCTATGCCTGTTCACACTGATCATGGGAGAACCCATGATCCCGCAAACCGCAAAAGGTTGGTGGGTGTTGCTGGCATTGGCGGTCACCGGACAAGTGCTGGGACAAGGATTCATCGCCTACGGATTCGCACACCTTCCGGCATCCTTTTCAGCTGTCAGTTTACTCTTCCAACCATTGGTAGCGGCGATGGCAGCCTGGATTTTACTGAAGGAATCCATGAGTATTAACCAAATGGTTGGAGGCATCATTATCCTCACAGGGATCTTGATTGCTCGGAAATCCAGTTCATCCGGCTAAATAAGTCAATCTAATAACCGATACCCAAACCAATTATTGACAACCGATCACCATAATGGCAATTTGCCATCATGGTTAAAACACAGGTACAAATTCCCGAAGATCTCTACGCTCAGGCCAAACGAATTGCCAAGGAACGAGAGATTTCATTTGCGGAAGTCATGCGAAGGGGACTGGAGTATATGAGTCGCACACATCCCCCAATTCCAAACAAGAGTGTGAAACTTCCGCTGATACGAGCAGATCATTTTGCTAAAAATTTTGACACCTTGGATTTCAAGGACTTGGCAGTTCAAGATGAGATCAAGCCCATCCATTAACTCAGTATGATCGGCATCGACACAAACATTTTGCTCTACTCCCTGAACCCATCCTCCAAATTTCATGTCCCAGCTGTCCAATTTTTGAATCAATGCCTTGGAGACCGCACTCGGCGCATCGCCATAGCCGACTACGTGCTAGTGGAATTATATAACAATCTCCGAAACCAAGTGGTCATGAGACATCCCCTTACCCCTAGAAAGGCAACCGAAATTGTAAAATCTTACTGGCAATTCCAAAATGTATCCCGTATCGAATATGCCCCTGTCATGGATAAGGTTTGGGAATATGCTTCAGGCACCCAGTTTGCCCGAAGGAGGATTTTCGATGTAAGACTAGCATTGACGCTCCAATACCACGGGGTCGATGAATTTGTAACGGCCAATGTGAAGGACTTCGAACAACTAGGTTTCCGGTCAGTGTGGAATCCTGTTGATTAGCCTAGACCAATACCTCATGCAGCACCTGCCCATGCACATCGGTGAGACGCATGTCGCGCCCCCCAAACCGGAAGGTCAAATGTTCATGGTTCATGCCCAGCAGGTGTAACATCGTGGCATGCAGATCGTAGATCTCCACTCGGTTTTCCACTGCTTTATAGCCAAATTCATCCGTAGCACCATAGGCAACTCCGCCTTTGACGCCGCCCCCTGCCATCCAGATGGTGAATCCAAACGGGTTATGATCACGTCCATCGGAACCTTGTGAAAACGGCGTACGACCAAATTCACCCGCCCAGATGACCAGGGTTTCGTCCAGCAATCCCCTGCCCTTCAGATCTTTTAACAAGGCTGCAATGGGTTGATCGACCGCTCGCGCGTTGTTGGTGTGTCCGGATTTCAAACCGCCGTGTTGATCCCAGCGATCTCCGCCGACTTGCGGACAGGTCAATTCGATAAAGCGCACGCCGCGTTCCACCAAACGACGCGCCAACAGACACTCGGTCCCAAAAATTTGTGTGGGTTTGTATTCGGATTCCAAACCATACATCCGGCGTGTTGTTTCGGTTTCGCCGCTGATGTCCATGAGTTCCGGGACGGCGGATTGCATCCGAAAGGCGAGTTCATAGTTGGCAATCGCGGATTCCACCGGTTCGGCATGTCCCAGCTGTTCCAAAGAAACCTGATCGAGTTGCTCCAGCAAACCAAGTTTGCGCTGTTGTAAAGAGGCCTTCGCTTCGGTCGGATTGATATTCGCAACAGGTGGGTTCTCGGGCCGAAACACAGACCCTTGATAAGCCGAAGGAAGAAAACCGCTGGAAAAATTATCCAAACCACCCGGAGGGGTTAACCCGCCGTTGAGCACAACAAAACCAGGCAGATTCTCATTTTCGCTCCCCAATCCATAAGTCACCCACGCGCCCGCGCTGGGACGTCCACTCAGCCCCAGTCCGGTGTGAAGAAAGTAGTTGGCATTGGTGCTCGGAAAATTCGGAAACCATGGACCGCACGAAGCACATGTCATCCACACAACCGGAAACGTGTGGAAACAATTCACTGACCGGCATGCCGCTTTGACCATACTGTTTGAAGGTCCAGGGCGAGCCAAAGGTATTGCCGTTGTTGTTGAACTGGGTGGGCTCCATTTTCATGGCAAAAGGCTTGCCATGATCCGCGGTCAACCTGGGTTTGGGATCGAATGTGTCCATCTGGGATGGGCCTCCGTCCATGTAAAGCATGATAACCCGCTTCGCTTTGGGGGGGAAATGCGGACGTTTCACCGTCAACGGGCGCAATGGATCAACCACCGCGGCAGAAAAGCCCGATGACGCGAGAGACTTGTTTTGA
>JAQCFT010000277.1 GCA_027619545.1 Verrucomicrobiota bacterium | reverse complement strand
GTCCACGTTCTGGCGAATGCGGCTACCTGGGTCCACGTTCTGGCGAATGCGGCTACTTGGGTCCACGTTCTGGCGAATGCGGCTACCTGGGTCCACGTTCTGGCGAATGCGGCTACTTGGGTCCACATTCTGGCGAATGCGGCTACTTGGGGCCACGTTCTGGCGAATGCGGCTACTTGGGGCCGTGCTTGTCAACGGTGCTTGTGGCGTGTAAGGTCTGCCCATGCCATTACCTTCAAATACACGTTTGTCGGCATCGACATACAGGCGGATTTCCGGGTTTACGTTGATCGAGTTGCTCGTTGTGATTGCGATCATTGCCATTCTGGCGGGGATGTTGTTGCCTGCATTGTCCAAGGCAAAAATGAAGGCCAAGACGATTCACTGCATTTCCAACCTGAAGCAGTGGGGTATTTATTTCAGCCTCTACACCATGGACAATGAAGATTACTTCATGAACCCCGATGCCGGGGTTTGGGTGGAGCCTTTGCGTCCCTATTATCTGGGAGGTGGTGAAAAGATCCGTGTATGCCCGCGGGCGTTTAAAAGTGAAGAAGAAGGGGCGCGGGGAGCTTTGTCGGCGTGGGATGTGGTGAATGAGCACACGGATGTTCAGGAGGTGTTTCGAAGCAGCTATGCCATCAATAACTGGGTTTACAATATCCCGGCCGGAATGAACAGTTTATGGGGGCATGAGGTGGGGCCCAACTGGCGCAAACATACGATCACGGGTCACTCAATGCCCAACATTCCGCTCTTTCTCGCCGGCTGGCGATGGGGCGGGCACCCGGATGATCAGGGGGCCCAACATCGACCTCCAAGTCAGGAAGATGCTCATGAAAACGGAATGGCCCGTTTCGCGATGAACCGGCACAGCGGGTTTTTGAACAGTGTTTTCATGGATGGTTCCGCTCGTTCGGTTCGGTTGAAAGGATTGTGGGGACTCAAATGGCACCGCGAGTTTGATGTGAACAACAAACGTCCGGAATGGCCCGCCTGGATGGCCGGGATGCCAGAGTAGGATTCAAGTGCACCCATTATCCATTGATCGAATGAACAAGATGATGCATCGATACTTTTTCTGTCTGGTTGTCCTGATCGGCTTTCAGTGCCTCCGTGCTCAGGGTGTTTACAACATTGACGGCAAGCGCGAAATTTTTGTGGATCAACACTTGATCGCATCGATGGACGGTGTGCGGCTGGCAGCCAAAGATCCGGTGGATGAGGGAGAGGTCTTTGCGTTCGACCGGCCCTGGGAGGGCGCTTTCAGCGGATATGCCACGGTGCTTCAGGATCAGGGATTGCTCCGGATGTACTACCGGGGGCTGCCGGATGCCGGACGTGATGGCAGTTCGTTGGAAGTGACTTGTTATGCGGAATCCAAAGATGGTGTCCACTGGATCAAACCGGATCTGGATCTGTTTCCAATTCCGGACCATCCATTGAACAACATCATCCTCACAGGAGAAGCGCCGGCCAGTCACAACTTTTGTCCCTTCATTGACACCCGTCCCGATGCGCATTCCAGGCAGCGATACAAAGCTTTGGCGGGGATTTCCTCCAGCGGATTGTTGGCCTTTGTTTCAGAAGACGGCATTCGTTGGACGAAACTCATGGATGCCCCGGTCTTCAAACCGGAGGGGTGGGTGCTGGATTCTCAAAATGTGCCCTTTTGGTCGGAAGCCGAATCAAAATACGTGCTCTATTATCGTTCCGCCGTGAATGGCGTGCGATCCATCGCTCGTGCGACGTCCAGCAATTTCACTCATTGGGAAACAGAAGGTCAGATGATCTACAGTGACACCCGGACGACGGAACCCAGCCACCATCTTTACACCAATCAGACGCAACCCTATTTTCGCGCGCCGCATATTTATCTGGCGACAGCCGCAAGGTTTTTGCCCGGGCGTAAAGTGCTCACCGATGAACAGGCAGAGGCGATTCAGGTGCATCCAAAGTATTTCAATGACACCTCGGATTCCGTGTTGATGTCCTCCAGAGGTGGTCTGGAGTATGACCGCACATTCTTGTCCGCATTGATCCGTCCAGGCATCGGGGCAAAGAACTGGGTTTCCCGATCCAATTATCCTGCTCTTGGGTTGGCGCAAACCGGCGGCGCCTCGATGTCCCTCTTTGTGAATCAGGATTATGGACAGCCCAGCGCTCATATGCATCGTTACGGTTTTCGGCTCGATGGTTTGTCCTGTTTGTCCGCAGGGTATGAAGAGGGGGAATGGGTTTCGCATCCTTTGCAGTGGAATGGTGATCGGCTTTATTTTAATTTTTCGACCTCTGCCGCCGGTTACATCAAGGTTGAACTGGAGCATGCGGACGGTGTTCCCATCGCCGGATACACGCTGCATGACGCGACGGAATTGATCGGCAATGAAATAGAGCGGGTTTATCGTTGGGCCAAAGGAGAAGTGATTGAATTGGATCGTTCCCAGCCGATTCGACTGCGAGTTCGCATGAAGGATGCGGAATTGTATGCTTTGAGATTCGGGGATTGAGTCAAGCGATTTGGGAAATCAATGTCATGATCATGAATCGATTCATACAGTATTTTGTATTTGGGGCGCTTTGGATGGCGTTTTCCGTTGTTTCCGTGGGAGGAGATGCCATCAAGTTGAAAAGCGGGTTGATCCTGAACGGGGACATCACCAAGCGAAATGATGAAAGCGTAACGATTGAATTGAAATCCGGCACACGCACATTGGTTCGAAAAATTCCGCGGGCACAGATCGAATCCATTGAACAAAGCGACAACACACAAAAGGCGGAAAACGGCAATGCGCTGCAACGAACGGAAGAAGCCTTACGTGAATTGATTCGGGAAAGCGGAGCGGCCATGCCTGATTGGTTTGAATCCACGCCGCTCGACTATCCGGACACATTGGATTTAACGTGGCCGGATACAGACACCCCCATTTGGAACTATCAACGGCACATTGATCATTACCTTTGGGACATCATCGACACCAACGCTTCCAGATACCGCCAGGGTGTGAAGCTCATGGCCTATTTGTTGGAACGTTCGGATTTGCCGGAGATTGCGCATGACAAGGCGAGGGAAGAACTGGGACGCATGTTTTTTGAATTCTTCCAGGATTACGCCCGTGCGGCTTTTTGGTGGGAGTCGGCAAAAGTCGCCACGAACGAGCGATTTCGTGGCACGGACAGTCCTGCGCGTCTGGCGGAGTGTTATGCCCAGCTTGGTAACAGGGATATGGCCATGGTTTTGCTGAACGATATCCCATTGACACCCGCGGTGATCAAGGCTTGGGGAGGTTTGAGGGAAACCGACCGTGCATTGTCGCTCGCGAAAGAAGCCATGAATCAAGGGTTCGAAGCATCCGAGATCCATTTGCTGAGCGGTGATGCCTGTCGAAATGTGGGGAGATATGAAGAAGCGACACGGTTTTATCAACTGGCCTTGGAGGTCGAGATCAAAAGCCCCCACAAAACAGGAATCGAACGCAATCACCGTCGAGCCAAAGACACGATGGAAGTCATCCGGTTGTTTGATCGACTGGATTTGGCAAAGGTCAAAGAAGGTGTGTATCGGGACCGGAGTTATGGGTATTCAGGCTTTGTGAACGTGGAAGCACAAGCCAAGGCTGGTTCCATCGAATCGGTCAAAGTCACTTCGATGAGTGACCGGCAGTATTACCATGCCGTCGAAGAAACCCTTCAACGCATCATGAGCAGGCAATCGGTCAAGGGGGTGGATGCGGTGAGTGGTGCGACCGTAACTTCGGAGGCCGTGATTCGAGCCACTGCAAGGGCGCTTTCCCAAGGCATGGAACCTTAAGCCTGCATGAAGTGGAATCATTATTTGCCGAGCTTGCATGGCGTGCGGCTGCGCAAGGCAGGTGTCAGTCCGGTGTGGTATCGTTGGTCGCGATCCCTGTTGCCGGGTGGGCTGAAATCGGGTGCCACGTTCCGTGCTGCGGGAAAACCCAGACGTCTATTGCGTCGATTGGGCGCGACATGGGAGGCTGCACCTGTTCGACGCGGCATTCAAACCGCGTGTTTTCTCTTGTTTCTTTGGCTGTTTTTTTCTGTTTGCTGGCCCTATGGGGCAACTCCGGCTCAGCTTGTGCCGGGATGGGTGCCTCAGGAAGTGGACGGACAAAGCGGCAAGGTCACATTGGTGTCCGACCTCTCCACCGAAAGTTTCCGGAAAGGGCAAGCCTGGCATGTCCTGGACGCTTCTGCCATGGATGTGGATTCGGGGTACTTGGGATTGTTTCAAATCGAAACGATCCAAACCGGAACTCTGGTGTTGAATCCCGTGAGCCGCCCCGATGATACCGTGCTTCAATGGATGATGATCAGTTTTGGTCCATGGACACTTTCGGAAGAATTGCCCGGAACCTGGCCTGATCATTATGCGCAGGCCCTGGAACATAAAACCCGTATCGCTCCGGAAGCCTTTCTTGTTTTGGATCCCTTGGTGGCGTTGTCCACCGCTCTGGCCGCGCGATCCTGGGTTTCCTCCTTGCTGTTTGCCGGATTGATTCTGGCGATTTGTGTGCTGATTCCGAGGGGGTTCTGTGGGTATCTGTGTCCTCTTGGAACCTTGATTGATTTATTTGACTGGGGCATCGCCAGCCGTTTTTCCAACCTGAAAATACCCGACAACGGCTGGTGGGTGCATCTCAAGTATTACCTGTTGACCGGTGTGATGATAGCAGCGTTGTGCGGTGTGCTTCTATCCGGATTTGTCAGTGCCATTCCAGTTCTGACGCGAGGAATGCTTTACCTCTTTGATCCGGTGCAGACAGGATTCATGTTGGGGTGGCATCAGGTGCCTTCCATGCATCTTGGGCATTGGTTTTCCATCGGTCTTTTCTTGTTGGTGCTGGGATTGGGATTTTTACGACCTCGGTTCTGGTGTCGCTATGTTTGTCCCAGTGGAGCCATTTTTTCATTGGCGAATGTGTTTCGATGGAACGAGCGCAAGGTTTCGCCTGATTGCATTCATTGCAACAAATGTGTGACCGCCTGTCCTTTTGATGCGATCAAACCTGATTTTACCACCCGCACGACGGATTGCACACTCTGTCAAACATGCGGCGGCGTGTGTCCGACGGAAGCCATTCAATTTGTTCCGCGCCTTGACGGCATGGCGTTGAAATTAGCCAACGTTCCTCCTGCCAACGAAACCGCATTGGGGCGTCGAGGTTTTCTGGCGACCGGGATCGGAATGGTAGCCGGCGTTGTCGGAGGAGTTTCGGCTGGGTGGGCGACCAAATCGTTTGGCGCTCGCTTGGATGACCAACAATCCTTAAAGCCCGTCCGTCCTCCCGGTAGTGTGGAAGAGTCCAGATTTCTGGAAATCTGTATCCGATGCGGAGAATGTTTCAAAGTATGTCCGAATCATGTGCTGCAACCCTTGGCATTCGAGCAGGGATTGGAAGGATTATGGACCCCCTATGCCGAACTCGACTGGGCGGGTTGTGATTCCAGTTGCAACGCCTGCGGGCAGGTGTGCCCGACCGAGGCGATCCTGCCGCTCCCGCTGGAAGAGAAACGAGTCACCAAAATGGGATTGGCCATTGTGGATTCTGGAGCCTGTTTGCCTCATGTCGGGGCCGAGGCTTGTCAGTTGTGTGTGGACGAGTGCCGTGCCGCCGGGTATCAAGCCATCGAGTTCACGCGCGTTCGCACGGAACGGGCGGACGGAGGGATGGATGAATGGTTGGCGCCGGTTGTTCTGGGCGATAAATGTGTCGGATGTGGACTGTGCCAGATGCGGTGTTACCAGGTGAACGTCAAGGATCGTCAAGTGCTTGAATTATCCGCCATCGTGGTGGAAACCGGTGAGGGCAGGGAGGATCGTGCTTAGTCGGTGAGGTTGTTTGATCCTTGCCGACTGCCTTGCTCGATCAACGGCATGACGCAGATGTTCGCCGATGACTTTACTATATCGAAGCAGGGGTGATCATCGTTACTTTATCTCAAAGGCAATCACATGATTCTCCCCAAAGTGTGCCTGATAATCTCCGGGTTCGGCAGGGTGGACTCCGCCCAGGGCACCTGAGATGATTAACGTACCGGCGGGTAGTGTGTGGCCGTTTTGGGTGAGTTGATTCATGATTTTGCGCAGGTTGTGATACTGCCCACCCTTTGCGGTTTCGCCCTTTACGGAGTGCATGGTTGTTTTGCCTTTGGTTAACTTCAGCTCCCAGGTATCCGGATTCACCATGGAAGGATCCAGATCTTCACCCACGATGTATTTGAATGAACCAATGTTGGAAGCCACCATGTTCATTGCCTGGTCTCCTGACTCCATTATCGAACGGCGCATGGGGAGCTCCACAACGGGGACGATGGCGGAAACGGCTTCCCGGGCTTGTTGATCGGTGAGCACTTCGTAGGAAATATCGACGGCGATGCGGTAGCCGATTTCTGTTTCAATCGCCATGGGACCCGTCTGGTTTAATTCCAGCGTCACCTTGCCGGAACCTCTGATGGCACCGTCCTTGGGGAGGACACCTGTCAGTGGACCGTCAATGCCTAAACTCAGTTGTGCGGCCTCTGATGCTGCTGCTCCTTTGAATCCAC
>JAQCFT010000276.1 GCA_027619545.1 Verrucomicrobiota bacterium | reverse complement strand
CCGCCCCCTCGGAAGACATGCGTTCCACCAACATCTCCAGATCATCAGTAAGCCCCTTTCCGTCGCGTCCGGGAACAAAACGTGTCAAATTGATCCCAAACTCCTCAACACGCGAAGAGGAAGCATGTCCGCGCCACCAGGCGATACCAGGCTGACGCCCTTTGGCCAGAAGCCCGTCAACGGTCAGCCAACCGTTTTGCAAAGCAAGTTTTCTGGAAGGTTTTGTTTTATCCGGCTCCGGGGTGTGATCACTCTCCCATAGAGGAACATCGGATAAGTGTGCGTTCAAGACCACAAAATCCACTGATTCCAAAGCACGAAGAGATTCGCTCCCCAACCGATCTTTCAATTGCCCGATATACAGACTGTCCGGATCCACAAACTCATTGGAAGACCGCCAATGACCGTCACCCAGAAACTGAGCCCAGATACCGATTGCCCAGTTTGCCGCCGCGGGCGGTTTGCGATTGGTCATGAGGGGTAGTGAACACTGCCACGCCACACAATTTCCCGCCGCCCATCCAACGCCATTGTCCCACATCTCCCGGTTGTCAAACCTCAGACCACCGCCATCCATGATCAGATTATCGTAAAGCACACCCGTAGCCCAACTCTCAATCGGTCCGCTGAAATCAAGCGCGTTGTTCGCTTCACAATGGACAAATACATTGGGACCTGCAGCTCGCCATCCGGTGGAGAAATCGTGTCGCCCTTTTTCGCTGTAACAACGCAAAAACAAAGTCTGCTGGCCAGCTGTGTGAAAGGCGTGACGGCGATAACCGCCGATTTCGGAAACGGGTTTCAGGGAACGACAGTCCATGACTGATATCCGTCTGCATGTTTCCCAAACACTGACCAGAGAACTCACAAAGTGGAGAGCTGTCACCTGTCTGACCCAGGCATCCTCCACATGATCCAAGGTGATCGCCATCCATGCGTGTTCCTCGTCTTTGGGGTTCGACTGATCCCATGCGGACTGAAACCGCATATTTTCCACACCTGATTGACGCAAGCGTCCGCGTGCTTCAACGGGAATCACTTCCCCTCCCCCAAATTGCTTTTCCAATGCACAGGTCAAAGGCACATCCAATGTGATGCTATTTCCATCAATACCGCTTATCGTCCTTTCCCAGAGGATATCGACCGTATCAGGTTTCCATGCCGGTGTCGGCCGGCCTTTCACGGAGGACATCCCCATCAGATCAATCCAGTTTTGGGGACTGGGACGGCGTACCTGGATGCTTTGTCCAACACTTAGTCCATCCACGGTGTTGAGGGTAAAACTTGAAGCATTTACGGGAACATATTCGTCCAGAATGGATCGAGGCATGCCACTGAACGCGGTGTGCCGACCATTGAATTCCAGCAAGGTGCGCCGGCTATGACCGACGGCGTTCAGCACAGTCCCATCCTCACCATCACCCGAACCACGCAACACCACACCACTGGATTCAATGCGCAATTGTCCGTGAATCTCAAACCACCCCTCCGTCAGACAGACCGCGCCACGAAAACCATGCTCATCCATCGGCAAGCTGGAGACATGATCAATGGCAGATTGAATATGGCGGGTATTGTCGCCTTCCAGAGGAGCAACCAACACTTTCGCAGGGACGGAGGGAATGGCAACACCTCCCCCTGCGTACCCGGCATGTGAGAAATCCGGCATACGATTCCCCTGGTCATCGAACTCATAGACCAGTTTTCCATTCTCCCCCAAATCAACGAATCGTTCAGCGGCGTGCAAAGTCCCGAAGAACGCAACCCCGGTCAACAACCACCAAGCCATCCCTACGGATCGACGGGCCATTTTCAGAAGCAACCTCATTAAAAAAACAATCATCTGTGACAATCTATTGAGCCTCCCAGCTTCAGGAAGGATGCGTCTCCCCCGGTCCATTCCGGAAAGCCTTTGATGCTCCATCACCCCAAACCCTCATTGCTGCGCTCCTGAAGGGACAGGGAAGGACCGATCTACTGGTCGAAGTTATTTGCCAGATCCGTGTAATCAACAAACTCTCTCGGATCGGTTCCATTCAGGAATTCCTCCACGTTGGCATAGCCGTCATCATCGGAATCAAGCATGGCATCCAGGGCATTCCCGGGATTCAAGCCATAGTTCTGCTCCCACGCATCAGGCAGCCCATCGGCATCCCCATCCGAGTAAGGTTCACCTTTATAATCAGGATAACCTCCGACCTGACTTGGATGGGTAATGATGCCGAGAGAAATCTCATGAACCATTTTTTCGATCATGTCTTGATTGAAGTTGGGGTTTTCAAGCGATCGGGCAACATCAGGTCCGGCCTTGGCAGTTGTTTTCCCGGAACGTACCGTCTCCACTACGCGCATGTCCACCCTATCACGACGCGGCAACTTCGCACCGGCATTTTGCAAAACGGACTCAAAAGCTTCCTCAGCAGACTGCAGAGGGATACGAGCATAAGGGATGGGATCCACGGACCGGATGGACGGGAGCACTTCCTGAGCAGGAGCGACGGAATCCGGTTGCACGCCCCCCTTCCAATTGTCACTGGAAACCTCGGGATAGCCTTCAACAACATTCCCATCGACATAAGCTTTCCCGAAATGATCCACCACCGTCTTGCTACGTTCGGATTCAGGCTTGAGAATTCGATACGCAACCGGTTTGCCTTTGGGCGTGACCGGGCCGGGCTTCATGTAATTGTTGATGATATTGAAAAAACTTCGGTGATCACCCCCGTCAACCGTGCGATGACGCCAGTTGAACATCACGTTGTTCGCAAAGGTAAAATCTCCATACATCCCCACACTGGGATTGCGCCCGGTATTGCAGGCCCAGAGGTTGTGGTGAAAGGTGCTGTTCAATCCGCCGATCGTGCTGCCAAATGCGTGATGAAAGGTGTTCAATGCTTCGCTGAATATGGAGTTCTGAATAGTGATGTTGACGGTCGGCAGTTTCAAATCATTGGTTTCAGGGTCATTGTCATGATCATACATGTGGCGATACATGGACATGTTTTCATCCAGCCCCCATGAAGCCGAAACATGATCGATCATGATATTGCCCACTGGATTGCCCCCTAAAGAATCATTTCGATCCCCCACCCAGGTCTCGCCTCGGCGAAAACGCATATGACGCACAACCACGTCATGCGTTTCCAGCTCGACCGTGTCGCCGGAAATACAAACACCATCCCCGGGAGCCGTGGCTCCTGAAATGGTGATGTATGGGGCACGGATCCTGAGGACCTCCCTGAGGTGAATGATTCCCGAAACATTGAACAACACGATTCTCGGCCCGCCCGCTTCGCAGGCTTCACGAAAGCTCCCGGGACCGCCATCCTCCAGCGTCGTCACCACATAAACCTTGCCGCCGCGCCCACCGAAGGAATACATCCCTCCCCCCCACGCGCCCGGAAAGGATGGAATGAAGGCCTGAGGCAGGTGCTCAGGTTTCTCCGCATGAGGCAGGTAAGGTTTTCCTTTCTTCGCCCACTCCATCATGGTCGGCATGGCATTTGCAAACGCCTCATTGGAATGCCGGTCTTCCGATTCAAACTTCGCCTGGGATTTGGCAGACTCTGCCTTGCTGACTCGCGGGTACTGAGCCTGAACAGTCCCTATGAAAGCCATTGCTCCCAGCAGAAGGTTTAGACCCCTGGCCGCAGGGCGGCATGTTTGCCTGAAGAACATGTTGGACTTGATTATCATCATTGGGTCGTTTTTTTAGCTTCACCGGCATGTCATTCCAGATGACTGCATAAGCCAACACAAGGCACGAGCCGGAAGTGAGCTGTTCAAATCGGTTCACTTGACGTCATCACCATTATTTCTGGATGTCACCCAACAATAAACCAGAAAGACCTGAACCATCAAGATCGCTCCAGCCAAGATATTTTCAACCGCCCACAGGGATGAATCCTGGGACATCCCAAGGATCACCAACGCCCCGATGCTTGGAAAAAACCAAACCAAAGTCATCGTCCTGAAAAAGGCGGGATCTTTTTGTTTCCACATCATGATGTCATCCGGAAAAGTGCTTGCACTGTTTTTGAACTTGCTTGACGGACCGGGGCAAGCAAAATCCGATCGTGAATTTTGTGCGCATCCTGGTGGACGGTTACAGCGTATTGCATGCCTGCCACAAAGCATTACCGAACACCAAACCCCACTCGCCCAAGGCCAGGGACTGGTTGATCCGGCAAGTCACCCTGTATCAGGATGCCATCCACGTGCCGGTGACCATTGTGTTTGACGGCATGGGATCCAAGGCTTCAAAAGAAAATCAGGAAGTGCATCCGCATGTCGAGGTCCTCTTCAGCAAGAGCAACCAAACGGCGGATGACATCATCGAACGGGTCACTCACAAATTACTGGAATACGGCCCCGTATTGGTCGTCACCAACGATTATGCTGAGCAAAACACCATCTTTTCCATGGGAGGATCGGTGTCGTCCTGCGAACAGTTCATGGACGAAATCCAACATACCTTGAGCCAATTCGATGACGACCTTCGCAAGTTCAAAGGCAAACAACGTCGTTGAAACGTGGTTGACCGGTGGATGGGCCGTCAGAAGTGGAGCATGGCGCCTGAACCCGCAAAACTCGCAGCCTCCATCCCCTTCTGACCTTCCCTGCAGGAATACTCAACGGTCTCCCACTTTCCGGCATCCACATGGAGTGTGAGCCGGAAGATCCGGGGAATGAAACAAAGACAACTGAGGAGTCTTTAATCATTCAGGCGAACAACCATGCCAAGAAACCCTGAAGCCGAAGCATCCATCGGAACCGGACTTCGGAATTGTTTCGTCTCAAATTCACCGTTCGCCTGGGATGCTCCAATTTCAATGGCAGCGGAAGCTGCTTCTGCCAAGCCTGATAAATCCGCACCAAATCGAAAGGAGACTTCCGCATCACCGATAGACGCACGTAACTGAACATCAAAGGTCAAGTAAGGACGACCATCGCCAGGCAACCCAATGGCATCTCCGACGGCAACTTTGGTGTTGCTTGCAAAGCCATCTAATTCCGCGGAAGCAAGGTTTCGGCCCAGGATGTATTCCGCAAGATTGCTGATCCCGTCAAAATCGGCATCCTGTAAGGGGCCGGCTAGTGCCGGAGGCAGATTGGCAATGGCAGCCTGAAACGTTTCAGGCAAGCCGAGCGGCCCTTCGTTACCCGTTGCTCCGTCGAGCGAGTCCAGGGGCCCGATGAAAATACCCGACGATGTTCTGAAGACGATTTCATTTTCAGTCATGTGTGAAATCGATCCACCGGTGTAAGGCACGCCAAAGGTGCTTTCATCCAATTCAAGCACCTTGGTCAGCTCACCTCCGTCATAACCTTTCCGATAGAGCGAGTTCTCACTTTTCAACAATTCACGGTTGAAAAAATTACCATAGAAATAAACCCCGTCATCACCGACAAAATGCGTTGCATTTAAGCTTTTGCCATCAGCGGTCTCAAATCCGACGAAAGGTTGAAAAACACTCCACTCATCATTTTGGAAGCGCAGTTCACGAGTAAAGTCTGCCACAAAAACGGACCCATCAGGCGCTAAGTCAAATTCACTGATACCCTCAACAGGCTGACCACCCACCACGTCCCCAACATTTAATAGTGTGGCCAACTCGCCGTTTTGGAACGACACGAGTGTGCGGGGTTGCGAATTGAAAAGGTAAACCGCACCATCCACACCCAACTGTGATTCGATCGAAGAATCGAAAAAGCTGTTGAAAGATTGATCCGATCCGGGGATGTTTGTTGAGCTGTCGGCGATCTTTTCTATCCCTTCCTCGGTCCAGCGG
Source organism: Verrucomicrobiota bacterium (assembly GCA_027619545.1). GTDB lineage: Bacteria > Verrucomicrobiota > Verrucomicrobiia > Limisphaerales > AAA164-E04 > AAA164-E04. Next base: position 780 of record JAQCFT010000276.1, on the reverse strand, counting down.
AAAATACCATTGGCACCCGTCGTGGATTCTCCTCTGAAGATCACGCTGGACCCATCCGGTGCAATGTTCAAACCGGTTGAGAATCGCGAGAATGTTCCACCACCGGGAAATTCTGTTACGCTTTCCTGAGCGATGATCCGGACATTGTCTTGGGTGACAAGAAGGATGAAATGAGGGAAACGATCATCATAGCCAATCATAGCCAAAGTGCCATTATCCGCAGCTACCGGGAAAGAGTAGTAGAATTTCCCTGATCTGCCCTGGCCTAGCGCTTCGGTGGCAAGCGGAGCGTAGGTAACGAATCCGTTCGGGGTTAATTTCAATATCCCCCCTTCACCCCGGTTGCCGAGATCTGTCTTCCTCAATTCAACCAGAAAGACATCGTCCCCGCCGGACGCGACGTGAAACTCCGCGGCAGCCCCCGGTAATCCGGTGAGATCCTTTTAATTATTGTAAACCTCCTGGTAACCGCTCCCGAAATCAGCCCAAATCATCCGTGTGTAAACCCCGTCAATGAAGGTGGAAAACTCGTCCACTCTGGGTTGTATGGAAAACAGAGTCCCATGAATCATCTCGTCATTGTAATTCAGCTCAAACCGTTCAAATTCCGCGTTCAACGGTAATGCAAGCAATGACAAAAACAGAACCAAGATATACCTCATACTCACACGCAGGGACAGGGTAATTTCGTGGAGCGAAAAATCAAGCAAGAGTGGAGGAAGCTTTGAATGATGATAGATGCAAGATCTGTCAGCCTGGACGCATCCATCAAACCAGTTC
>JAQCFT010000008.1 GCA_027619545.1 Verrucomicrobiota bacterium | reverse complement strand
GCACAACCAGCGCAATTCCCCTTCATCCTTCAGAAATCCCCTCAGCTGATGGGCGCCCCAATCCTTCCCAAACAACAGACGAAACTGAGCATCCCAGGCATCTCCCACGGGTGGAGCTGGACGTGTCAATTGCGGCATGATTGGCTTCATGAGGGAGATGGCATCGGGACTCCAGGCCCATGGCTTGAGGAATCCGATCTTGCGATCCAACAGTTCAGAACTTCGCGCAACCTTTCCTGCTTTGAGAACCTCCACTTGAGGCAGTTCGATCCCGGCCTGTTTGAGCGTCACCAGAAAATCCAATGAAGGTTCCCGGCGCATCAACACCACATCATCCGATCGACACAAAAACATTGGCAAGGTTTCCAGATCCGTTTCAAAGGAAACCTGACGTTGGTTCGGAGTGAACCCCGGGCCGGCAGCCAAAAACTGTTCGGCGTAGGGATTGAAATAATAAATCCCCGGGGTGCGCCCTTTGGATTTCGAATAGACGTATAATCGCTGGATGAAATCCCGATCGAATCCCACGCGTTCACGCCCTTCCACATTGTAGTGTTCGGCTTTGGCACGTCGTGGGGACAAAGGAAAGTCCAGTTGTTCTTCGTAAGCTTCCCAGTCGCTCTGCTCAGGCTTCTTCCACCGGCGGAACCATTTCAATCCGTAACCAACATGTCCAATTTCATCGCGATAAATGCGTTCGAGCAATTTGTGCGAATCCTCGTCTCCGATCGTTTGAAACTGTGAAGCAAAGAATTTTGAGAAATCCAGATTAGCCTGCTCAAAGGTCAGAGAAAGCCGACTGACATAATCCATGGGAGTCTGCATGGGAGCAATCATCTTCCAGAAGAAACCATTGACCGGATACTGCCCGAACTCCACACCCATCGCCTTGAGTCGCTCCACATAGATTCGGGTGTGTTCCTGTTCGTCTTTCAAAGTCTTCAAAACACCTCGCCGAAAACTGCGGGGAGCGTCAGGAAATTTGAGCAACACCAAAGCCATCAATTCGGTCGCCAACAATTCGTGATTGGCAAAGAAATGAAGGATTTTGCCTCGGGTCGATTCCTTTTCCAGCGTATGCAAGGGAGGGAAATCTGACTTGCCCTGCTTGAGAGAAAACTGAAGTTGTTCATCCCGGTGGGGCGCTTCCGGCGATGCAAAAGCCTTCCCCGGCTGTTCGTCCGTGATGACGTCAGGACACCAGATTTTGGTTTCCAGATCGGGACTAAACAGAATGCGCTCGGCCAGTTCTCGTAGTTCCATGCTCGCCTCCCATCATTCGAATCAAAACATGAACAGCCGAACCCCGGCAATACCGGAAAAAGCGTATAACAACACTTCGAAAGCTTTTTGCGGGATGCGGTCAATCACCCTCCTCCCGACCAGAATACCGGCAAAAATTCCTGGCAACAGCAATGCGTCCATTTTGAGAGACCAGGCATTGATGATATCCAGGTCCGTCATGAAGGGAACCTTGATGATGTTAACCAGAAGAAAACATCTGGCCCCGATACCCAGGAATTCCATTTTGGGCATTTTATGCACCAGAGCGTAGATGGAATACACCGGCCCGGCCGCATTGGCCATCATGGTGGAGATGCCAATGGTCAACCCGCTCCCCCACCGAAAGGATTCGGAATCAGGAAGCTTTTTCAAAAAATCCTGCTTGTACCCACGCACCAACTGCAGCACGAGCATTACCAGTATGATCAGTCCAATCGATTTGCGGGCGGTGGAATTATCAATGCCTCCCAGCAAGAAATAACCGCCCACAATGCCAATGCAAGAAGGGATCAATATGGGCCAAACCTGAGACCATGTTGCATGGCGGCGAAACATGGGGAACACGGTCACATCGCACACAATCAACAAGGGCAGGATCAACCCCACTGATTGCTTTGCGCCGAACAATTCGGCCATGATCAAAACATTGACCAAAGCCATTCCGGGGAAACCCGTCTTGGAAAATCCCAGGCTGAACGCTCCCAACAGGGCCAGTGCCCAATGGGAAACAGTGATTTCAGATATTTCGATCAAAAGCGTCGGCTATGAAATAAGTGGCTGTTCAGGTTGAATATTTATCAGGGAGATACATCCATCGGATTGACAAAGAATTTCATCCATTAGATATGACGCGAATCCGAGTGGTCCTTCTCGGTGTAGCCGGATTCCTGCCGTTTGAAATTCACTTCATTCTTTTTCACGTAAGCCTGGAAAACATCGTCTGCACTCATCCCGAGAACCTGAGCCAGGCTGATCAGGAAATGGAATAAATCCACCACCTCGACCCGGGCGTTCTGCTCGTCAAACTTCTGGTACTTGGCCCACCATTTCCAAGGAACACTATCGGTGAGTTCGGCCATTTCCTGCCCCATCGCCCGGCAGTAATTCAAGACCCACTCGGTCTTTTGCTCCTCGGTCATGGTATCGGTGTGCACACCGATCCGCTCGTTCAACGCCTTCTGCATGCGAAACAATTCGCGCAATTGATCCTGTTCCATACCGAGGGAGCATAGGCCGGGCCATTGGAAGCTGACAATGCACAAATTAACAGGGACAAATACGCTCCACTCAGTCAGGATTGCTTGCCGAATAACACTTTAATCCCTCCCCGCCCCCCGCAGCAACAACGTGGGCTTTGGTTAAAGAAACTTTTTGCCTCACCAGAGCCATTAAGCAGGGCTGTGCGAAGGCAAGAAACCATTACTTCCCCCTGGCAGCGCGATCTTGCATCGATCAGCACATCGTGCAACAATTAAGCCATCGATATGAGCGCAGTAACAGTTTCGCCTAAATTCCAAGTGGTCATTCCCAAAGATGTTAGGGATGGTTTAAATTTGGCGCCCGGCGACCGAGTCGAGGTTATCCAGCTTGAAGGACGCATTGAGCTTGTTCCTATTAGACCGGTTAAATCAATGAAAGGATTCCTAAAAGGCATAGAGAATACGTTTGAAAAGGAAAACGACAGATGCCTACCGTAATCGATTCATCAGGTTGGATAGAGTATTTTACCGATGGCCCGAATTGCGATTTTTTCGAACCGGCCATTCTGAACTTCAGTGATTTGATTGTTCCGTCGATAACGATTACGGAAGTTTTTCGATGGGTGATGCGTGAATCCTCAGTAGCAGATGCGCTTTCCATTGCTGCGTCGATGAAACAGGGCAAAGTGGTCCCTTTAGATGATCGACTGGCGATCCTGGCAGCGGAACTAAGCCACCGCCACCAGTTGAGGTTGGCAGACGGAATCATCTACGCAACAGCGCGTTATTCCAAGTCAGAATTACTTTCACAAGATAGTGATCTCGAGCCATTGCCCGGCGTTCGCTACGTTCGTCACCCTAAACGGAGTAGATAACCCTTTTCAACCAGGGGAGAATTTCGGAACAACCCTGGTGATTGCCTTTACCGAAGGGTTCGGGCATAGTGCGCACAATTGTGAGCAAAATTATAGAAAGTCAATCGCCCATCACGGTAGGCATGATCTCGCTTGGATGTGCCAAGAACCTGGTGGATTCTGAAATCATGCTGGGGCACCTGATGAAGGATGGTCTGTCCATCACAAATGATCCAGAGGAAGCAGATGTCCTGATCGTCAACACCTGTTCGTTCATCGACAGCGCCCAGGAGGAGAGCGTGGATACGATCCTGGAGTCTTCGGAGCTTCGCAAAGCGAAGAATCGTGGTCAGGGCTTGGTGGTCGCGGGCTGCCTGACACAGCGTTACAGCAAGGAACTCCCCAAACTGCTTCCTGAAGTGGACGTCTTCATGGGCATTGATCAGGTCGGGGAAGTGTCCAATCTCGTCAAACTGGCCCATCAACATCGAAAAAGCAAAGTCTCGCGGCCGCGGAAAAAGAAGGCAGATTCCGAAACGGCCAAACCAGCCCCCAAAGTCGAACAAGCGCCCATCATGGACGTGACCGCGCGTCCTGTTTACATTCCGGACTACACCACACCGCGTTTCCGGTTGACTCCGCATCATTTTGCTTATTTGAAAATCGCAGAGGGATGCAATCATCCATGCAGTTTCTGCATCATTCCCCGGATGCGAGGTTCGCATCGCAGCCGGAAACCCGAGGACATATTGGAGGAAGCAAAAGCCATGATCCGGGACGGCGTGAAGGAGATCAACCTGATCTCCCAGGATTCCACCTACTACGGCATGGACCTGCGTAAAGATCCTCGGCGCAACATCGCTTCTCCCCAAAAATTCAAAGAAGCCTCGGACGCACTCCCGGAAGATGCGACCACGCTATCCTCCCTTTTAAGACAGTTGAACGCCCTGGAGGGAGATTTCTGGGTGCGTATCCTGTATACGCACCCGGCCCACTGGACCGATGAACTGATCCGGACCATTGCCGAGTGCGAAAAGGTGGTCAAATACGTGGATATCCCCTTGCAGCACATTCATTCCACGATGCTGGAACGTATGCGAAGAGAAACGAGCCGTGAATACATCGAGGAGTTGATTCAGCGCATTCGGAAAGGCATTCCGGGCATCGCGATCAGAACCACGTTTATCGTTGGTTTTCCTGGGGAAACGGAGGGCTCCTTCGAATCGCTCCTGGATTTTATCCGCGAAACCAAATTCGAACGACTGGGAGTCTTTGGATATTCCCATGAGGAAGGAACCCGAGCCGGAGGCATGGCAAACCAAGTGGACGATCTTGTCAAAGAAGCACGCAAAGCAGAAGCGATGGAAGCCCAACTGGATGTCGCCAAGGAAATCGCAGCCGCACAAAAAGGCAAAATCATGAGGGTGCTTGTGGAAGGCCCCGCGGATCAACAGGTGATTGAAGAGGCAAACATCCAGTCCTGGGAACACGGATTCACGCGCAGTGGAACACCATGCGAAACGTTTACGCCGGATATGAGCGAACCCTGGATGATCGCCCGTGGCGAATCCGATGCCCCCGACATCGATGGAAGGATCTACATCCGAGGCGATCTGGAACCACATCAATTTCATCAGGTCCGGGTTGTCGGTAGCACGGATTACGATCTGATTGCAGAACCGGTTCTCTAATCTGTATGGAAAGTGAAGCCGTGAACATTTTAATTGCACCCGATAAATTCAAGGGAACTTTGACCGGAATCGAAGCGGCTCGATGCATGCGCAGTGGATGGAGGAAGCGACGTCCCAAGGATAAGCTTCGGTTGTTGCCGATCTGCGACGGAGGAGACGGGTTCGGGGAAGCCCTGGCCAATCTGGAAGGCGCACACAAAATGAGTTGCCAAACCATGGATGCCGCCCATCGCCCTATTCGAACCCACTGGTGGTGGCAACCTGAAAAGAGAATGGCCATTATCGAAACCGCTTTGGTGATCGGCTTGGCCCAACTCCCCAAGGGACGATATCATCCCTTTGATCTGGACACATTTGGACTGGGAAAAATGCTCCTGCAAGCAGCAGCCAAAGGAGCGCGCACCTGCGTCATCGGCATCGGCGGGAGTGCCACCAATGATGGAGGATTTGGCATGGCTAGAGCTTTGGGATGGCGATTCCTGGATGCAAAGGGGAAGGAAATACTTGAGTGGCCCCAGTTGACTGCATTGACCAACCTTCAGCGCCCTTCAAAACGAAAATTGTTCCCAAACCTCATCATCGCATCCGATGTCACCAACATCCTTCTCGGAACTGAAGGTGCGTCCCGCATCTATGGACCACAGAAAGGTTTAAGAGCAAAGGATATGGCCAGATCCGAAGCTTGCCTCAAGCAACTTGCAATCCATGTAGACCCGCGTCAAGGCAAGCCATACCAGACCATGCCAGGAACAGGAGCGGCCGGCGGCCTGGGTTATGGTTTGATGGCTTTTCTTAGTGGCAAACCGCAGTCCGGATTTGATTACTTCTGCAAACGATCAAAATTGGAGCACCATATTGACTGGGCGGACCTCGTTTTGACCGGTGAAGGCTCGCTGGACAAGTCCAGTTTGATGGGAAAAGGCGTTGGTGGCGTCGCATTAAAATCTCAGGAAAGAAACACTCCCTGCATTGGACTGGGAGGCATGATCAAGCATAAAAAAATCATTAATCAATTATTTCAAAATACTTACGCAATTGCCCCTGAATTGACAGACGCCGAAAATGCTCAAGCTAATGCGGCAAAATGGCTCACATTATTAGCAACAAAGGCATCCTCTGACATTCAATTGTAAAGAAGTCTTGGGCGTTACTTCAAAATAGGGTAGCATGTCCACCAATTACGGAATTGATTTCCGAATTTGAACTCAGGCGACCGGTTTCGGTCCAACAGCAGACAATGAAGTTGAACAAGAACGTGAAGCAAACTACAGAACTTGAGATAGGACAACTCTGGAAAGTTGGGGAATTTCATATCGAAATAGTCCAAATTGGCAAAACCCTCTGCCATTACAGACATTTACGCAATCTTGGTCAGAAAGGTATCCCCGTAAAACTGGAGCAATTACAGGTCGTTAAGAAATACCTGCGCACGAACAAGGCGGAACTTGTTGGCAATAAGAAGAAGAAAGCGGCTCGGAAATAGATTCCCCGAAAAACGAAATTTCAACCACGAACGCCCGCATGTTTCATCTTGCGGGCGTTTTGCTCGCAGATGGCGACGTCATTGGGCAATCAAAAGAGCCACACGGCAGATGGCAAGCGGGAGCGTCTCGGCGACCACTTCGGTGCTGCTACTGGGGTCGGAACCATAGCGCGCAAAATACGGTTTGGATCGTATCTGGGTTTTACCGGTTTTAATCGACACACCGAATTCGGATTTTAGAGCGCGCTTGACCTTGTTGGACTCCTTGTCATCTGTTGAATAGGGGGGACAGTTGTCCACACCGGACACCCCAAAGACCTGCGAATGGATTGCAAGGTCCAGGGTTTCCCCCGGTTGGGCTTGATATGGATCTGTTATTTCCATGGAGCTCAATATTAATTCCTGGTTGATCGACGACTGATGGTTGCGTTGAGCGGAGAACCCTAAGCGAAGAAAATGAAGCATTTCAAATGAAAACTTCCACCACCTTATCTCAATGAGCATCCAGAAATTTCCCTCTCTTGATGAACACCCGGCAGAATAAGTTCCAAGCTCATTCAAACTCGGCGACGAAACATCGTTGACAACAAGGCAAAAACCACGAACAAATGAGCTGGATATGGGGCAACTAAACGAAAAAATTGCGGTCGTGACCGGCGCTGGACGAGGGATCGGCAAGGCCATCGCTCTTCAATTCGCAAGAGAAGGAGCGGATGTGGTCTGCCTCTCCCGAACGGCTGAGAACGCCGAAGCGGCTGCCAAAGAGGTCAGGGAACTGGGACGAAAAGCCTGGGCTTTTGCTGTGGACGTCTCCAGCAGCGAAGCCACGCAGCAGGCCGCTGCAAACATCTTGAAGGAAACCGGACGCGTTGACATCCTGGTCAACAACGCCGGGGTCACTCGAGACGACCTGCTCATGCGGATGAGTGACGAGGCTTGGGACACCGTTTTGGACACCAACCTCAAAGGAGCATTCACCCTGTGCAAGGCTTTCTCACGTCCGTTGATGAAACAACGAAGCGGCTGCATCATCAACATTTCTTCCGTGATCGGACTGATGGGCAATGCCGGACAAACCAACTACGCGGCAAGTAAAGCGGGCTTGATCGGCTTAACCAAATCCATTGCCAGGGAACTCGCTGCCCGAAACGTCACTTGCAACGCCATTGCCCCGGGATTCATCGAAACCGATATGACGGCAGAACTGAACGAGGATCAAAAACAGGCTATTTTGAATCAAATACCACTGAGGCAATTGGGCCAGCCCGAGGACATTGCCTTGGCAGCCGTTTACCTTGCCGGACAAGGCGGAAAATATGTCACCGGACAGGTCCTGACAGTGGATGGCGGCATGGTGATGTAATCAGGATCACTCAAATACTTTCAACGAAACACCTAGAATCAAAAACCATTTTCAACCAGCAAATCACGGTCAGGCCGAAAATTTATTTTTCTTTTTGTGGATTCGAAGCTTGACGGTGCATTCAAGGTTGTTAAAGACACAGATAGTTAAACGTTACGGAGAAACTCATGTCTGAAAAATCTATTGAACAACGTGTAAAAGACATCATCGTCGAACAGCTCGGCGTCAACGCGGATCAGGTCACACCCGAGGCCAAATTTATTGAAGATCTCGGTGCTGATTCACTGGATACCGTGGAACTGGTGATGGCTTTGGAAGAAGAATTTGGTCAGGAAATTCCTGACGATGAAGCCGAAAAACTGCAAAGCGTTGGCGACGTCATCAAATACATTGAGGAAACTCAAGGCGAATAAAACCAAGATAAACTGAATTCCATTTTGATGGATGCGGTTGCCGTTCGACAAACGGCAACCGCAGATTTTTTTATGTCAGAATCCAATTACCAACGCCGCGTGGTCATCACCGGCCTGGGAGTGGTGTCCCCTCTGGGTAACACGCCCGAACAACTTTGGAGCAACTTGCTTGAAGGTCAGTGCGGTATTGACCACATCAAAGCTTTTGACGTATCGGCCTACGATTGTCAGATCGCAGGAGAAGTGCTCGATCTGGATCCCGTCCCAGCTTTTCCAACTCCAAAAGAAATCCGCAGGACGGATCGATACGCTCAGTTTGGCATTTATGCCGCTTACCAGGCGCTTAAAGATTCCGGTTTGGAACTTGAAAAGTGCAATCTGGAAGAAGTAGGTGCATTTATCGGCTCGGGAATCGGAGGCTTGTCCACCCTGGAAAAGCAACACAGCATTCTGGAAGCCAAAGGTCCAGCCCGTGTGTCACCTTTTCTGATCCCGATGCAGATTCTGAACATGGCGTCCGGACTCTTTTCCATGTATTACGGATTGAAAGGACCGAACGTCGCGACCTGCTCGGCCTGCGCCACCGCAACCCACGCTTTGGGTGAAGCATGGCGAACCATCAAGATGGGAGATGCCCAGGTCATGTTTGCGGGCGGAGCGGAGGCAGCGGTCACTCCGGTGGGCATAGGAGGCTTTTCCGCCATGAAGGCCATGAGCACCCGCAATGACGAACCCAAACGCGCTTCACGCCCCTTTGATGCCGACCGAAACGGGTTTGTCATGGGTGAAGGAGCCGCCGTTCTGGTACTGGAAGAAATCGAACACGCCAAAGCACGGGGCGCTACGATCTATGGTGAATTGATTGGGTACGGCAACACCGCCGACGCTCACCACATGACAGCCCCCTCCCCTGATGGTGAAGGAGCTGCCCGGTGCATGAAAATGGCATTGAGATCAGCCGGCATTCCCTACGATAGCATCGACTACATCAACGCCCACGGCACATCCACGCCTCAGGGTGACATCTGTGAAACATCGGCCATCAAGACGGTGTTCGGGGATCACGCCCGAAAACTCTGCGTCAGCTCCACCAAAGGCGCAACAGGCCACATGCTGGGAGCGGCTGGAGCCATCGAAATGAGCGTTTGCATGATGGCCATGAGGGATCAAAAAGTGCCACCGACCATCAATTACGAAAATCCCGACCCTGAATGTGATTTGGACTACGTGCCCAATGAAGCCAGGGACAGGAAAGTCGGTGCGATCATGAACAATTCATTTGGTTTTGGTGGACACAACGCCTGCGTGATTGCCAAACAACTGGATTAGAAGCACCGCAAACCGAATCAGTTCACATTTAAATTGGAAAGAGCCGGATCTGTCGATCCGGCTCTTGTCGTTTTCGTTGGAATAAAGTCCAATAGTAGAATTATTTCTTCTTACGACCTGCCTTTTTCTTGGGAGCGGCAGTTTCCTTGACGGCGTTGGCCATGCCAAACGTATTACCGACCTTGACGAATTCCCGATTGGAATACAGAGCTGCTGAGAGGGAATTCAGAGGATGGCTGGTGGAAAACTTGTACCCGAGATCCTGGACAGCTTTGAGAATTTCTTTGCGTCCCATCGGTTTTTTGGAGATGACGGTGGCGATCGCCGATCTAAGATTCATCTCGTTACGGGCGCGCTTGGCGCGACGACGAATACCAATTCCACGAACACCCAACCCGGCAGGTACTCCCAGGGCTTCATCAATTTGTTTGATCTGTTCTTCGAGGTTTTTGCGCTCTTCCAACAAGGACTCACGCATCCCCATGAATTCTTCTAACTGTTTATTTATCATTAGATTGGATTTTTATACTTGGTTGCTATGCATGTGAAATGCACGAAATGACTATTCCACGACTTCATGAAATGTCAATTCTAATATATTATCAGAAAAATCAATTATCCCTTTTTCATACATTCGATACATTTGCATTACCAAGCATACCTCTCCGGATCAAACACCTTATGCTAGCGCATTATTATGATCCATAAAGACCAGTTCTTATTACAATACAAACTGTTACAATCACATAATGTCATTCACCGAACACAATGTCTCCCCAGATGACCAGAAGCAACTTTCTCGGAATCTCGAGTATTTTAGTGTCGAAGAAATTTTTAAAGCGCACGACGCTTTACTTTCATTAGTATCGCAACAGTTTCATAATAAAGATTCATTTGATAAAAATGAGTGGCATTTGTAGGCAACCTATCCGAGACAGTCGTCATTCCACCCCGGGTATCACCAGCCAATTGAACAAGGGAATCTTCGCAAACTTTGCCTGAACCCAACGGGAAATAATGTTCGGCCAGGAGTATGTGGCGGATCGCCTGTTCCAACGCTCCCACCTTGCCGCATCAAGTTCAGGAGCTCGTCACCGCATCCTGCAATAAACGCAAACAATGTCGCAGATAGAAACGGTTCATAACAAAGCCGATAATAAAGATCCGCGGAAGAGGATCAGACTCAAACGGAACGGGACTGTATCGAATCAAATCGACCAACATGAAGCTGCCGTGAAAAACGAACAAAAAATGTTTACCTGCATACATATTATGCCCAAACCATTTATTTCCTTTTACGTTGTTTTTCCCCTTTCTGATTGACGACATGAACATGATCAAGCTACCAGACAAATTTTTTAACCATTTAAATACATACACTTAAAACACTACCAACAACCTCCTCTCCTCCAGAACCGCATTTGATTTGATTCATCCGCTGGCAAGAATACCTCTTGGCACCAGAAATGTTCATACCTAGACCATGAGCATCCGTCATTTGCATCAAGGAGTGGATCGATCCACCCAAATCGGTGAGTCTCGAGAAAAGAACTCGCTTCCAAGTGAAAAAGTTACAACAATCCAATCTGATCGCCCTATGAATCAAGTGCCTAAAGCATCACTGAATCGTGATTTTCATTTTATGAACATTGCCCAGTTCTTGGGTGCATTTAACGACAATGTTTTCAAGATGTTCCTCATATTGGCTCTCTTGCAGATCAAGGGCCTGGATGACAAGGTGCAGATCAATTCATTAGCAGGAGCCATCTTTGTTTTACCGTTTTTATTATTTGCTTCATCCGCCGGTTTCCTGAGCGGTATTCGGAGCAAACAGTCCATCATCAAATATGTGAAACTGGCGGAGATCGTGATCATGTCGGCAGGTGGGCTGGCATTTTACCTCCAATCCGAATGGGGGCTCTACGCGGTTTTGTTTCTGATGGCAACGCAATCGGCGTTCTTCGGCCCGGCCAAGCTGGGTATCATACCGGAATTGCTACCGAGTCAATCCCTCTCGAAAGCGAATGGATGGCAACAAGGTTTTGTTTATATGGCGATTGTGCTGGGCATCGGTCTCATACCATGGTTTGACGGAATATCACAGGGAAAATACCATCTGGCTTCGCTCTTCTGCATCGGAGTGGCGATTCTGGGCTGGATCTTTGCCTGCCTGATCAAACCAACAAAACCCAGCGGTACGACGCAACCCCTGCGAATCAATCCCTTATCCGGTGTCACCAGGACGTTTCGAAGCATCTCGAAGGACCGAGCATTGCTGCTGGCCGTTTTGGGCGCTGCTTTCTTCCTTCTGATCGGGGGGTTTGTTCAGATGAATTTGATGAACTATGGACTTGAATTCATGGGGTGCGAAAAGGACTCCGAGGCGGCCTACCTGTTCCTGTTCGTGGCCGCAGGCATTGGCGTCGGAGCCCTCGCTTCAGGGAAAATGTCCGGACGCAACATTGAATTCGGCCTGGTTCCCGTGGGGGCGGCCGGTTTGGCTTTGACCATGACCCTGCTCGGACTTCGGGTGGGTGCCGGCAACTGGACCACCACCGGGGCAATCCTCTCCGCCATGGGATTGAGCGCAGGCTTTTTCATTGTCCCATTGGCAGCTTTCATACAATGGCACACTCCAAGGCACCAATTGACAGAAGTGCTGGCCTTGGACAGCTTTCTTAGCTTCACCGGCGTGCTGATCGCTGCGATCATTTTGGGTTGCCTGGGAGCGCTCGACCTGAACCCGGCACAGTGTTTTCTATTTGGCGCCATGCTGACAACCTTTCTGGTCATCCTTGCCTTCAAATCATTGCCCGATTTCCTTGTCCGCTTCGTCGGCGCCATTCTGTTGAAGTGCATCTACAGGGTAAAAACCACCGGACTGGAAAACCTGCCCACCAAAGGTCCTGCGCTGATCATATGCAATCATGTCACATTCGTGGACGCCCCCCTCTTGATGGCGATCCAACAGCGTCGCATTCGATTCATGGTTTACAGGGATTACTACAATATCCCCTGGCTGCATCCTTTGCTTAAATTGATGGGGGCGATCCCCGTTTCCGAAAACGATCCTCCCCGCCAGATCCTGAAATCACTTCAAACCGCACGACAGGCGTTGAAGGACGGCTATCTGGTCGCCATTTTCGCCGAAGGAAAACTGACTCGATCGGGACTCATGAGCGCCTTTCGCCCGGGATTTCAAAAAGTGGTAAAAGGCACCGGAGCCCCCATTATACCGGCCTATTTAGGGGGGGCCTGGGGAAGCATTTTCAGTCGGGCCGGACGTGGTCGTTATCGCAACCATCGACTGCGTATCCCTTACCCGATTGACATTCTTTTTGGTCACCCCCTTCCCTCCGACACCGAAATCCATGAGGTGCGGCTTGCTGTGCAGGAATTGGGCAGCCAATTTCATGATGCATTTCGGCACAAACCCGGGTCACTGGCCACGGAAATGGTCCGCACCGCACGCAGGCACTGGAGCCGACCAGCCATGGCAGACACCACGGGGAAAAGGCTCACTTTCGGCAAGGCCCTCATCGGGGCGCTCATTTTAAGGGACCGGCTGAGGGAAAAACTGGATAGCTCCGAGGAGCGGGTGGGCATTCTTCTTCCGTCCTGTGTCGGAGGGGCCCTGGTCAACCATGCGCTCACACTGGATGGACGGGTCACGGTCAACTTGAACTTCACCGCTTCACCCCAGGCATTCGATTCAGCCATCCATCAAAGCGGCATCAAAACCATCATCACATCCAAAGCATTCCTCGAGAAGATTGAAGCCTATCAATTGACGGATCGTGTCATTTACCTGGAAGACCTCGGCAATGACATTTCTGCGGCGGAAAAAATCAGGACGGCATTAAAAGCAAAACTGTTCCCGATGTCATGGATACTTCCCACGCCTTGCTGGGATCGTGAACGCCCGGCCACCATATTGTTTTCCTCAGGATCCACAGCGGAACCGAAAGGCATCGTGCTGACGCATCACAACCTGAGCGCGAACATCCAATGCGCTCTGGAAGTGATCCCGGTGGGCGATCAGGATCATCTGTCGGCGGCGCTTCCCTTCTTTCATTCCTTCGGCCTAACGGGGACCATATGGTTGCCGGCGTTGGCTGGCATGCCCGTTCACTTCCACACGAATCCACTGGAAGCCGCCAAGATTGCCGAGATGGTGCGCGAAGAAAAAAGCACCATCCTTTTCGCCACTCCGACCTTTCTCATGGCTTACATCCGAAAGGCGACACCCGAAGATTTCAAAACCCTCAAGTTGATCATCACCGGAGCGGAGAAGCTCAAAGTCAAGTTGGCCGACATGTTCGAACGCAAGTTCGCCGTGCGCCCGTTGGAAGGATACGGTACGACGGAACTCTCACCGATCGTTTCACTGAACCTGCCCGTCCCTCCCGTCAAGGACAATGATGTTTACACCCATAAAAACGGCACCGTCGGACACCCCATTCCTGGTGTCAGCGCCAAAGTAGTGGATCCCGAGACACGCGAACTTCTCCCTGGGGATAAAGAAGGAATGCTGCTGATCAAAGGGCCCAACGTCATGACCGGATACCTTGGCCCGCAGGAAAAAACCGACAAAGTACTTCAGGATGGATGGTATGAAACAGGTGACATCGCCAAACTGGACGAAGACGGCTTCATCACCATCACCGGACGCTTGTCCAGATT
Source organism: Verrucomicrobiota bacterium (assembly GCA_027619545.1). Lineage (GTDB taxonomy): Bacteria > Verrucomicrobiota > Verrucomicrobiia > Limisphaerales > AAA164-E04 > AAA164-E04. The sequence continues at coordinate 22,411 of JAQCFT010000008.1, read as the reverse complement.
CAGTAAAATCGGAGGTGAAATGGTGCCTCACGAAGCAGTGGAACAAGTCTTGATGGATGACGGCACAGAACACGCGGAACCCATCGTGGCGGTGACTTCCGTTCCATGTGAACGAAAAGGGGAAAAACTGGTCGTACTCTTTGCGGAGGGAAAGGGAGACAAGGAGGCCATGCTCCTGAGGCTAAAGGAATCTGACATCCCGAACCTTTGGAAACCTCACGCCCAAAGTTTCCTCCCCATCGAAAAACTCCCCGTTCTCGGAACCGGCAAACTGGATCTGAAAGCCATTCGAACCATGGCTGAAGAATTAACCAACAAGGTCTGACCTGAAAAAAGGGTCCGGGCATCTCGATACACGTTCAAGCTGACGATCGAAACGATGATGTAAAAGCGCCTCAGGCCTGCAATTCCTTATGGTGAAGCAAGTGGTGCACCCAGTGAAGAAGGTCCTGGGATTTGTGAGGTTTTTCGAGCAAATGAATGGAGGAGCACGGCTTCAAGACCTCCAGATCATGTTCATCGGGATGCCCGCTGACGACCAGAATGGGGAGATCGGGATTCATGTTACGCAGAATGCGGACAAGTGAGATACCGTCCATGTTGGGCATTTTCAAATCAGTCACCACCACCTTAATCTGGTCCTGGTTCCTGCCATAGACCGAAACCGCATCCACCCCATCCACCGCTTTCAACGTTTTATAACCATTTTGATTCAGCAACTTTTGAGTGGTGTCACGCACGGCTCCTTCGTCGTCAACGATCAGAACTGTTTCGCCATGTCCTTGCTGTTCGGATGGGCTGTAAACCGGTTCGTCCGCCTTTTTCTCGATCACGGCGGGAATAAACACATGGAACCGGGCCCCCTGCCCTTTCTCGCTTTCGCATTGCACGAATCCGTCGAAAGACTTCACAATCCCCAGAACATTGGTCAATCCAAGTCCGGCTCCCTTGCCAACCGGCCGAGTGGTGAAGAAGGGTTCGAATATCTTCTCCCGAACCGCTTCATCCATTCCTTCTCCATTGTCTTCGATGGTGATCTTGATGTAACGTCCCGGGTTCGGGTCTGATGAAGGGTAATGCTCGTCTATGGTGACGTTATTTGTCCGCACATCAATGCGTCCGCCTTCGGGCATGGCATCACGGGCATTGAGAAGAAGATTCATGAGCATTTGATGAAATTGAATCTGATCCCCTCGAATGACCCATTGTTCCCGCAGGACGTCGGAACGCACTTCAATTCCCTGAGGGAACGTTTTCTGCGCAATACTGATAACTTCCCTTACAATATGCTTGGGCTGGAACACGATGCTCTGCCCTTCGGCTCCTTTTCCAAATGCCACCAGCTGCTTGATGATATCAGCTCCTCTCTGGATGCTGGTATCCACAGTCGCCAAAAGGTCCTCCAGCTCTTCTTTGGGCAGTTCAACGCTCCGCAACAATTCCACAGCCATTGTAATGGGAGTAAACACGTTGTTCAGATCATGTGCGACACCTGCGGCGAGGGTGCTTAAACTCTCAAGTCGTTGGGATCGCACATAGCATTCTTCAAGGGCGCGCTTTTCGGTCACGTCACTGATGATGCCAAGGATGCGCTTTTCCTCACCCGTTTTGCAGGACAACAAGTTGAACCGAGCTTCAATGGTTTTTGGTTTTCCAGATTTGCACTGAGCGCCCAGTTCACCAAACCATTGCCCTTTTTGAGGAAGCGTCTCAAACAACTTGTCAATGTCGGGGGTCTCCGCAAACGCATATTGATTAATGCGCTGCCCGAGCAGCTCCTGCTCCTCCCATCCGAACATGCGTGTGGCGCCCGGATTCCAATATTGAACCAATCCTGCCGGATCCAACATGATGATGGCATCGTGCGCGTCGGAAAGAAAGGTGCCGGACAGGAAATCCGAGGATCTGGGTTCGGATGATTGAGGGAGAATTTGAATCACCAAATCAGAGTTCACACCGCTGGTGTCATGATTGAAGTCAATTGCCCTGACCGTGAGCAAAGCATGTCGAACTGAGGCATTGCCACATTGAAACGAAACCGCCAGCGGATGCTGAGCGATACTTTTCAAAGCGGCTTCTTCCAAAAATGCTTTGAGAGGTTTCTCTTCTGAAGAGGCGGCCAGCGACCCAATGTGACTCTGTTTAATGGTCTCCAGATCTATGCCAAAGAAATCAACTGCAGCATCATTCGCATCCAGACATTTCCCATCGGGAAGACATCGCAGGGTCGGGACAGGCGCCTTTTTCCACAAAAGTCGCTCGATACCCGATGTATGTTCATCGGTATTCATGCAAATGTTTGATCACTCTGGTTACTTACAGGCCGCCTTACTGGGCGGTGGCAGATTGCGTCACTTGCCCGTACCACACCCCTAGATCGGCCTTCATTCGCTCGAACTTAAGCTCATGATCCAAAATCAGGTTGTTTTTCTCGGCGATATCTTCATCCAAATGAAATAGTTGAGCTGAACCACTCTTCCGGGAATCCACCCACAACTTCCACGGCCCTTCTCTCATCGCAAGTTGGGAACCATACGACCAAAACAACTTGCGCATACGATCCGGCAACGATCCCTGAAGGAACGCGGGCTTGAGCGATTGGCCATCCAAAAAATGTCCCTCAGGAATCTTCGCACCCGATATCTCAAGAAAAGTCGGCATCACATCCAGACTGATGGACAGGTCGTCGCAGAAACAATTGGGAGGGATCACCGTCGGCCACCATGCGATGGCAGGCACCCGGTGCCCCCCTTCCCACAGGCTTCCCTTGAAACCTTTCAACTCCCCGTTTTGACCGTTTTTATTGGCCCCGTTGTCGGAAAGAAAAAAGACCAACGTCTGCCGATCGATCGACAGTGATTTCAACTTTGCCAGAATCCTGCCTATCCCCGTGTCCATTGTTTGCACCATTTCCCGGTAGGCTCTAGGAATTCTCCCCGTCTCGTAACGGTTGGACACCAGCTCACCTTCAACGCGTATCGGGGGATCTCCAGGCCCCTGGTAGGGATCATGAGGCGCTTCATATGCCAGGTATAAAAAGAAGGGATCCTGCTGGTGCTGCCCGATGTATTTCAATGCATGGTCTGTGATCAATTGAGTGGAATAGCCGGTTTCATCTTCCAGCACGTTGTTATTCCACCAGTCAAACACCCCCATTCGATCGATGTGACTATGGTAATCGATGTTGCCGCTTACGTATCCCCGAAACGTTTCAAATCCCTGATGGACCGGATTGAATTTTTCCCGATACCCCAAATGCCACTTGCCAAAGATAGCCGTTCGATAGCCGGCTTCACGCAACACCTCGGGAAGTGTCACCTCAGCATGCTGCAGACCATGATGGCGATTGACGCCAAAAGCGGCGTTGATCACCCCGGGAATGCCGCTGCGCTGTTGGTAACGCCCCGTCATCAATCCGGCGCGAGTCGGACTGCATACGGGACCGCTGGAATGAAAATCGGTAAATCGCATTCCTTCAGCCGCCATGCGATCCAGATGGGGTGTTTGATAGGCCTTGTTTCCATAACAACTCAGATCCCCATAGCCCATGTCGTCGGCCATGATCAAAATAAGATTAGTGGGGACCGCCCGCATCAGGCCGAAAGCCAAAACAAATGAAACTGAACCAAGCAAAGTAATCTTATGCCTGACACGAGACGTCCCCAAAACGACATTCGAAATGCTGGAAATCATGAAATCACATTTAACATTGCCAACATCCACTGACCAGTAAGAATCATCGGCATGGAAACCAAAGGCAAAGTGGCGATTATCACCGGCTCCAGCAGAGGAGTTGGAAAGGCGGTTGCATTCCAGCTGGCCGCGCAGGGGTGCTCGGTGACATTGAATTACCGTCAATCCAAAGTCGAAGCCGAAAACGCAATAAAAGAACTGGAAGCACTCGGAGGGCGCTGCCTGTTGGTGCGGGCAGATGTTTCAAAAGAGTCCGAATGCCAGTCTCTCATCAAACAGACGGTTGATCATTTCGGACGTCTGGATATCCTGGTGAACAATGCGGCCACGACTGACTTCCTTTCCTTTTCCGACCTGACCCTCCTCACTGACGCACATTGGGATCGCATTCTGCAAACGAATGTCAAAGGTCCCTTTTATTGTGCCAGAGCAGCACAACCCTGGCTGGAAGCAGCGGAGCATGGCGGGGAAATGGTCAACATCACCAGCATTGCCGGAATCATCGGCAACGGAAGTTCCCTGGCCTATTGCGCCTCCAAGGCTGCTCTGATCAACATGACCATCTCTCTGGCCCGCATCCTGGCTCCAAAGGTCCGGGTTAATTCAGTGGCACCCGGTTTTATCGCGGATGATTGGACACAAAAAGGTTTGAAAGAAAACTATGAACCAGCAAAAGCCGGGCACGAATCCAAAGCCGTGCTGGGGAAAGTCTGTTCTCCCGAAGACGTGGCCGCTGCTGTAGTTTCACTGATCACCGGCTCCGATCTGGTCACAGGACAGACCATCGTTTGCGATGGTGGTGCGACCATCGGACCACGCGCCTGACGGATTTGAATGAGCATCGTGCGTCATCCCCTTTCAACAGGCCAGCCAACAGGAAACCGAAACAGGAACATACTACCGTGACCGACGACCATACAGTTTACAACGTGAATCGGGATTACGAATGGAATTATCACCACGTGCCATGTGCCGAAGTTCACGGCAATCCAGATATCGCGCCAATCCCCGGAAACTGGACTTATGCCGGGTTACCCGTCGCTTCACCTCTGGCCATGTCGGCAGGCCCCTTGTTAAACAGTCGATGGATCGCCTACTATGCGAAGCTTGGCTTCGATGTTTTGACATACAAAACCGTACGCCGCTGCAAAAGGGACAGCTACCCCACACCCAATCTGGTTCCCGTTGCCACAGGCGAGTTGAAACAGGCCCATACGGAAATCGAGTGCTCAGATCACATGGATCACTCCTGGGCCGTATCCTTTGGAATGCCATCCAGAGAGCCCGTCGTCTGGCAAGAGGACGTCACCAGAGCCAGGGAAAGCCTCCGGTCCGGACAACTGCTTTCCGTATCGGTCGTTGCCACACCGGAACCATCGGACAATCTGCATGATATTGCCGAAGACTATGCGAGCTGTGCAAAGGGCGCATTTGCAAGTGGTGCCGACGTGGTTGAAGTCAATTTTTCCTGCCCGAATGTGGCAACGAGAGACGGAATGCTGTACGCGCAACCGGAAGCGTCTTTGGAGATTCTGAAACGCGTCAGGGACTCCATCCAGGATCGTCCCTTGCTGGTCAAACTGGGTTACATTTCCAACCCAGAACTGGCCCGTCATTGGGTTGAGTTGGCCGAAGGATGGGCGCAGGCACTGGTGATGGTGAATTGCATCGGAACCAAGGTGAAAACCCGTGAGGGCGATCCTTTGTTTGACGGAGAACCACGGGGCATTGCCGGTCAGGCCATCTGTTCAGCAGTGAAGGATCAAGTGCGGTTGTTCCGATCCATCATCAAGGAGAGAGCATCTTCCCTCCGAATCATCGCAGTCGGGGGGATTTCGTCGCTTCAAGATGTTCATGACCATCTGGAAACGGGAGCGGAAGCCGTCCAGATCGCAACCGCAGCCATGCTGGACCCCCTGTGGGCGATCAGGGTAAGAAGGGAATGGAACCAACCATGACAAAACTGTCATGTGACTCTCGGTTGCAAATTGAGGCAACTCGGGCTATGTCTATCAGCGAGAGAACCATTCCGGATGTGTCGGAATGACGAAATTGAGTTAACAAGATATCACACATATGTTTTGGATAGTTTTCATTTCAACCATGCTCATTGGTTTATGGGCACAAGCGAAGGTAAAATCGGCTTTTGCCAAATACAGTGGGGTTCGCGCGCACAACGGATATTCCGGGGGACAGGTGGCCGCCAGCATTTTACGTTCTGCCGGCATTCATGATGTCGAAATTCGAACCCAGCCAGGAACTCTGAATGATCATTATGATCCGATTCACAAACGACTGGTTTTGTCGGACGAGAATTATCACGGCAACTCCATCTCAGCCATCGCAGTCGCAGCTCACGAATGCGGACACGCATTACAGCATCAACAAGCATACGCCCCATTGAAATTCCGCATGGCATCGGTCGGCATCACTTCGGTCGCCAACGGCATGCTTACATGGCTGATGATCATCGGGTTGTTTTTGGGACTGATCCCCATGGCCTTGGCATTTAAGTTGATTGCCATCTGTTTTGGCGTGATCATGGCCTTCAACCTGATCACTCTCCCGGTGGAATTTGACGCCTCTCGACGGGCAAAACTGGTTTTGAGCCAGATGGGATTTACAGCAACCACCACCGAAGACGAGGGGGTTTCCAAGGTCTTGAATGCCGCTGCTCTGACTTACGTGGCCGCATTCATCACGTCGCTTGCATGGTTTCTTTATTACATTCTCCCGTTTATCACGGGTGGAAGCGACGATTAATGAAATCTCATCCCCCATTCGCCCCCCATCAAGCTCATGCCCTGGTCGGTTAAAATTGCCCGAATCGCAGGGGTGAATGTTTATTTGCACTTCACATTTCTCCTACTGATGCTGCTGGTGGCGCTGGCGGAAGGTGGCACCGCACCCACTTTCTTCGAAGCCGCGGTGGGCATCCTGTTTTTCGTCTGCTTGTTCACCTGCGTATTGGCACATGAATTCGGTCACATCCTGATGGCACGTCGTTTCGGGGTTGGAACCCGAGACGTCACCTTGCTCCCGATTGGAGGCGTGGCGCGTTTGGAAAAAATGCCGGATCGACCCCGGGATGAATTCTGGGTGGCCCTGGCAGGCCCGGCGGTAAACGTGGTCATTGCAGGGGTGCTGTTGGTCGGAGTGCTTATTTTCGGCGGAGGTTGGTCCGGTCTGGTGTGGGACCTCGAGGAGGCGGGATTTGTGGAAAGCCTGATCCTTATCAACACCGCCATGATCCTGTTTAATCTGCTCCCGGCGTTTCCCATGGATGGTGGAAGGGTGCTGAGAGCCATGCTGGCGTCGCGGATGGATTTTGTGCGGGCCACACAAATCGCGGCAAGGCTGGGGCGCGTGATGGCGGTCCTGTTTGTCGTCGTTGGCGTTTTCTGGTTGAAGAATCCTTTTCTGTTTTTTATCGCCCTTGTGGTCTGGTTTGGGGCTGGACAGGAAGCGAATTATGCCATTCTCAAATCCCAGTTGAAAGGCATCACCGTCAAACAAGCGATGATTACCGAATTTCACCAGGCAACCCCCGAAGATTCGCTTGGGAAAATTGCGGAATGGGTTCTGGCCGGGACCCAAACAGATTACCCGATCGTGAATGACTCCGGGCAAGTCATCGGCATACTTGGAACCAACGAATTGTTCGAAGCCCTCAAACGTCACGATCTGTGGACGTCAGTTCGTGATGTGATGAAGAGGGACTTTGTCACATTGGAATCCTCGTTCCTATTGGAGCCCGCACTGAATCTCTACCAACGCTATCCCCACAACATGATCCCGGTGGTGGAGAATGGGGTGTTGACCGGCATGTTGACCATGGACAACGTGGCGGAACTGATCAAGATTCGACAGGCTTTGAACCGTCGCCTGGCCTACGCAAAGCTTCGTTAATTTCCCGTTGCCATTCATGGAGTGAATTCGGCAGTATTTCGCTGTGAGCAAAAAGAAACGTAAAGAGTGTCCCTTATCGAATTTTCCACGCCTCAATCCGACAGGCATAAGAAAAAACATGCGGGCGGCGGACCTGATTGACGAAGCCTTCCTCGCATACAACGGAGGCCGCTTGCGCGAAGCCGCGCGCTTGCTGACGGAACGCATGTTACCGAAAGACGGGTTTATCGGGATGAGCCTGACCGGAGCTTTGACGCCTGCCGGTCTGGGCAAGTCCTGTTTGATACCTTGGATGAAGGCGGGGTTTGTGGACTGGATTGTTTCCACCGGTGCCAACCTGTATCATGACCTGCATTACGGGTTGGATCTTTCCCTGCATCAGGGATCCCCGTTTCTGGATGATGTGGAGTTGCACCGCAGCGGGGTCATTCGCATTTACGATGTGATCTTCGATTACAACGTGCTGCTGGACACGGACGCATTTGTGCGCAGCGTGGTTCAGGGCCCCGAGTTCCAGCGTCCCTTGGGGACCGATGAGTTCCACTACCTGCTGGGCAAGTATGTGGATGCCCGAGCCAAGGCTTTGAATTTGAAAGACACTTCAGTCCTGGCGACCGCCTATCGCTACGGCATACCCATCTTCACAAGCAGCCCAGGGGACAGCTCCATCGGGATGAACGTGGCCGCGATGTCCCTGAGGGATCATCAAATGAGTTTTGACATCAACCGGGACGTCAACCAGACAGCCGCCATCGTTTACGAAGCCAAGTCCAGCGGCCACACATCATCCGTATTTATTCTGGGAGGAGGTTCACCGAAAAATTTCATGCTTCAAACCGAGCCCCAGATCCAGGAAGTCATGGGGATCCAGGAAAAAGGTCACGATTACTTCCTTCAATGCACGGACGCAAGACCCGACACAGGGGGGCTGAGCGGCGCCACGCCGGCCGAGGCGGTCAGCTGGGGAAAAGTGGATCCGGAAACCCTGCCCGATTGCGTGGTTGCGTATGTGGACTCGACGGTTTCCCTGCCTTTGCTGACGGCCTACTGTCTATCAAGAAGTCCCAAACGAAAACACAAGCGGCTTTACGACCGCCGGGATGAACTCATGGACAAAATTCGGGAAGCATACCTGAATGTCGGCACAGTTTCAAAAATCACCACCAGCCGCAAGGTGGCCAAACGTTCTTCCAGCGTGGGACTCAAGAAAAAGCAGAAATCATGAGAGGGTTGCTATGTCTCCTGATCGGCATGGGTGTCACCTTGTCCACATTCGGACAGGAAGCTCCTGTTTTACGATTACTGACCTACAACATCCACCACGCCGAGGGTTTGGATGGCAAGGTGGACTATGATCGCATTGCCCGGGTTATTCGGGATACCAAGGCCGATCTCGTCGCACTCCAGGAAGTCGACATCCAAACTCAGCGTACCGACAAGGTGGATCAAGCCATAACGATTGCTTCCAAACTGGGAATGCATCAAGTGTTCGGCAGGGCGATTCACTTTCAGGGCGGTCAATATGGTCTGGCAGTGCTGAGTCGCTGGCCCATTCTCACCCACAAGGTGCATGCTCTTCCTTACCGCATCAACCAGGAGCCGAGAATTGCACTGGAAACGCACATCAGACCCGACAAAGGAATTCCCGAACTTTGCTTCATTGACACCCATCTCTGTCACCTCAGTGAAACCACCCGATCAGAACAGGTCCAGCGACTACTGCAAATCGTTCCAAAAAACGGGCCTGCTGAAGTAATACTTGCCGGAGATTTCAACGCACGTCCGGACAGCTCGCCTATGGAGAGGTTATGGGGCGAAGGCTGGCGGGATTTGTTAGGCGAACATCATGGCATTGATTACCTGTTGGCCCCCGGAGCTTCGCATTGGGAAGTAAGGTCGGCCCGCATCGTGGACGCGCCTGTGGCATCGGATCACATGCCTGTTTTCGTTGAACTTGAATGGAAGCAATAAAAATCCGGGCTTCCACAGAGGGAAACCCGGATTTATTGGGGTGGGGTACTTTTTATTCCAAGGATTGATCTGGTGAAAAATCGCTGGCGTGGTTTCGTCGCCATTTCATGTGTTCACCAAGCCATGAACTTGGGTGCGAGGAGAACAACAGTTTAATCTGAATAAGCTCTCCTCGTAACAAGGTGTTAAGCTTATAACATGCCAACCAGCTCCATATCGTCCCTAAAGATTGAAGACGAAAAGAAACAAAAACAGCCGCCACACCAACACATTCCCCCAATCAATTAACCTTCTTAAAGTTAGAAAAACCATAAGCAAATCCACCATCAGGTGCGAAACCCTGTAAGGAAAGTTTGAATGAAAAAGAGTAAACAAACCAACGTGTGGCAGATGACAAGGATTACTCGGATTTATTCGGATTTACAAGGAAGGTCATGCGAATAATTTCGAATATTCTAACACCTTTGGATTCAAAAGCACGCTCCTTAATCGAAGGCCCGAAGGACTCGTTTCATGTCCCCGGCCCGAACAAGCGTTCTCAAAGTGCGGCAATTGTGCTCATCCAGGATGCCTTCTGATTCCATATGATCTATCTGCCGCATGATTTCGGTGACAGCGTAGCGTTTCACCGAGCTTCGCAATTCATTCATGCTGGATTCAGGTAATGAAGAAAAGTCCAGTCTTGGCTCCGCGGCCTTTTGCGAATCAGCTTCAGACCAAATCAAGTTCGAAAACTGAGTGTAAATCAACTGAACCAAGACTTCCATTTGGATAGGCTTGGCAAGGAACCCATCAAACGAGGATCTGACATAAGACGCCTGTTCATGTTCCAAAACATGGGCAGAGTAGGCTATGCATTTGGGCGATGCAGGCCCCAGCATCTGACGTATGCGCTTGAATGCCTCGGTGCCGGACATTTTTGGCATCATGATATCCATAAAGACCATTTCCACTCGATTGTTCTTAAGGTATTCGATGGCTTCCTCACCGGAGGTGACCGGCTCGCATGGAATCCCCCACAAGGAAAGCAGTCGGGTCAATACTTTGGCATTTTGCTCCAGATCATCCACAACAAGTGCTCTGGGTGGAGCGTATTTCCACCTGGGCTTGGACAAGGACAAAAGATCCTTTATTTTTTCTGGATGCCCGGGGGCAATACTGATGGTAAAACTGAAAAGACTTCCTTGTCCCACCGTCGAATCACAGGAAAGATTTCCACCCAACACCTCCACCAACCTCTTTGCAATAGCCAATCCCAGCCCGATTCCCTGATGTTCACCACTTCCTTTCTGACTCCCTTGCTCAAAGGCCTGAAACACTCGCTGACGATCCTCGGGCAGCATGCCGGACCCCGTATCCTCAACTGAGAAATAAAGTTCAAATGGAACCTTGTCGAATGGATCTTCTGCTTCTTTGGGATGATATACCCGGATTTCCATCGTCACAGCCCCCTCGTTGGTGAACTTCACAGCATTGGTGATGAGATTCAACAGAACCTGCCTGATTTTGGCCAGATCACTATGAAAAGTCAGGTGCGGCCAGGGAGGCGCACTCCGAAGGCTTTTCATCCGGTGACCACCATTCAAACTGTCCACAGCCCATTCGGAACATCGTATTTTATACTCGAGTCCTTTTTCCTGGCACGGTATGGCAACCATTCCCTGAATGGTATCGATCAACTCAGACAAAGCAAAATCTTCGAGTTGTAGTTGGATATGCCCCGACTCCATTTTTGAGAGTGTCAAAATGCTGTTGATAATTTTGAGCAAGTGTTGCCCGCTTCGCTCGATGGCCGACAGGCCATGGGACACTTGGTCATTGAGCATGGCATTACCCTTTAACAGCTGGGAATACCCAAGCACTGCATTGAGCGGAGTGCGGATCTCATGACTCATTTTTGCCAGAAACAGGCTTTTGGCTTCACTCGCAATTTCCGCGTCTTTTTGAGCTTTTTCAGCAATTGTTCGAGCTTCCTTTAATTCCTGATTCACTTTCTCCAGATTCTGTCTGGTGGATGTTTCCTGTTTCAGCAACTGGTCTCTCAACAGTCGTGATTCTTTTCGATGTCGCAATCCCCGAACCACCATCGCCAACCCCCAAATCAATACCGCCGAAGTTCCCAAAACCATAGGTACCACCAAAGCAAGATCCAAATACCAGGGAGGCACTACATTCAGCCTCAAAACAGCCGGCACGGAGGGATGCAGATCCGCATCGTAGGCTGTCAGTTCCAATGAATAGTCGCCACTTCTCTCTGGAACCCACTCAAAGCGATTCTCAGTAAGTATCAAACTTTGATGTTCCGCCTCGGGGGAACCGGAACATCGTATCTCCAGGCGAAAAAGATGCCGGTTGTCCGAACAAGCCGCATCCAAAACGTCAAAATCCAGGACAAGTCTCGTGTTCAGCTCAAAACTTGGAAGAGTTTCCGAAGGAATATAAACTTGGTCAGCCCGGACAGTTTTAAAAAAAGTTGTGAAAGTTTCCTTCTCGGAACAATGCCGATCCACTCCATATTCGTTGGCAAACCACAGTTCTCCGGGAGAAGATTCCGCAATATCGTATATGGAATTCCCGGTAAGCCAGTCGTCCATCGTATAATGCATCATCATTTCCTGATGATATAAAAACAGCCCATTCGAATTGCTGCCGATCCACAACCTTTCTTCGGAATCTTCGAAAAGGCTCCAGATACCCGTGTCGTCCAGAAGCGTCCCGGTCACCAGAGGATGATACCGACCCTCCACAACGGTCCCAACACCTTGTTGGGTCGCCACCCAAACCTCGCCTGATTTTCGCTGGAGGATGTCCAATGCCCGGTATGGACTCTTCGGGTTAACATGAGGCACAGCTACCCAATCGTTGCTTGTTTTGATGTAAATCCCAGTATCAGTTCCCAACCATATGCGGTCGTCCTTTTCCGCCCAAATGCACCAAACATATTCATTGGGCAACCCTTGTGCTTCTCGCCATAAGCCATCAAACCTCAAAGGAACGTCCCCCTCATCAGTGGGAGCAAACCTCATGACACCTCCCCCGGCCCACTGCCTTCCTGCCCACAGGTATCCGGAGGGATCGTAGTCTCCAGCCAATACCCAATCACTGTAGGGAAGCCCATCGACGATTTCAGTCACCGATTGCCCCGAAGTTTCCTGAGTTGCCAGATGGTTCCCCAATAATGTGACGGGTTTTCCCTGCCGAATGAGAATATTTCGAGCATACCCGGGCAAAGGCAAATGACGCAGCCCACGGACTGTCACCTCGGTGGTACCAAGCCATTCTGACCCCACCAGAAGCCTATCTCCTTCGGAATCCCATCCCAGAGAAAAATGCTGGGTGGATTGAAACCCAAACTTCTGCCCCATCCCAACCCAATATCGATCATTGTAACGACTGAACCCGTTGACCGTCCCCACCCACACATTCCCATGTTCATCCAACTCGAGGGCGGAAATGTCTTCCGAAGGCAATCCGTCAGCCATGTCATATCGCATCCAGTAGCCGTTTCGCCATCGCCACAGCCCCTCGCCACGGGTACCCAACCACAACTCGTCGCGGGAACGAACAGCCATACAAGTGATCAAACCAAAGAAAAACTGGTCCGGAAGTCTCATTTCCTGCAACCCTTTCTCGTCGAGCCGATAAATGGAATGTGCCGTTTGGACAAACAAGACAGATTCATCAGTAGGCTTGCCAATGGAGGAAACCACCGCCTGTGACAATCCTTCATCCGCTTTATAAAGGATTTCGACCCCTTCCTCAAACCGAATCAAACCATGGTTCGTCGCACCCCACAGCGGCACATCTCCCTCCCACAATATCTGATTAAACCGACGTGAAGAAAGAATATCCCATTTGAGCGGAAGGGATTCTTCTTGGTAAATTTGAGGCATCGTTGCCTGGTAGAGACCTTTGTCGGTCACGGCAACCAATTTTCTTTTATCGGTGACAATCAGCTGATTCGCAACAGCACCTTCTGGAGACCGAAAAAATTGTTGTTCACCGGAGGCTTTCACCTTCAACAACCGGCCATCCTGGCAAGCAACCCAGCAAGCCCCGGAAGCATCCTCCGCTATAGAAACCATCACTATGGTCTCCTCATGTTGAAGGGAAATACGTGTGAAATCATCTCCATTAAAGAAGTATAGTTGGGACCGATTGGCCAGCCAGATTCCTCCTTCGCCTGTAAAAGCAATGTTCTCCACCCGATTGCTCGGCATGCCATCTTTCAGGCCAAAGTGCTTCCATTTGCCAATCTTTGAACTGCTGATTTCAAAATCAAACCGATCCGAAAGTTCATCCACGTATATCTCCCTGCTGAGCATGGGTGATTGGGCAACTTCATCCCGTTTGGCAAACAAGGCTACCGGCAACGGCCGAGCGGACAACTGGTAACGGCCGGGTGGTATTCCGGCAAATTGATACCGACCACTCAGATCACTCATCACACTGATACCCTCTGCCAGAAGAGTATTCCCTGGTTGTGACAGTAGGACTTCCACTCCGCTGACGGGTGTCGCCTTATCTAAAGCCCGAACAAACCCTTCCACATTGAAGAGTTCCCCCAAACGCAAATGAACGATGGGATTGTCAGGTTGATTGGATGCCAAATTAATGTCACCACTGAAAGCGTGCGCATTCCCGTCAAACGCATGATACGCGACCTTCTCTTCCCCGGGAGGAATGAGGCTCAGGAAATCCCCATCGGCGTCGGACATTAGACTAACCACCCCCCTGCCCCCCATGGTCATCTCAATCAAACACTGGGGCTGCGGGTCATCGGTTAGGTTCACTGTTTTACCATGCAGAATGGTGTGTTCCGGACCAACAACAACCCCCGGTTTCCAAGCAGGATTCCCTTTAATGCCTAACTCGAAAGCCTGGGAGACAAAGGATGGCAGCGAATCCGAGTCAAATGTCCAGTCAACCAATTGCTGAACCCTCAAATCCGGATTGTCCCTATCCCCGATCAAGGCCACTTCCGATGCATCAAGCATGCGGTTCCAGAAACGTACAGCATCCAGCTCACCCGCAAAGGTGGTCAAATCCCCTTCTTCGGTCCCCCCTAAATTCAAACGACTGCGGGTTGTCTGCAGAACATGGGTGGCCATTTCCTGTTCCGCCTGCCCGCCACGTCCATCCAAATAAGCAATGGCAAGCTGGTTGCGGCGAAGGCAAATGGTCAAGTGATGCCAGGTATCCGAGATTCCGGGAAAACCAAAGCGATGCCTCGAAATGCGATTGTCCGGCCCTTGAAAATCAACCACCAGCCCGTAGGAACCCTCCTGCAGGTAAGCGGAAACAGTGGTGTCTTTCAGCTGAAGATGGAACAACTGCGAATTGGGTTGGCGACGCAGATATTTGAAACGGATGTCCAGTGAGAATCCGCCCCGAAATTCCACATTGTCACCCATGGCAATGAGAATTCCGTCATCAAATCCATCGAACTCCCAGATCCCTCCCCAGGATTGTACGCGCTCTTCATTGGATGAAGCGGCATGCGATCCGGAAATCAACTGGAAGAAAAGAACGACAGCAAAAATCAGCCTGCCAAACGAAACTGATTCGATCCGATTCATGCATTCTCAAGAATATACCGGGTTCCCCGAGACTGCCCGATTTTCCGGATCAGCCCCGCCTTCTCAAGTTGATTCAGGAGATAATAGGCTTGGTCAATATTGATCTTCAGTTCGTTTCGGCATTCCGCATTCCGAATCGATCCATGCTCGTCAATGTAATCAAGAATGGCTTTTTCAACGCGGCTTAAATGATCCGGCCACTTGCCGCCGGCAACGGCTTCCACAACCGGATCAGCTTCCGAAGCAGCAACCGAGTCAACCTGCTGACCGTAGCTGAAAAAATGAAGATGCTCCGGCTGAATACTGGCCCCTCCGGACTCAATCACCGCACGCTCCATGATGTTCTTCAACTCACGAATATTACCGGGATAACCATAACTCAGCAGCACTTGTTTGGTTCCTTCTGTGACAACCGGAGCAGGTCGGCCCATTTGAGATGCAAACAGCAGCATGAAATGATGCGCCAGCAGCAAGATATCTTCTTTTCTCTCCCTGAGGGGCGGAATTTGGCATACAAATTGAGCCAGACGAAAATAAAGATCCTTTCGAAATACGCCGTCTCGAACAGCAACCTGCAGATCCTTGTTCGTGGCGGCAATGATACCCGCATCCACTTTTCTTGAAGCAGTCGATCCGACCGGCACCACAACACGTTCCTCCAAAACCCGAAGTAGTTTTGCCTGCATGGGCAAGGGAAGTTCTCCGATCTCATCAAGAAACAAAGTCCCGTTGCCAGCCATTTCGAAATATCCCTTTTGATCTCGAACGGCACCGGAAAATGAACCCTTCAAATGACCAAACAACATGGACTCCGCCAGCTCACCCGGTATGGCGGCACAATTGAGGCTGATGAAAGGAGCCTTCCCCTTGACCCGACCATGATGAATGGCCTTCGCCACCAGCTCTTTTCCCGTGCCACTCTCCCCACACAGCAGGACCGTAACCTTTTCATACGCCAGCAAGCTGTCGATCCGCTCCTGCAACGCAAGGGCTTGTTCACTCTGCCCGATCAATCCGGATCCGCCACCCTGGTCGGCGGTCTGCTCGGATAAAAGATCACGCTCAATTTCCGCGGTTTCACGACGTTGAATTTCTTCTTCAAGATCCCGGTTCTTGGACTCCAGCTCCCGCCTCAAACGATACAACTCCACATGCGTCCGAATGCGGGCCATCAACTCGTCTTTGGAGAATGGTTTATTGACATAATCCACACCCCCGGATTCAAAGGCCTGAACCAGGGTTTCGGGTTCTTTGTCAACAGTGATGAAGATGACCGGGACAGGTGCGGTTTCCGGGACCTGTTTCAATACTTTGCAGGTATCAATGCCATTCAGATTTCCCGGCATACGGATATCCAGAAGGATCAAATCCATCGGTGTCTGACTCGCCACTTCGATGGCAAGATCACCATTGGGCACGCAATAAGCGTCAAAACCCTCGGGCTCGACCGTCTCACGCAACAGCTCGCGATTTTCGGTGACATCATCAACCACCAATATTTTGGGATTCGTACTTTCCATGGTCCCTCCTGCCATCAGATTTCCATTAGGCCACCCCGCCTATATTCTTATCAAGCCCTCAGGCCGTTTTTCAAATCATCAACAAAGGCTCGGACATCCTCTTCCCGGGTATCCCATGAACACATCAATCGACACCCACCTTCACCAATGAAAGAATAAAACTTCCATCCCTGCCCGTGCATGTAATCAATCAGATGCCGGGGCATTTCCACAAAGACGGAATTGGCTTCACGCGGGAACATGATCCGAACCTCATTGATGGGGCTCAGCAATTCCTCCATCAAAGCAGCCATGCCATTCGCGTGCCGGGCGTATTTCAGCCACACATTGTCCTGCAACATCCCCACCCAGGGTGCGGAAAGATAGCGCATCTTGGAAGCCAACTGCCCGGATTGCTTGCAACGATAATCAAATTCATGGGCCAGCTCGTGATTGAAAAACACGACGGCATCCCCGACGGGGGTCCCGTTTTTTGTTCCCCCAAAACACAACACATCCACCCCCGCCTGCCAGGTGATTTCCTTGGGTTTCAAATCCAGAGAAGCGACCGCATTCGCAAAACGGGCCCCATCCATATGCATTTTCAAACCCAGATGCTTGGCGCGACAACCCAATGCTTCCAACTCCTCAACCGTGTAACAGGTCCCCATCTCGGTGGCCTGGGTGACGGAAACCACTTTGGGTTTGGGATAATGTATGTCCGTGCGGCGCTTAACCATCTCTTCCACATCATCCGGACGGATCTTGCCATTGGGACCAGGGATCAGCAGTACTTTGGTTCCATTGGAAAAGAATTCCGGAGCACCGCATTCATCCCGTTCGACATGCGCGTAATCGTGACAAAGAATGCTGTGATAGGACTGCGACATGGATGCCAGGGACAAACTGTTGGCAGCCGTGCCGTTGAACACAAAAAACACTTCGCAGTCTGTCTCAAACAGATCACGCAACATGTCCGATGCACGTCTTGTCCACTGATCCTCGCCGTAGGCGGACACGTGTCCACGGTTGGCTTCCTCCATGGCTGCCCAAGCTTCACGACACACCCCGGAATAATTGTCACTGGCAAAATGCCGTTCGCGAGTCTTTGTCGATTGATGATCGGTCATTGATTCAATTCCTGTCAGGCAATTAAAACCCAGTCTGCCGACCACACCGGCGAAAGGCCAGCATGAAATAAGAGACAGCTTGCAGTTCATGCAAATTTATTGGAAAATGCTCAGCTCAGGTTCACTGAATAATTTGATAAAAAACAAATGAGCGACCCAGCAGAACAATTAAAAGCATTTCAACCCACAAAGGATTTCTTCGTGGGAATTGATTCGGACGGATGTGTCTTTGACAGCATGGAAATCAAGCACAAGGAGTGCTTTGTTCCCATGTTTATCAAACATTTCGGACTTCAGCCCGTCAGCAAATACGCCCGCGAAGTGTGGGAGTTCGTCAATCTTTACAGCAAAACGCGCGGCATCAACCGATTCCCGGCCCTTTCCAACGCTCTCAATTTCCTCAAAGACCGCCCCGAGGTGCAGGCACGGAACGTCGAGATCCCCTCCTCCGAAGCGGTGGATGAATGGATCGCACGCGAAACCAAGCTGGGCAACGCAACCCTGGAAGCGGAAGTCAAAGGCGGCAACAACAATCTGGACCTCGTCTATGCATGGTCCACCGCCGTCAATGCCCAGGTCGAGGACATCGTCCATGGCGTCCCCCCATTTCCCTTGGTGAGGGAATGCTTTGAGAAAATCAGGGAAAAAGCAGACGCCATGTGCATCTCCCAAACACCCGTCGATGCTCTGCAACGCGAATGGGGCGAAAACCAATTGGATGGCTACATCGCTATGATCGCCGGGCAGGAAATGGGTACCAAAACGGAACACCTAAAATTCGCCGCCGCTTCCAAGTATGAAGCCACCCGCATCCTGATGATCGGTGATGCTCCCGGAGATTTCAAAGCGGCCAAAAGCAACTTTGCCCTGTTCTACCCGATCAACCCGGGCCATGAGGAAGCCTCCTGGCAGCGTTTGTTCGACGAAGCTCTGGACAAGTTTTTTAACGAGGAATACGCAGGCGCTTATGAAGACGCACTGGTTGCCGAATTCAACAAATGCCTCCCGGAAAACCCACCTTGGGTCATCTAAGCGCCTCACCTTTCGGGTAGGGACCTGCTGCCGCAGGTCCGCGAGCGCGCTTGAGATAGCCTCAATACCATTACAGGATGAACGTATCTCAGCTTGCGCACTCCTAAAATCAGTCTTAACCGGAAAAGTGCTCCCAGCCTTTCCCGGTTTTTTTATTGAAGACATCCGGACACTTCAGACCAGATCGCCCGATGCACAGCATCAATGTCCCGGGTGGCGTCAATCACCTTGACGCGGCCCGAAGACTCATCCGCAATCGCATCATACCCCCGTTCAATACGCTCAAAAAAGGCGCGTTCAGCCTCTTCAAACCGATCTCTCTCAGGGCCTGAAGTTTGAGCGCGGGAGGCTCGACGGGATTCGCTGACATGTAAAGGCACTTTCAAAAGCAAGGTCAAATCAGGAATCGTCACCCCCACCGCCACCTCTATGGTCTTTCGAACCAAGGCAAGATCCAGACCACGGCCGTATCCCTGATAAACAACCGTCGAATCAAAAAAACGGTCCACCAGCACGATGCTCCCTCGTGCCAACTCAGGTTCGATGACCTGACGCACCAATTGAGCCCGGCTGGCATTCATAAGCAACAATTCCGACACCGGATCAATTTCCACTCCTTCCTTGGGAGTTTTAAGAATATCGCGAAGCGCTTCCCCAAGACCAGTCCCCCCCGGTTCACGCAAGGCGATCACATCCCTTCCGGTAGTACGCAGACGGTCGGTCAACAAAGCTATCTGAGTGGATTTACCACAGCCCTCGTTGCCTTCAAACGAAACGAATTTGCCTCGTGAATCCGCCACAATTCAGATCCTTTTTGGTCTGGGACCGTTGGGGGTGTCCTCGATCACCCACCCCTTGGATTTCAACTCATCGCGCAAACGGTCCGCCTCAGCCCAATTCTTATCTTTTCGCGCCTGTTGGCGTTGGTCCGCCAGGGAAAGGATTTCTTCGGGAGTATCATCTCCTTGCTCTTCGACTCCCATCCCTAAAACAGAATCCACCTGCTCCCAGGCTTTCAATTGTGCCGCCGCCATCACAGGTGTCATGGTTTGATCCGCCAACTGCCGGTTGGTATCCCTCACCCATTCGAAAACAGCCGCCCAGGCAGCCGACACGTTCAGGTCGTCATCCATGGCCGCTTCAAATTTTGCGGTCAGTTCCGACCCGACTTCAGCGCTTGCGTCACCCGCCTGCTGTTTGAGCTTGAACAAGCATTCATCCAAACGACCAAGAGCCGCCCGGGCGCCATTCAAACCTTCAATCGTAAAATTGAACGTCTCGCGATAGTGTGCGGAAATCAGAACGAAACGGATTTCACGGCCATTGAATCCCTTGTCCAACAAGTCGCGCAGGGTGAAAAAGTTCCCCAACGACTTGCTCATCTTCTTACCCTCCACCTGCAAATGCGAACCATGCACCCAATGCTTGACGAAGCGTTGCCCCTGCTCCTGCACCCCGGCACCTTCGCTCTGGGCGATTTCGTCCTCATGATGCGGAAATTTCAGGTCCTCGCCCCCCAGATGCAGATCAAAACTGGTCCCAAGGTATTGCATGCTCATGGCGCTGCACTCCACATGCCACCCCGGACGTCCCTGCCCCCAGGGACTTTCCCAAAACACCTCGCCATCGCCCTCGGTGCGGGCTTTCCATAAGGCAAAGTCAGCGATGGCGTCCTTCGCATATTCATCGGACTGAACACGCTCGCCGGGACGCATCTGATCGAAATCGAGCTTTTGCAGCTGTCCATAACAACACCCCGCCTCTTGGTATTTCCCGATACTGAAATAGACCGATCCGTCCTTGGCGGCATAAGCCACCCCGCGCTCCACCAAACGCGCAATCAGGTCGATGATCGAAGGCATGTGCTCGGTCGCTCGCGGCATATCGTGAGGCGACTCACAGCGGAGTTCTTCGAGATCATTCAGAAAAGCATCTTCGTATTTTTTTGTGTAAGCGCCGAGAGTGGTGCCGGAAGCCTTGACCCGGGCAATGATTTTGTCCTCAACGTCCGTGATATTCATCACATGACGCACCTCGAATCCCTTGAAGCCAAGATAACGACGAACCAGATCCGAAAGCACGAATGTGCGGAAATTCCCGATGTGCGCAAAGTCGTGCACCGTCGGACCACAACAATACATGCCGACCTTGCGGCCTTCCGGGTCCAACGGTTGAAAAGGTTCGATGCTCCTGCTGAGCGTGTTGAATAATTTCAATCCCATGATGTTTTGGCAGGCAAGATTAAGCCATCAGAGAGGAAAGAAAAGCGAGAATTCTCCCGACGATAAAGAAGGTATCGGGGAGCACGCAAAATTCAAAAAACAACGTGCCGCCAAATTTAACAACGATTCGGCCTTGACTTGTCCATAGGTATCGTGTTTCTTTCCCAACTCTGTCCGGTGCAAACAACCAGACAGCACCTTGAAAAAGGGAATGGTAGGATACCCAAGTGGCCAACGGGGGCAGACTGTAAATCTGCTGGCTTTGCCTTCACAGGTTCGAATCCTGTTCCTACCACCACTTTTCTCACAGCACGAGAATCACCGAGTCACGGTCTCCGCTCGAAAGGTCCACTGCGTTTGCAGTGGACCCAACCCATGTAGGGAACTGTGCGCGCTCAGCCTTCGGCCGAGGCCGTTTCAACAAGCTCTCTCTCTGCGCCGTTCCGGGTGCCTGACTCGACCGAGGGGCCATCGCCATTTCCTCTTTGCGAACGAAAGACCAACTCTCCATCGTGCAGATCCACTTCGACGCGACTTCCATCGCTCACTTCTCCGGACAACAATTTGCGGCTTAACGCCGTTTCGACATGCCGCTGCAAGAAACGTTTCATGGGGCGCGCGCCATAAACCGGATCATACCCCTCGCGGGCCACATACTCGCAGGCCGCATCGCTCAAGCGCAAATCAATGAAGCGATCCATCAACCGCTGCTGCAACAGCTGCAACTGCAAACCCACGATTTCCTTTAGCTCCGCCAGGGTGAGAGGACTGAACAGAACAATGTCATCCACCCGATTCAAGAACTCGGGACGAAAGTGCGCGCGGAGCGCAGCCATCACGTTTTTCCGAACCGGTTCGTCAATGTCGCCGGTTTCGCCGGCGTTCTCGAGAAGAAGCGGACTGCCGATGTTCGAAGTCATGATGATGATGGTGTTCTTAAAGTTGACCGTGCGGCCCTGACTGTCGGTCAAACGTCCGTCATCCAGAATCTGGAGCAGCACATTGAACACGTCGTGATGCGCCTTCTCGATTTCGTCGAAGAGTATCACCGAATAGGGCTTCCGCCGCACGGCCTCCGTCAACTGCCCGCCCTCCTCGTAACCCACGTAACCCGGGGGCGCGCCGATCAAACGGGCCACCGCGTGCTTCTCCATATATTCGCTCATGTCGATGCGGATCATGTTGGTCTCCGCATCGAACAACGTCTCGGCCAATGCCCGGGCGAGTTCCGTCTTTCCGACCCCGGTCGGGCCGAGGAAAATAAAGGAACCGATCGGCCGATTGGGATCCTTCAATCCTGAACGCGCCCGAATCACCGCATCGGCAACCGCCGTGACCGCTTCGCCTTGGCCGATCACTCGGCGATGAAGGATCTG
>JAQCFT010000275.1 GCA_027619545.1 Verrucomicrobiota bacterium | reverse complement strand
GAAATAACAAACCGGCAGGTTTTACTTGGCCCATTTTAAACATATCCTCAAAACTGGTTTGTGTTTCGGACCGGTATCGCTATGATGCGCGCCGGATATCGATATGGAAAAAAAGACTTTTTCACCGGATTGTTCGCCCAAGGCGATCGGACCTTATAACCACGGATCACGGATTGGTGACTTACTGTTTACTGCGGGCCAGATCCCATTGGATCCGGCCACGACCAAAATTGTTGAAGGCGACATTCAGGCCCAGGCAACACGAGTGCTCGAAAACCTCAAGCTTCTGGTAGAAAGCGAAGGCCTGACATTGGCCAATGTCGTCAAGACGACCATTTTTATGGTGGATCTCGCCGAGTTTGCCCAGGTCAACGAGGTTTACGCCCGATTTTTCACGGAGAATTTTCCGGCCAGATCAACCATTCAGGTGGCCGCTCTCCCCATGGGTGCCCGGGTGGAAATCGAAGCCATTGCGCATTACTAAACCATGCCAGAGTGGGCGTATTTGTTGATTGGACTGGGTTCCGGCGGATTGATTGGTTGGCTCTTTTCCTGGTGGTTGAATGCCTCGCGCCAAAACCAGGTTGCTTTGCGCCTGGAACAGGAGCTGCGCGGTCAACTGGAACAGCAGGAAGCCGAGATCAAATCGCTGCGCCAGGATCTTGAATCCCAGCGCACCGCCAAATCCACCGCCGAAGCCCGACTGGAATCCGCTGAAAAATTTCAATCAGAACAAAACCGGCTCCACGAGCAGAGTTTTCAACGCCTGAAGGAGGAACACGCGAAATCCCTCCAGGACCTGAAGGAATCCTTCAAAGCCTTGAGTTCCGACGCATTGAAGGAAACGCATCCTGTCTTTCTTCAACTTGCCAAGGAAACATTTGCGACTTTTCAGGAATCAGCCAAAGGAGATCTGTCCAAACGACAGGAATCGGTCGCTGCCCTGGTCAAACCGCTTGAAGAGCAACTGAAGGTTTACCGCCAACAACTCAACGAAAGCGAACAATCACGTACCAAAACCTTCGGTGAACTCAAGCAACACCTGGAATCCCTGACCACCCAAAGCCAGAGCTTGTCCCAGGAAACATTGCAACTCCGACGCATTCTCAGTTCCAATCAGGCGCGCGGGCGTTGGGGTGAGGAAACCTTGCGACGTGTGGTCGAAGCTGCCGGCATGAGCGCACACTGCGATTTCCAGGAGCAGGTTCAATCCGGCGATGCCAAACCGGACATGATCGTTCGCCTGCCGGGTGATCGCGTGATCGTGGTGGATGCCAAAGTCCCGGAGCTTGAGTTTGTCGGACAAATGGACGAGGCAGATCCGGTCAAGCGCTCCCAAATGCTCGCCAACCACGCCTCCAAACTGCGGTTGACGATTCGTGATCTGGCGGGTCGGGATTATCCGGCACAATTCCCCAGCGCATTGGATTTCGTTGTCTTGTTCCTGCCTGCTGAATCCCTGTTCAGCGCCGCCCTGGAGGCCGATCAGGAAATGATCGTCTGGGCCGCCGAGCGGAAAATTCTTCTGGCCACACCCGCATCGTTGATCGCGTTGCTTCGGTCGGTCAGCGTCAGTTGGAAACAACATGCCCAAACCGAAAACGCACGTGCCATCGCACAAGCTGCCGAAGAACTTTACAAACGCATCAGCGTGTTCGTGGATCACCTGGACAAAATCCGCGCCGGACTCGACACTGCCAGCAACGCCTACAACAAAGCCGTGGGAAGCTATGAACGATCGATTCGACCCAGTGGCGAACGCATTCTCAAACTGGCCAATCACGCCGAACAGGAGATGAAGGACCTCCCACCCTCTACCCAGGTCCTTAGGGATGCTCCCAAACCCAACCCTGAAGCATGAACAGTTGGGACCAACGATTTGGCGGAATCGAACGCTTGTACGGTAAAGAAGCGTGTCAGCGTATCCGTGAAGCCCGCATCTGCATCATTGGTATCGGTGGCGTTGGTTCCTGGACCGTGGAAGCGCTGGCTCGCACGGGGATTGGTCACTTGACTCTGGTTGATATGGACGAAGTCTGCGTGACCAACGTCAACCGACAGGTACCTGCCGTCGATGGTGAAATGGGACACCTCAAAGTCGAAGCCATGGCACGCCGCATCCAGATCATCAACCCCGAATGCAAGGTGAATACCCAACCAATGTTTTACACTCAGGCCACCTCGGATGTGATTCTCTCGGAGGATTACGATGTTGTTGTGGATGCCATTGATCGTTTGAACGCCAAATGTCACCTCCTTAGCACCGCGCGCCAGAAGAAGCTGCCCATTGTGACAACAGGAGCGGCCGGCGGACGTCTGGACCCCTTCAAGATCCAGACCGCCGACCTCAGCAAAGCTCACCACGATCGGCTTCTGCAAAAAGTGCGCAAACAACTCAGAACCGAACACGGATTTCCCGCCAACAAACCTTTCGGCATCCCCTGCGTCTTCTCACCCGAACCCGCGAAAGGCCCCTGGGACCTGGAACAAAGCTGTGAAACTAGCGAATCCAATCAAGTATCAGGCAGACTGGGTTGCGCCGACGGTTACGGCAGCATCACCCACATCACCGGCACCTTCGGCTTCGCAACCGCCGCCCTGGCGATAAAAAGGTTGATCAAGTCTGACGCAGAGTAGGATTTTGCGTTGGAAGGCTGTGACCTGGTCGTTAGTCACCAACATGGGAGGACACACAGATCAGCTGCGTTTGTTTGTTTATCGGAATGGCAGACGTATGAGCATTCTGGACGGCGGTGATC
This sequence comes from Verrucomicrobiota bacterium, assembly GCA_027619545.1. GTDB lineage: Bacteria > Verrucomicrobiota > Verrucomicrobiia > Limisphaerales > AAA164-E04 > AAA164-E04. The sequence goes on along the minus strand of JAQCFT010000275.1, from coordinate 3,954 downwards.
ATCGTTTCTGTTGGCTGCATTCCTTTGGTTTCTAAAGAAACACGTAGGATTGACTTTTTTGGCGTCTTCCCTCATGAGAGTGTGCATGCATTTTCATCAAACCAAGCGTCAGGCTCTGCTTTTTGGAGTCGCGGTCATGTTGATTTGTCGGGGTGTCGGATCCGGATTGTTGGCGGATGCTCCGGCTGTGTTGGGGTATGAACGACTTCAGAAAAGTGATTCTTCCACCGCGGTGGAGAGGGGAGAGTTACTGCTTGGCGAATTGAATTGTGTTTCCTGTCACAAGGCCAATGAAGCGGTATCCGAACGTGTCTGGACGCGTTCGGCGCCTGATCTCAGCAGTGTTGGAACTCGGCTGACCCCTCATTTTTTGCGGGACTACCTGTCGGACCCTCAATCCAAGAAACCGGGTGTCACGATGCCGGATGTATTCCATGCATCCGAAGCTTCCGCCAAGGAGGGTGCCATCGATTTTCTGGTGCATTTTCTTTCCTCTCAAGGTGGCGGCTTTGCCTCCGCCACAATGGGTGGATCGGCATCCCTGGTCGAGCAGGGGAGGGACGCGTTTCATACCGTTGGATGTGTCGCTTGTCACGGGCCTGAAACCCAGGACGCCGATTCCGGGCAGTTTGTGTCTCTGGGGTCGCTTGCTGAGAAGACCACTCTCGACGCCTTGATCGGATTCTTAAAAAATCCTCATGAAACCAGACCTTCAGGTCGTATGCCCGATCTCAGGCTGGATGATTCGGAGGCGCGTGCGATTGCTGTGTATCTGCTGCGGGATCAGTTGGATAATCCACAGTCCAAAGCCGCGGATCCGGGTGAGGAACCTGGTATTGCCTATGAATACTACGAGATCGATGGCATCCAGAACTTGCCCGATTTTTCCACCTTAACCCCCAAATCGAGTGGGCAATTGGAAACGATTCGATTGGAATCGATTGAAACACGAAACAATGATTATGCCGTTCGCTTTCATGGCCAGTTGAAGATCGCCCAGGCCGGTGAGTATCGGATCGGGACTGCTTCGGATGACGGATCACGCATCCTGATTGATGGCCAAACGGTCGTGGATAACGACGGGGTACACGGCCGTCAGATCCGAATGGGGACTGCCGAACTAAATGAGGGAATTCATGATTTTGAGGTGCACTTTTTCAATGGTGGAGGTGGTGCGGAACTGCGTGTGTTTTGGGTGCCACCCGGCGTTCAGGCAAGGCGCGGTCAACCCATCCCGGCCGATGCATTGGTTTCCTACACCGGGCAGCCGATGATCCCTCTTGGAACAGAAGCATTTACCATAGACTCACAAAAGGCGCGCATGGGCGCACAGATGTTCACGGCATTGCGTTGCGTTTCTTGTCACGCCATGAACGATTGGAAACCGATGCGTCCTGCCAAAGACCTTGCTGCCTTGAATCTGGACAGTCCCCAGGGTTGTTTGGGGGGAAGCATTCGTCGGGGTGTGCCGGATTACCAACTTTCCAGTTCCCAAAAAGAAGACATCAAAGCTGCACTGAAATCCTATGGAGGTCAGGTGGCGCCTTTGTCGCCGGATCAGACGGTGAATCGCACGCTCGCCGCTTTCAATTGCTATGCCTGTCATGATCGTGGTGGCATTGGCGGGCCTTCGGATGAGATTGCCGCTGCATATTTCAATACCACCATCGAGATCGATCTGGGTGAAGAAGGAAAAATCCCGCCCACACTCGACAAGGTAGGAGCCAAGTTGCGCCCCGAAGCCATGGCCAGCATTCTGACTTCGGATGATTTGCATGTGCGACATTACATGGCGACGCGGATGCCGAGTTTTCATGGAGGGGTCGTTGATCGCTTTGTAAAAGCGGTGGGGCAGGCGGATCAGCAATCAGCATTTGCCGCAGGCCCTGCTTTCAGCGAAGAAGCTGCCGGCATCGGACAGAAGTTTCTGGGAGTCACCGGACTTGCCTGTATCACGTGTCATAAGGTGGCGGGTCAGGATGCCTTGGCGATTCAGGGTCTTGATTTGTCCCTTGTTTACGATCGAGTTCAACCGGGTTGGTTCAAAGCTTTCTTGTTGAATCCGGCATCCTTCAACGAGGGCACGCGCATGCCGCAGTTCTGGCCGGAAGGTCAGTCGGCGTTTTTGGATATTTTGGACGGGAATGCAGAGAAACAGATCGAGTCCATCTGGTCCTACCTTTCTCTCAAGAATTCCATGCCCTTGCCCGTCGGCATCGTTCCCAAAGGTGAAATCGCCATGGAGTTGGTGCCAGCGGACAAGCCCATTGTGCATCGCACCTTCATGAAGGATGTTGGCCCACGCGCCATTCTGACAGGTTTCCCCGAGAAATTGAATGTGGCTTATGATTTTAACGTGGTGCGTTTGGCCAAAGTCTGGCGCGGACGTTTCTTTGATCATTCAGGAGTGCAAAGCGGTCGAACGGATACATTCCTTGGGCCGCTCGGAACCGACGTTCTGGATCTGCCGACCGGACCTGCCTTCTCATTCCTCGAAGCGCCCGAGTCCACTTGGCCGGAACCGGAACTTACCAGCCGAAATACAGGAGGGAATTTCAAAGGATACACCCTGGACAAGGAAACAAATCGCCCAACTTTCAAATATAGACTGGAAACGGTTTCCGTGGAGGAATCTCCCGTCCCGGTCATTCAACCCGGTGGTTCCATTCTCAAACGACAGTTCAAATTGAAAGCGGACAGTGCCTCGAGTGGGTTGCATTTTCTCGCTGCGGAAGGGGACAATGTGGAGCAATTGACCGACAACCGGTTCAAGGTTGGTGACGAGTACGAGGTACGCCTCAACAGTTCGTTTCCGATCAAACCCATTATCCGGGTGCAGAATGGTAAGACGCAGGTCATCATTCCCGTGCCACTGGACCAAAAAGAAGCATCGATCGAACAGATCATTGAATGGTAAAGGCAAGCATCGTGTTCAATTATCAAATCATTTCAACTCAACAGACACACATGGCAACACAACAAAACTCGCAAGGTATCAAACAGGTATTCGCAACAGCTCTGACATGCATGCTGGTATGGGGAGCGGTCAACGCAGCCGAGGAATCCGATTACTATGCCATCGACACATTCCCCACGGAAGACCTGCCGATGGAAGTCGGCGCGATGACCTTGATGTCCGACGGCAACCTGCTGATTGGCACGCGACGAGGTGATGTGTATGTCCTGGAAAATGCCTATGGCAATCCCGATGAAGCAGTCTTCCGCCCTTGGGCGCGCGGGCTTGCCCAGCCTCTGGGTTTTCTTGAACACAAGGGCTGGATCTACACCGCTCAACGCGGCGAGCTGACCCGTATCAAGGACAGCGATGGCGATGGTGAAGCGGATGTGTTTGAAACAGTGTGTGATGCCTGGGACATTTCCGGTAATTACCACGAATACAATTTTGGTCCGCGCATGGACAAGGAAGGGTTCATGTGGGTGACCTTGAACAAGCCGTTCGGAGGACAGCCCTATGCCGATCCCGACATCAAACAGGCCCATTGGCGAGGATGGGCTGTGCGGGTGAATCCGGACACTGGTGAGATGTTTCCGATGGCCGCAGGATTAAGATCTCCGGCAGGAGTAGAAGACAGTCCCTGGGGCGACATTTTTTATACCGACAACCAGGGAGAATGGTGCAATGCCTCCAAACTCTCCCATCTTGAGTTTGGAGATTATCATGGTCATCCATGGGGATTACCCACCCAGAAGTTGGTGGGAGCTCCGTTTGACAAGATGCCTCAGCCCGTTTCCGGAACCTGGATGAAGGATATGCACCAGCAGATTCCGGAGTTCAAAATGCCGGCTGTATGGTTTCCCTACGAAAAAATGGGCAAGAGCCCGAGCGGACTGCGCTGGGATCTGACCGAAGGTAAATTCGGACCTTTCCAGGGGCAACTCTTCGTGGCGGATCAACATCACGCCACCGTGATGCGCGTCTTTTTGGAAAACGTC
>JAQCFT010000274.1 GCA_027619545.1 Verrucomicrobiota bacterium | reverse complement strand
CGACCTGTGATTTGGGTTCCAAGAGTTCCAATCCAAAGTTTTCGCCTTTTTCGACCGCAGGAACGCCTACCGCCATCCATTCGGGTTCAGGTGCGTCTTTCAGGTAGTGGTCAAAAAACTGTTGCATGCGAATGGCAAAATCCCTGCGGTTTTCTTCTCCCATCACCCAATGGGGATCTCCATTGTAATTCAACAACCATGCCGGCTTCTCGAGACGACGCAGGGCGACAAACAGTTCGATGCCCTGATACCACGGAACGGCGCCGTCTTCGTCATTGTGCAGGATGAGCAGGGGAGTGTTGATCTTGTCGGCTGAAAAGAGCGGTGAGTTTTCGATGTATTGGTCGCGGGCATTCCACAACGTGTCGCCAATTCGGCTTTGTGTGCGCTCGTACTGAAACATCCGGCTCAGGCCGGTTCCCCAACGAATGCCGCCATAAGCACTCGTCATATTGCTGACAGGCGCCCCAGCTTCGGCACAGGCAAACATGTCGGTTTTGGTCACCAGGTAGGCAGCCTGATAACCTCCCCAACTGTGGCCTTGTATGCCAATGCGTTTTTCGTCGACGAATCCCTTGTCAATCAGGGATTGGGTGCCGGATACAACTGAATTGAGCGCACTCTGTCCGGGAATTCCCATTTTGTATGGAATGTCAGGAACGAACAGTACATACCCGCGACTGACATAGAAACTGAAGTTGATGATCGATCTTCCCGCTGCCGGCGCATAGTAGCTGTGCAGATTGTCTGATCTGCGTTCGTAGAAATAGACCAGTAGCGGATACTTTTTCGCAGGATCAAAATCATCCGGTTTGTACAACAAACCATCCAGCATTTGTCCGTCAGTTGCCTTCCATTGGATCAATTCAACATCTCCCCATGCATATTCATCCTGCTGTGGATTGATATCACTGATGCGATGGATGGTTCTGAATTCGGTGGTGCTTGTCCAGATGTCCGGGCATTGCCGAAAGGTGTTGCGCCTGAACACAAGATCTTCTGAGTTTCGCGCTTTCGCGATGCTGTTCACATTTTCATTGAGCATGATCCGTTGTTCGAGTTTTGATCGCTTCACCTCCTCTGATGTTTCAACCTCGTTATCTTTGGCGCGGATGACAAAGTATCCACTTGCTTTGGATGTTTCATTGAAGGCCGACAAGTACATGTCCTTTTCAGGATCAATGGCACGGGCCTCATGATCCAGTTGGACAAAGCGAAATTGCACGGAGTGCGCACGTCCGTGTCCTTCAGTTAGGCACACAGGAGGCAGTTCGCCTTTGGGATCCACTTGCCAGATGTCAAAACGATCATAGATCAAAAACGCATGATCCTTTTCAATCCAGCCTGCGCTGCCGTATGCTCCGGGAAGGGAGGGGGTATCGTGAAGTTCCTCTTGCAGTGGAATTCCAATACCTTTGCTGATGTTGATCACTGTACGATCCGGACCTGTCGATGTGGCGTACCATTGTCGATCCTCCGGATCAAACCAGGTGATATAGTTGCCTTCGGGTGAAAGTGTTCCACGTGCCCGGCTTTTCTCCAGGATCAATGTACGACTTCCCGTTTCCAGGTCGACCAGGTATGTATCCTGAAAACCGGGGCGATCCCACGATAGCAGCTTCCTGTAGGGGAGGTCGTTCACAGCCACTGCATGGGGGGAACGTGACCGGCGATCAATTGAAACCGAAGGAAGCTCTTGATTGGCCAGCTGAATGATGGTCCTTTTCTCAAGATCGTATATAGCCACGTAGCTGCGACTTTTTTCCTTGTCTGCCTGAAGGAGTTGTTCTGGCTGTAGCAAAGGGTCTTCCCAATGCCAGATATCCAACTTGGCCTTTTTCTCCTCATCCTTCTTTTCTTTCGCTTCCTCTTGATCCGCTTGATTGCGTTCCTCAATAACACTTTTGGGCACCGGTGCGGTAAAGAAGAACAGGCGACGACAGTCTTCGGAAAAATAGGGGGTGGCATCGGGTGAAATCCACCAACCGGCGGGAATACCTTCGATATCTTCGGAAGCAATGAGGCGGGCCTTTCCCGAGGCTTTCTTCCAGTGATACAGCGACCAGCTGGAAGTCTTGGATTCGTCGTCATCCTTGTCGGTCACGAACGTCAGGTGTTCGCCGTTGTCACTGAAGGAAAGATTTTTGTATCGTCCGGATCCGGAAAGTATCTGACTCAACTTTTGGTTCTTCAGATTCAACACATATACCCCATCGGTGATGGAGCTCTCCGGTTTGATTGCTTTCCCTGAAATCTTCTTGCCATCTTTCCTGTCAGGCAAAGACTCGACCGAGGTCACAAATGCAACGGCATTGCCATCCTTCGAAAATTGGTAATCCACCACGTTGGAGAACCTCCGTTCCTCCTGCGTTTGCAAGTTCCGAATGGCCAGAACCGTTCCTGGCTCCTTGTCCTTTTTATTCGTGGATTCATCATGGTCAGCATCCTTTATTTTTTCATTTTTGGAATCCGGATCAGGAACAGGTGATGATTTTTCCTCGGGGGATGTCTCAGTCGGACGTTTTTTTAACAGCATGGGTTTGGCGGGACGGCGCAGTCCTTGCGGTGTGACTTCGTATGTTTCTTCCACACCCGATTTGAGTGTTTCAACATGACTTTCAGCCATAGGCTTCTCCAGGAGGTATGCCAGCCAGCGTCCGTTTTCTTTGGGAACTGAGAATGATTTGATGCGATCCACACGGTAGGATGCGCCCGATTCCAGTTCCAGCACTTCCAACATGGGTTTCGGCAGGTCCTCTGGTTTGGTTTTCTCCTTTTTCAACTCTTTAACGCGTTCGGGATCCGGTGCGATCTTGTAAATCACAAACCTGGAATCGAACGTAAATGTGGCAGATTCACCCCTGGCAATCTTGTATTCCCCGAGTGCCCCATTCTTACGCAGAACAAGCGTCGCTTCACCATCCGCCTTGCCCCTGTTGTTCACATACTGGATCCAGTGACCATCGTTGGAGATTTGAACCATAGAAGCTGTGTTCCAACGATCATAATCAGAATGATCCAATGGTTTTTTGCTGACATCGGAAAATACGGTCGATATCAGTGACACCAAACAAAAAACAACGGTCAGGATACGGATGCGAACATGTTTCATTTCAAAATGATAGATTTAGGTGTTATCTCGATTGATTCCCCCACAGAGCTTATAACTTTTCCATCAAAGTGCCAGTTGTTCTTTACTTTGTGCTTTGATGATGCAATTTGAGGCGACTGGACGTTGGTTAGATACTAATGTTTTTTGGTAAGCTTATTTGCTGCAACGAGTTGGGATGTTGCAGTGTTCAGCGTGCGAAACGTGGTTGGCGACTTTGAAATCCTGGCATAGTATTGTCCCCTTTAAATGAAATACGAATCCGAATTATTGGCTCCCGCGGGCTGTTTTCCTTCGCTTCGTGCTGGCATCAAAGCCGGTGCCGATGCGGTGTATTTTGGTGTGGCTCAATTGAATATGAGAGCTCGAGCCCGCCGCAGTTTTGAGTTGTCCGATATCCCCGAAATTTTACGCATTTGCCATGAAAATAAGGTGAAAGGGTATCTGACACTCAACACCCTGCTGTATGATTACGATGCCAAAGTAGCCCGAAGCATGCTGGAAACCGCGAAGGAACATGGCGTGGATGCAGTGATTCTGGCCGATATGGCTGCGGTTCAAATGGCCAATGAACTCGGTTTGGAGGTGCATCTTTCCACGCAACTTTCGATCTCCAATTTTGATGCGGTCAAGTTCTACGCTCCCTTTTGCGATCGCATTGTGCTGGCGCGAGAACTGAACCTCAAAATGATCAAGCGCATTCATGAGCAGATCCTTGAAACCGATCTCCGTGGCAAAAACGGCCGACCAATGGAATTGGAAGCTTTTGCGCATGGCGCTCTGTGCATTGCTGTTTCGGGCCGTTGTGGCATGTCGCTTTACACCAGCAACGCATCGGCCAACCGTGGCGCATGCGAACAGAATTGCCGTAAAGAATACATTGTGACGGACAAGGAATCGGGTCAACAACTTGAGATCGACAACAACTTTGTCATGTCCCCCAATGACATCTCCACCATCGATTTTCTGGATCAAATATTGGACGCCGGTATTCACACTCTCAAAATCGAAGGACGCGGTCGTGCACCGGAGTATGTGGAATCCGTGATACGGAGTTACCGCGCGGCCATCGATGCCCTGAACGAAGGTCGCTATACCCGGGAGTTGGTTGGGGAGCTACAGGGTAATCTGGAAAAAGTGTACAACCGCGGGCATTCAGATGGTTATTATCTGGGTCGAAAGCAGGGGTGGAGCAATGCCTATGGGAGTAAGGCCACCAGGCAAAAAATTGCCGTAGGCACCGTCACCAATTATTTTTCCCGTATCCAAGTAGCCGAAATCACGGCAACCGCCGGTGAACTCAATGTGGGGGATGAATACAACATTATCGGCGACAAAACAGGTGTTGTGAATGGTGTGGCGGAAGAAATCAGAGTGGATGAAAACCCCGTCGAGGGGATCAAAGGGCGCAGTGTTTTTTCCATCAAAGTAGGGGACAAAGTCCGTCGAGGCGACCGACTTTACCTCATGAAACCCGTGCAAGCATGATTCAAATAACACACAAACGAAGCGATTGCATTGGCTGCTACGCCTGTGTGGAGCATGCTCCAAGTTATTGGAAGATTGATGAAGACGGGATGGCTTCCTTGCTTGAAGTTACCCACCGGCACGATCAAATGGAATTTGGTAAAGGGTATGACGCCGATCGCGACGAGCTTGAGCAGAGTGTTGAGAACTGCCCGGTTCATATTATTTCAATATCGTGAATCGGCTGTCTTTTTAGGGATGTCTGGAAGGGATTGAACTTTCACTTAACGCGTTGCTTCTGGAGACTGTCACTGTGTTCAGAAGCTTGCGCAACGCCGGCGTTTGAGGGGGGAAAGCACCTTCACCCGTGGTAAGGAACATCATTTTTTAAAATTCAGCGTGTGATTTCCTTAGTAATTGACATGTTTGCCTAACTGGCTGCGACTTCCTTATTTCGAATGCGGAAGGCGATCTTCAACACGATGGCAACATAAACAATCAGGCATCCGGTCAATGGATATAGCAGCCAGGGGAAGCGTTGCATCAGGTTTTCCGCCAGGTAGGCCTGGGCGAAACACAGAGGAGCCATGCCGCTTGCTGTGGCCAGCATGACTTGCCAGACAGGGATGCGCGTCAATCCTGCGGCGTAAGATATCAAATCCGATGAAGTCAGTGGATTGATCCGGAGAAGGAGAATCAGCCAGAATCCCTTTCTTTCCAATAATTCCTGGGTTGATCTTAATTTTTCAGACGCAAAATATTTCGTGGCCCAGCTTTCTCCAATGGTCCTGGCAGCCGCGCAGGCGATGCCTGCTCCCAAAGTGTTCCCGATAAGTGAAAGAAAACCCCCCATCAATCCCCCAAAGACAACGCCACCTGGCGCGTACAGCATGATTCCCGGGATCGGGGCGACCAGGACTTCCACCATGACGCAACCCACATAGGCCAGAGGTGCGAGTTTGCCAAAGTTGTCGAAGAAGATCTTGATCTCCTCCACCTTCATGGAGGGAGTCAGGTCGGTCTGCAACATAGTCCAGACGATGCCTTGGGAGATCCATGATCCTGCCACAAGACTCAAGGCAACCAGGACCATGCTCCAAGCCATTAGAGATGCTATCCACGCTTTGTTATTCGTTGTCGGCATTACTCCATGATGCAATAAAACCACGGCGTTGGCCTTTAAGGATTCAAAGTCACGCGCAGGCTGAAGAACACTGCTTGATGATGGTTGAGGTTGACCGAGACGTCGGCGCTGACCGTTTGTTCTTTGTCTGTTGATTCAATATCGACCGCTCCTTCCCAGGTGCCATTGATTGGGCGTGAAGCAATCGCAGTCCAGTCGCCTCCCAGGGTGGTTGATACACGTATTTCGTAAGCAATGTCGGCAGGTAGTTCAAGGGGAAGAATGATGCGCCACTGGTTTTTGGTAAAGGTGGGGAGGCGGTAGCGCAAGGTGTCCGATGCCCCCAGGAGTGGTATGCCCAGAGCGTAGGCAATGCCGTTTGGAATCCCGTCACCATTAGCATCTGCGTTGAAAGCTTTGGCTTCTTCAGGAAGATTCGCATTGTGGATGGCTTCTTCAAAATTGCCTCCTCCTGAAGGTTCATGGGTGTTTCCGGAATCCGTGAATAAAAAATCGGTGATCGAGCCTCTTACAAAGTGGGTGCCGTCAGGCTGCCCTCCTGAAAATTGAAGTCTCAGATGAAACCGCTCGTTGGTTGTCTCTTCCAGGTGGAATGTTTCTGCTGAAGGAAAAGGAAGGTCATATGCCGGAAATGCCGCTTCCGATCCGGATAACAAGTTCAGAGGAGGCACATCATCGGTGAAGTTCAATGTCAGGATCTCGGCCGAATATCCTGCCACAGGTTCCCCGGTCAGCGAGTCGTCAAATGCTTGAACACTGAGGTTCAATGGTCATATCCGGAAGCGCTGTTTGCTCCGGCATTGATGATATTGAAACTCCCAGGGCTGTGTCCGCCAAGTTCCATGGTGTAGCCATTGGCAAAAGCCAGGGAACCGTCGATGAGCGAATCATCAAAGTTTCCCACACTGTAGAAGAAAGGCCGGTCAATTTCGACGGCGGGAATCCCATTCTCCACATTCAAGGTCATGGTGTAAGTGTCGCCCACCGTGAATTGCTCGGACAGTGCCGGATGGACGTAATTCAATTCCCCCGATAATTT